>DASSRQ010000180.1:0-19511 GCA_035701665.1 Vulcanimicrobiaceae bacterium
CGAACCGAGGACGCCGACGTCGCGGCCGAGCTTCGCGCGTTCGATAAAGTCGAGCGCGTCCCACACGCCGGGCAGATCTTCGCCTTCGATTCCCAGCTTCGGAACGGCGCCCATGCCGCACGCAAGCACGACTGCGTCGAAGCTGTCGCTCAGTTGCGCAAACGGGATATCGGTGCCGATGCGCGTGCACGTGCGTACGGCGACACCGAGGTTCACGACTTGCTGCGCCTCCCACAGCGCGACGTCGGTCTCCAAACGGAACGGCACGATGCCGTAGGTATTCAATCCGCCGAGCTCGTCGTGCGCGTCGTAGATGGTGACCGCGTGTCCGAGCAGCCGCAGGTCGCGCGCGGCCGAAAGGCCGGCGGGGCCGCCGCCGACGATCGCAACGCGAAACCCCGTAGCCGGGCCCGGATCGAACAGGTCGATGCCGTTTTCGCGAACGTGATCGACGGCATACCGCTGCAGATCGCCGATCCGGATCGGCGAATCGCCGGCCGCGTTGTAAACGCACGCGCCTTCGCACAGTTGTTCCGTCGGACAGACGCGCGCGCAGCTGGCACCCATCGGATTCGCCCGCATGATCGTGCGCGCGCTTCCGGTGAGATTTCCGGTCGCGATTTTATTGATGAACGAGGCGACGTCGATGTGCGTCGGACACGCGTTCGTGCACGGCGCGTCGTAGCAATTCAAACAGCGGTTCGCTTCTAAGCGAACCTCGACGCCGGAGAGCTTACGGTGGATCGATTCCCCCAGCATGTTACCTCATTTATCATCCTGATGCGTCGGAAAGCCCAAGTTGACGCCGGCCGAACTGTCGTGCCAGCGCGACGTTACGACTTTGCCACGGGTGTAGAACCGGTAACCGTCCTCGCCGTACACGTGCAGGTCGCCGAAGAGCGATGCTTTCCACCCGCCGAAGCTGTAGTAGCCCACCGGCACCGGAATCGGGACGTTTACGCCGACCATACCGGCGCTGACTTCCGACTGAAACTTGCGCGCCGCGGCGCCGCTTCGCGTGAAGATCGAGACGCCGTTGCCGTACGGATTGGCGGCAACGATCTGCAGCGCTTCGTCCAGCGTGTTCGCGCGCAGGTTTACGAGCACCGGCCCGAAGATCTCCTCGCGGTAGATCGTCATCTCCGGACGGACCTCATCGAAAAGCGTCGGCCCGACGAAGAAGCCGTCTTCGCAGCCGGGCACCGTTTTGCCGCGTCCGTCGCAGACGAGTGCCGCGCCTTCGCGTTCGCCGGTTGCGATCGCGTTGAGGATTCGCTCGCGGGCTTCGGGCGAAACGACCGGACCCATATCGTTCGAAGCATCGCTGCCTGCGCCGATTTTTAAGGCCGCGATGCGCGTCTTCAATTTTTCGATCAGCGCGTCGCCCGCATCGCCCACACAGACGCTCGCGGAGATCGCCATGCAGCGCTGGCCGGCCGAACCGTACGCAGCCGAAACGAGCGCATCCGCGGCGGCGTCCATATCCGCGTCGGGCATCACGATCAGATGGTTTTTGGCCCCGCCCAGCGCCTGTACGCGTTTTCCGGTTGCCGCCGCCGCAGCGTACACGTGCCGGGCAATGGGGGTCGAGCCGACAAAACTTACCGCCGCAATATGCGGGTGCTCGAGGAGCGCATCGACCGATGCTTTGTCACCTTGCAGGACGTTGAAGACGCCGGCGGGCAGCCCGGACTGCGCGAGCAAGTCCGCCATCAGCAGCGATGCCGACGGATCGCGCTCCGAGGGTTTGAGCACGAACGTATTTCCGCACGCGATCGCGATCGCGTACATCCACACGGGCACCATCATCGGAAAATTGAACGGCGTAATGCCGGCGCAGACGCCCAGCGGCTGACGCAGCGAGTAGGTATCGATGCCGCTCGAGACGTTCTCGCTGAACTCGCCCTTGAGCACGTGGGGCAGCGCGCACGCGAAATCCACGACCTCGAGCGCGCGGGCCACCTCGCCCGCGGCGTCGCTAACGACTTTGCCGTGTTCGCTTGAAACGATCCGCGCAAACTCGCCGGCGTGCGCCTTCAGGAGCGCCCGGAACGAGAAGAAGACTTCGGCGCGTTTGCCCAGCGGCGTCGCGCTCCAGGCGGGAAAGGCCCGGCGGGCGGCTTCGACGGCCCGGTCTACGTCAGCCGTGTCGGCGAATGCCACTTGGGCTTGGACTTGCCCCGTCGCCGGGTCGTACACCGGGCCCGTCCGGCCCGATCCGGACGTGACGAGGCGGCCATCAATATAATGGCCGATGCTGCGCAGTTTGGCCGGAGCTTCCATCCGGGCTAGTTCTACACGCAGGCGGGTCCTCTTGCGCGGGGCGTCTAACGAGGCGAGCCGTGACCAACGGCCGCGATATCACCATGTGTTCCATCGGCAGCCACTCCGCGCTCGAAGTGGCGTACGGGGCGCGGCTGCACGGCTTGCGCAATCTCGTCGTGACTGCGAAGGGCCGCGAGAAAACGTACGCGCGTTTCTATGCGCGAACCGAATCCGCACCGGCGCGCGGCTGCGTCGACGAGACGATCGAACTCGACGAGTTCGCCGATCTGCTGCGCGAGGATGTGCAGCGGCAACTCCTGGACCGTAACTGCGTCTTCGTTCCGAACCGTTCGTTCGAAGTCTACCTCCATCAGAAGTACAGTTACGACGAAATAGAGCGCGGCATGAAGGTCAAGATGTTCGGGAACCGGCATCTGCTGCGCGCCGAAGAACGCGACGAGAGCGGCAACCAATATGCGCTGCTGCAGCGCGCCGGCGTGCGCCATCCGCTGCAGTTCGATTCGCCGGACCGCATCGACCGCTTGGTGATGGTGAAAGCGCCCCATGCGAAGGTCAGTTTCGAACGCGCGTTTTTTTTGTGCACCTCGCCGCATGATTACCGCGAGACGTCGGCACGTCTGATTCGCGAGGGGATGCTGACCGAAGAAGGCTTGCAGCGCGCGGTGATCGAGGAGTACGCGCTCGGACCTTCGATCAACTTGAACTTTTTCTACTCGCCCGTGCTCGGCGAGCTCGAGTTGTGCGGAACGGATACGCGCCGTCAAACGAACCTTGAAGGTTTCCGCAACGTGCCGCCCGCCGCGCTCGATGCGCTTCGCGGCGTGCCGATGCGCTTGGAAGAAGCCGGACACATCGCGGCGACGCTCACCGAATCGACGCTCGAGAAAGCGTTCGATATGGGCGAGCGCTTCGTCAAAGCGGCGCGCGAAGCAAACGCGCCCGGGGTCATCGGGCCGTTTGCATTGCAGTGCATCATCACGGCGGGACCGCCGAAAGAATTCGTTTGCTACGACGTCTCGCTGCGCATCCCGGGCTCGCCCGGAACGCGTTATACGCCGTACTCGGCGTACCGTTGGGGACGCGACGTTTCGGTCGGCGAGCGCATCGCGATGGAAGTCGTGTTTGCTCGCGAGGCAGGCAAGCTGGATGACATTCTCACCTAGATTTGAACACACGCGCCGGAGGATCGATTAACATGTCACTGACGATGGGCGGCAATCCGATTACGCTCGACGGTTCCGAACTGCAAGTGGGCGATACCGCGCCGGATTTTACCGTCGTCGGCAAAGGGATGACCGACGCAAAAACGCTTGACGACCTGACCGAAAACGGTACGAAGAACGTGCTGCTGATCGTCGTTCCGTCGCTCGATACCGGCGTTTGCTCGACGGAGTCCGGAAAATTCAACGCGCGCTTGGCGGAGTTGCCGGCCGATACGGCGGCATACGTCGTGAGCCGCGATCTCCCGTTCGCGCAGGCTCGCTGGTGCGGCGCGCAGGGCGACGTTAAGCTCGGAATGCTGTCCGATGCCCGCGACCACGATTTCGGAAAAGCGTTCGGCGTACAGATTCACGGCGTCGGGCTGCTCGCGCGGTCGATCTTCCTAATCGGTAAAGACAAGAAGATCAAGTATAAACAGATCGTCCCGGAAGTCGGACAGGAGCCCGACTACGACGCCGTTTTCGCCGCTGCTTCGAATGGATAAAACCCCGGCTACCGTCTTCATCCTCGACTTCGGCGCACAGTACAGCCAGCTGATCGCGCGGCGCGTTCGCGAGATGAACGTATACTGTGAGATCGTTCCCTACGACGTACGGTGGGACGAACTGGCGCTGCGCCGTCCGGCGGCGATCATTTTAAGCGGCGGCCCGGAGAGCACGCTGACGCCCGAAGCACCGCAGATGGACCCGGCGATTCTGCACAGCAATACGCCGATACTCGGTATCTGTTACGGCATGCAGCTCATCGCGCGCGAATACGGTGCCGAACTCGTCAAGCTCGATCACGCGGAGTACGGACCGGCGATGCTTCACGTCGAGGGCGGGAAGTTATTTGCGGGCGTAAGCGCCGACTCGCGGGTGTGGATGTCGCACGGCGACTCCGTCACGCGGCTCCCGGAAGGGTTCGTTTCCTCGGGTTCGACCGCGCGCTGTAACGTTGCGGCGATGTCCGACGAGACGCGCAAGATCTTCGGCGTGCAGTTCCATCCCGAAGTCGTGCACACGCAAGAAGGCAAACGCGTCCTGCGCAACTTCGTTCACGAGATTGCGGGTATCGCGAGCGACTGGCGCATGGAGTCGTTCGTCGAGAGCAGCGTCGCCGAGATCAAAGCCAAAGTGGGCAGCGACAAAGTCATCTGCGCACTCTCCGGCGGCGTGGACTCCGCCGTCGCCGCGACGCTGGTCTCGCGCGCGATCGGCGAGCAGCTCACCTGCGTCTTCGTCGACCACGGCTTACTGCGCAAAGACGAAGCCAAGCGCGTCTTGGAAGCGTTCCGCGACGTGCTGCATCTGAACGTCGTTGCGATCGATGCGCGCGAACGGTTCCTGACCAAACTGCGCGGCGTCGAGGATCCCGAGCAGAAGCGCATCATCATCGGCCACGAATTCATCCGCGTTTTCGAAGAAGAAGCGGCGAAGATTCCGGGCGTTAAGTATTTGGTGCAAGGCACGCTGTATCCCGACGTCATCGAATCGAAGACGCCGCAGAGCAAAGCGGGGCACAAGATCAAGTCGCACCACAACGTCGGCGGCTTGCCGGAGAAGATGAACTTCTCGCTCATCGAGCCGCTGCGTTCGCTCTTCAAAGACGAAGTGCGCGAAGTCGGCAACGTCCTCGGACTGCCGCCCGCCATCGTGCAGCGGCAGCCGTTCCCGGGACCGGGCCTGGCAGTGCGTATCATCGGCGATATTACCGAAGAGCGTCTCGATCTGGTCCGCCAAGCCGACGCGATCGTCACGGACGAGATCGATGCCGCAGGCGCAACGCTCGACCCGAAACCCTGGCAGTACTTCGCAGTGCTGACGCCGGTGAAGAGCGTCGGCGTGATGGGCGACGGCCGCACGTACTCGAACCTCGTCGCCGTGCGCGCGATCACCAGCGAAGACGGCATGACGGCGGATTGGGCGCGCTTGCCGTACGAGCTGCTCGAACGCATCTCGACCAGAATCGTAAACGAAGTCCACGGCGTGAACCGTGTTGCTTACGACATCACTTCCAAACCGCCGTCCACGGTGGAGTGGGAATAGTGCTGGTTCATTCTCATACGACGGCTGACGCCACGGTCATGGCGCTCCGTCGACCGCTGGCGATTTTCCCATCCATGGGAAAACCGCCGCTACGATGCATTTTTGCGAAAACAAAGTTTTGTAGAAAACATCCTGTTTTGCGCAAAAATGTCATAGTTCGCCGGATCGCCATGACCGTGGCGTCAGCCGCCGTATGAGAATCCTCGTCGTTGGTAATGGCGCAAGAGAAGACGCGCTGAGTTGGCGGCTTTCGCAGTCTGCTTCGTGCGAGGCCGTGTTTGCTGCGCCCGGCAATGCCGGAACGGCGTTGCGCGGTGAGAATTGGAAGATTCCGCCGACTGATGGAAAGCAGCTGTTGCATGCCGCGCAGCAGGCGAAGATCGATCTCGTCGTGCTCGGGCCGGAGATCGCGATTGCTGCGGGCGTTGGCGATAGGTTTCGCGATGCCGGTATTCCGGTGTTCGGTCCGAACCGTTCGGGCGGCCGGCTCGAAACCAGTAAGATCTTTGCGAAGCGGTTTATGGAACGGCATGGCGTCCCGACGGCGCGTGCTGCTATCGTGCATTCGCTCGAAGGCGCGAAGAAAGCGCTGGAAGATTGGAGCGGGGGCGTCGTCGTCAAAGCCGACGGCATCGCTGCCGGCAAAGGCGTTGTCGTTACCGACGGGCCTGCCCAGGCGCAAGAGGTGCTGACCGAATGGTACGGCACGAACAAGATTCCGGGCGGCGGCACCGACGTTTTGCTCGAAGAGAAACTCACGGGACACGAGGTCAGCGTGTTCGCGATTGCGGACGGGCGCGCGATGTATCCCATCGCTTCGGCGTGCGACTATAAGCGCGCCGGCGACGGAAACACGGGACCGAACACCGGCGGCATGGGCGCGTACTCGCCGCCCAAACACTTCCCGCTGGACTTAGAAGATACGGTGCGCGAACGAATACTCGCGCCGGTGCTGCGCGGATTGCTCGCCGAAGGCGAACAGTATGTCGGCGTGCTGTACTGCGGATTGATGTGGACGAATGACGGCCCGTCGGTCATCGAGTTCAACGCGCGCTTCGGCGATCCTGAGACGCAGGTGCTGATGCCGCGCGTTACGGGCGACTTCGCACAGCTGCTGTACTCGGCGGCAACCGGCGCCATCGATTTGAGCGCCGCGTCCTTCGCGGCGCGAGCTTGCGCCGGCGTGGTGATTGCAACGGAAGACTATCCGCGTTCGAGTACGCCCGTGCGCGGGCTGCCGGCAAACGTCGACCTCGGGCTGGACGCGCAGATCTTTTGGGGCAACTCCGCGCTCGAAGAAGACGGAACGGTCAGCTCCGGCGGCGGCCGCGTGCTGACGGTTACCGGATTGGGCGACGACGTCGCACTCGCGCGTGCGCGCGCGTACGACGCCGTCCGTGACTACGCCGCGCATCTGCGCGGCGCGAGCGGCTTAACCTACCGCACCGATATCGCCGACGTTTAGCCCCAGCGCTGCTTGTAGCGGTCGTTCGGGACTAAGTACATCGTCGTGTGCGCGTAATCGAAGTACACGTCGAAGTTTCGCAGCACGTCCTGGCCGATGAGCCCGTCGTAGTCGTCGCCTTCGAACGACGGCGCATCTTGCGAGACGTCAAAGAGCCATTTCGGCAGCGTGATGCTGCCCACGGTAAGCGAAGACACCTGCACCGGACGGACTTCGACTTTGCCGCCGACGCCGTAGATTTGATCGATGTACGGGTATGCGGCGGTCATCGAATCGCCCAGTCCCTGATCGGCGACGTCGGCCGGATGCGCCTTTGCGAAACCGGAGAAGATCATGCTGCGATCCGCGCCCGTATCGACGATGAAGTGATGACCGGTTGCGCTGCCGATCTTCGCTTCGACGATCGGAACGCCGTCGTCCAAGCGAATCGGAAGAGCGATTGCGCCGGCAGGCGCTTTGAACGCGGCGGGTGCGATCGCTTCGACCGTGCCCCCGAGATAATCGATGTGCATCACGGCGCCCGCGATAAAATCGTAGCCCATCAGGCCCGCCACCGGAGCGCCGTCGTACGTCGAGGCAACGTACGGAGCGGTCTCGGCAGAGACGTTCAGCATCGTAGCGTCGCCGAAGCCGATCTTCGGAATCAGCGCATCGGACGAGAGATATTTGCCCGCGGTTTCCGCGGTGCGCGAACCGAACGACTTCACGCCGGTCGCGTCGGCTACGGCACGGTTGAGCAGAATGCCGGACGCGCCGGAATCCATTTGCATGTTCACTTTGTGGCCGCCGAGCTGAATGGTCAGAATGATCCGGTCGCCGCTCAGCTTCGCCGGGATGGCTGTTTTATCGCCGCTGAACGACAGCGTCGACGCGCTCGAGGGAATTGCCACGTTCGCCGGATCGATTTTGTCGCCGTACGAGAGTGCGGTGATCTTCCAATCCATGTCGTTGTCGGCGACGCCGTTCGTGCGATGCGTGTGCCACGGCAAACGGATGCCTTTGGTGGTGCGGAAGTCGTCGTAGGTGTACGTGATGCGTTTGCCTTCGGATGCCTCCTCGTCACGCACGAGCAGATACGTCGAGGTATCGTAGAACCGGTACTCGACGCGGCCGCCGGGCGGGTCGATACGCACGACGTACGCCGAGACCGGATCCTTCACCCGGCCGAGCAGCGCGACGTGACTGGCAAAGCCTTCCGCCGCGTGCCGCAGCGCGCGAGCGTTGATCTCGCCGCGATCGTGCACGCCGGTCATCGTCCGCGTCAGTCCGTTGCGGTTCTGTTCCCACGCTTTTCCGCCGAGCGTTCCGTAGGCGCTATGAAACGTACCGACCGTGACGTCGGTGCGATCGTCGTCGCCGGATTCGTATATCGCAATCGTGCCCGTCAGATTGCCCTCGCGATACGCATCGGTTTCCGTAACGGTTTTCGCGACGCCGGCATCGAGCTTTCCGACCGCGACGCGATGCAGCGTCAATAACCGGGTGAGGGTCATCGATCCCGCCGGCGTTATACCGCCGGGCGGCGTAGTACCGTCGTCGGCGAGTGCCGGCCCGGCCGATGCGCAGAGCAGCAATGCCGCTGCGAATGCGCGTGCGATGGATTGCGTCGATCTCATTTAGTGAAAGGCCTTGAAGAACGATTTGTTCGGCTGCAGGTAGATCTTGTTGTGCGGATAGTCGAGATACACGTCGTAGTACCGCAGCACGTCGCCGCCCATGATCGCGTCGACTTCGTGTCCGCCGTAATAAAGCGGGCCGTCTACCGTTACCATTTGGTAGTTCACGAAGTGTGCCGGTCCGATTTGAATGTCGGGGATCTTTCCGAGATACACCGAGACTTCTTTACCGTAGCCCGACGAGTCCGCGAACGGAATCGTTGCCACGCCGTGCGACTTGTTGGTCACGACGTCCGTAACGGCGTCGGGATACCGGTCGACGAAGCCGCCGAGCAGATACGAGAAGGCGTAGTCGTTGTCGAACAGCACGTTCTCACTCGGATGCGCCGCCAGCGTTCCTTGAATAAACGGGTAGCCGCGGTCGAACAAGATGTTGAGCGTCGCGCCCTGGTCGCCGGCAAACGGCGAGTTGTCGTACGTGCTTGCCGGATACAGGTCGAGCGTTCCGTTATCGAAGTCCATTTTGAAAACGCCCGACGAGAGTACGTCGAAACCGAGTACGCCGACGACTTTCGTGCTGTCGTTGGCGTGATAGTGGAACGGCAGCGCGCGCACGGCAAAGTTGTGCAGCGACAATCCCCCAATCTCCGCCGACGGAAGGACCGTGTCCCATGCCACATCGTCACCGTCCGCGTGCGTGGTCTGTCCGTACGTCGGCAGGCCGAGTTCGCGCGCTACGCCGGAGTCGATGATGGTATTTGCTTCGCCGGCCGAGACCGCGAAGTCCAGGCCGCGTCCGTTCACATTGACGCGCACCACGAGTGTGGGCGCATCGGCGTCGTGCTGGTAGCCGCCGCCGACGTCAATCGTGTACGTGTCGATAAAGACTTTCGCGGGCAGTTTTACGTTGCCGCTGAAGCTTTGGAACTTCATCGACGACGCCGGTGTAATAAACTTCATCGAGTCGATCGGCACGCCGACGCTCATCGACTTGCGTACGAAGTCGTCATCGAGCGACGCGGTGCCATCACTCCAATGAATGTGCCAGGGCTGCGTGAGGCCGCGCGTCGCACGGTAATCGCCGAACGTCAGCGTTACGCGCTCGCCGTAGGACACATACGACATCTTATCGATGAGGCCGCTCTTTTTATCGTAATAGACGAACTCCGGATGTTTTGCGCCCGTCTCTTTGACTTGCACGACGTACTGGCCGGCGAGCTCGCCGAGCATTTTGACGTCGTTCTTCGGATCGGACGCGTCGTTCAGATTCGAAGCGATGAGCAGCATCTCGAACGAAGCGGAGTCTTGCGTCGCAACCGGCGAGACCACGCCGTTATAGTCGCGATGCCAGCCATGTCCCAAAAATTGTCCGTACTCTTCGACCAGCGGGCCTGCGGCGAGCTTCGAGTAGTAATCGCTGCCGCTGCGCAGCAGTGTTTCCGTTCCTTGCAGCCCCTGTTTGTTGAACTGCCAGACCTCGTTCGAGGTATCGATGCTGCCTGTGCGGCGGCCCGTCGCGGAGTCGTAGGATTTGAGGATCTGCGAAACCGTCACCGTCGCGGGCGTGACGCCCGCCGGCGGCGTGTCGAGATCTTTCGAACCGCGGGCAAATGCGGTTCCGGTCGCTGCTGTAAGCAGCAGGACAAAGGTAAGAGACGCCCGCTTCATGAGTCACCCTTTCAAAAAAGCCGCCGAAGAATAGCCCTTTTTAGTTAGCGAGCGGGCGCGCGGCAGCCTTTGGCGTTGGGCTATAAAAGCGAGATTTGGACAGGTCTTTTTGGACTAATCGCCGGACGTGCGGCACGCGGAAACCGTTCCAGCGCATCGTTCACGCGCGCATCGATAGCATCGTGCAACGCGCGCGGCGCGTACTTGCCGCGGTAATCACTCGCGTATTGCGCGATCAACTCCGGCCGGCGCGCGCGCAAGTAACCGAAGAATGCATCGCGCGTAACGTCGTGCAGATACAGCGTATTGTGCCATACGCGGGTTGCGCCGGCATCGCGCGCCGCGCGCACGACTGCTTCGAGCGACTTCGGATCGTCCGTAATCTGCGGCAGGATCGGTGCGAGCGCGACGTTCACGCGAATCCCCGCGCTCGCCAGCATCTCTACGGCCTGCAGCCGCTTTTTGGGCGGTGCGACCGTCGGTTCGATCTCTCGTGCGAGCGATTCATCGAGCGTCGCGATGCTAATCGAAACGCTCGCGCCGGCTTTTCGCGCGAGCGAGGTTAGGACGTCGATGTCGCGTACGACTAACGGCGAGCGCGTGATGAGTCCGGCCGGCGTGTCGTAGTCGTGCAATGCCTGGAGAATGCCGCGAGTCAGCCGGTACTTGCCCTCGAGCGGCTGGTACGGATCGGTGACCGTGCCGATGGCGACGTCTTCGTGCCGCCACGACCGTTTGGCAAGCTCCGTCCGCAGAACGGCGGGCGCGTTGGTTTTGACGTAGATGCGGCTGCCCCAGCGGTCCACGCCGTCTTCGTCCAAGAACGTGTGGCTGCGGCGCGCGTAGCAGAAGACGCAGCGGTGGTAACACCCGCGGTACGGGTTGATAGACCACGAAAACGGCATCCCGGTGACCCGGTTGAGCACGCTTTTGGCCGGCGCCTCGATCGCTTCAACACCTCGCATGGGCCAAGCATACATCGAACATACGTTCGATGTAAAGGGCGCTGAAACTTCGCCCGTGCCCGTGGTTTACTAGAGAGTGATGGCAATGCGATACCAGCCGGCGGCGCGTTACGGTTATGCGCCGGCCGTACCCGTACAGACGCTCCTCGGGCAAGTGCTCGGCATTACGGCGATTGGATTGCTCGTAACCGCTTGCACGGCGTATTTCTTCCAAAACGTTAGTTACGGCGCCGGCTTCATCGCCTTGATCGTCGGATTCTTCGTTTTGCTTGCAATCAATGCGACGCGAGCGAATGAAGCGCTCTCGCTTGCGATGTTCTACGCGTTCACGGCGCTGGAAGGCATCGGCATCGCGCCGACGATTCAGCACTACGCGGTGACTGTCGGGCCGCAGGTCGTCGTCGATGCCGCACTCACCTCCGGTCTGGGAATGGCTGCGCTTGGATGCATCGTCTATGCGACCGGGCTCGATCTGCGCCGGTTCCAAGGCATCGTGCTGCTTGCGCTCGTCGGATTGATCCTCGCCGGCATCGTTGCCGCATTTACGCATTTCTTGCATCCGGGCGTGTACGCGTGGATCACGCTTGCGATTTTTACCGCACTCGTGCTCATCGACTTTGCGCGGATCCGCGCCGGGGGAGACGGGCTCACGCCCGTTCAGCTTGCCGTCCAGATCTATCTGGACGCGATCAATATTTTTCTTGCCGTGCTGCAGCTTTTAGGGGCGCGGCGAAGCCGGGACTAGAAGAACAAGCCTCATGTGCGGAATTGCGGGCGTATACGCGCCGGGACACGACGCGGCGCGCTTAGCCTACTTTGCGTTGTACGCGCTGCAGCATCGCGGCCAGGAATCGGCCGGCATTGCGGCAGCCGACGGGCGCACGATCCGCTCCCACAAAGACATGGGACTGCTCGGTGCGATCTTCGATGAAGAGATCCTGAGCGGCCTCAACGGCCACATCGCCGCCGGACATACGCGCTACTCGACGACCGGTTCGTCGGTCGTCGTCAACGCGCAGCCGCTGCTCGAGCAGACGGACATCTGCGACTTCGCTTTCGCGCACAACGGGAATTTGACGAACACGGACGAGCTGCGTGAGTCGCTCTCGCCGTCCGTAACGCTGCAAGCTACCTCCGATTCGGAAGTGATGGCGAAGGCGCTCGTCGAGGCCGAAGGCAGCATGCTCGAACGCATCACGTCGATTCTGCGCAGCGCGCGCGGGGCGTACTCGATCGTGATGGCCACCGATAACGAGTTGTACGCATTCCGCGATCCGTGGGGCGTGCGGCCGCTCTGTCTGGGCCGGCTCGGCGACGGATGGGCCGTTGCCTCGGAGTCGTGCGCGCTCGCCACGATCGGCGCAGCGTACGAACGCGAACTCGAACCGGGCGAGATTCTGCGCATCGGCGATCACGGCATAGAATCGACCATCGTGCGCGCGGAAGAGATACCCGCGCTTTGCATGTTCGAGTACATCTATTTTGCGCGGCCGGATTCGCGGCTGAACGATCAGTCGATCTACATGGCGCGTTACCGCATGGGACGCGCGCTCGCGCAAGAGCATCCGGTAGACGCCGACGTCGTCATGGCCGTGCCGGATTCGGCCGTTCCCGGCGGGATCGGGTACGCGGCGGAGAGCGGTTTGCCGTACGTCGAAGGGTTGATCAAGAACCGCTATATCGGACGCACGTTCATCAGCCCCGACCAATCGATGCGCAGCCGCAGCGTTCATTTGAAGTTCAATCCGGTCGTCGAGAATCTCAAAGGCCAGCGCGTGATCGTCGTAGACGATTCCATCGTGCGCGGAACGACGACGCCGCGCATCGTGCAGTTGCTTCGCGATGCCGGAGCGCGCGAAGTGCACGTGCGCATTACCTCTCCGCCCATCAAGCATCCGTGCTACCTCGGCGTCGACATGGCAACGTACGACGAATTGATCGCCGCGAACTACACGGTCGAACAGATCCGCGACAAGATCGGCGCGGACACGCTCGGCTATCTCAGCCTGCATGGACTCGTCAAAGCGACGGGCCGCGAAGAGAACGAGATGTGCCTCGGGTGTCTGACCGGCGTGTATCCGAACGTTCCCGCGGTTCACGAACCGCGCGTCCTCGTCTAATCCGGTTCCGTTGCGCGCACGATCGCTAGCCGCTGCCGCTGCGCTGGCGTTTTCCGCATGCACGGCGCAGAACGCAAACGGTACGCATGCCGCTGCCGTCCGGACGCCGTCGCCGCGGCCGTCACCCGCTGCGACGCCGTTCCCACCCGCGGTGCTGCTTCCCGGCCACCGCATCGTTGCGTACTACGGCGCCGCGGATACGCCGGCAATGGGCGTCCTGGGCACCGGCAGCATCGCGCAGATCGAACCGAAGTTGCTGCGCCAAGCGGCGGCGTACCGCAAGTATGGTCCGGTCATTCCGGCGTTCGAACTGATCGCTGTCGAAGCGCAGCGCGACGGCGGATACGACGGGGCATATAGCGCCGGATTCGACAGTTCGACGGTGCAGCGGTACGTGCGCGCAGCGGCCGCGATGCACGGCATCGTTATTCTGGATATCCAACCAGGGCGCGCTGCGTTCTTGCCGCTGGTCAAACACTACGAACGCTTTTTGCGCATGCCGAACGTCAGTCTTGCGCTCGACTCCGAGTGGAGCATGGGGCCGAATGAGGTTCCCGGCGACGTCATCGGCGGCACCGATGCGGCAACGGTCAACGAAGTGAGCGCGTATCTTTCGGATATCGTGACGCGCTACCGCCTTCCGCAGAAACTTTTAGTCGTGCATCAATTCACGCCCGACATGATCGAGAACCGCTCGCAAGTCGTACAGCGTCCGGGGCTTGCGCTCGTGTTTCACGTCGACGGTTTCGGCGACCGGCCGAACAAGTTGAGCAAGTATGCGATCCTCTCGCGGAACGCCGGGCCGTGCGTTCATGGGGCTCAAGTTGTTTTACGATCAGGACATCGATATGTTCGCAGCCGGCGAGGTGATGCGGCTCTCGCCGCGCCCGAGTTTAATAACGTACCAATAGCGCCGGTCAGCGCACGTAGCTGCCGCCGTTGAGGTCGATCGTCGCGCCGTTCGCATAGTCGCCCCTCGGCGATGCAAAGAACGCAATGACCTCGGCCACTTCTTCGGCGCTGCCGATGTACCCGACGGGCACTTCGGCTTCGAGTTCCGCGCGGCGCGTTTGGAGATCCGCGGACGCCATATCCGTTTCGATAAAGCCCGGTGCGATGGCAATGGCCGTGATACCGTACGGCGCGCACGCGCGTGCGATGGACTTGGTAAAGTTCACCAGGGCGGCTTTGCTCGCTCCGTAGTCGGCAACGGTGAGTTCGCCGCGGTGCGCGGCGCGAGAGGCGATGTTGACGATCTTGCCCGAACCGCGTTCGCGCATGTGCTGAAGCACTAGATACGTCAGGTTCGCGGTGCCGAACAGATTGATCGAGAACGTGCGCTCCCATCCGCGCATCCACGCTTCGTAGGTGTTGCCGAAGAATGGATTGTCTTCGAACACGGCTCCGTTGTTGATCAGTACGTCGATGCTGCCGAAGCGTTCGATGACGCGTGCGACCAGCGCCGGCAGCGACGCCGAGTCCGCCAAGTCGCACCGCCCGCATGCGATGCGTTCGATCTGCGAGCAGAGTTCGTCGGCGCGTGCCGCGTTGGACGTGTAGGTGAAGAACACGTTGTGACCGTCGCGGTGCAAGGCGTGGACCGCCGCGGCGCCGATGCCGCGCGAACCGCCCGTTATCAGTACGTTCAATCTAGGGGAATTTGCGCTCGCGAACGTCTTCGGCGTACGTGCGCAGTGCATCGAACGCCGCCTGCCCGAGTTCGCCGTACCGCTTCACGAAGCTCGGAGCATGCGGATACATACCGAGCAGGTCGTAGAGCACCAGCACTTGGGAGTCGCACTGCGCGCCCGATCCGATGCCGATGGTCGGAATCGAGAGCATCTGCGTGATCTCGCGCGAGATCTCGTCGTCGACGACCTCGAGCACGATCGCGTATGCGCCGGCGGCTTCGATGGCCTGCGCATCGGCGATGAGGCGCTCGCGGTTGTTGCGGCGCTTATAGCCGGGGCCGAGCGACGCCGTTTGCGGCGTGACGCCGATGTGTCCGACGACCGGAATGCCCGAGCGCGCAATAGCGCGGACGCGATCGGCTTCGTGCACGCCGCCTTCAACTTTGACCGACGAACAGCCCGTTTCTTTGACGATGCGGATTGCATTGCGCAGCGCATCTTCATCGCTGATATGGTACGAGCCGAACGGCATGTCGACGACCACGTGCGCTCGCACCGTCGCGCGCACGACGGCTTTCGCGTGATGGATCATCTCTTCGACGGTAACCGGGGTGGTTTCGTCGTAGCCGAGCACGACGTTGCCCAGACTGTCGCCGACGAGAATGTAATCGATCCCGGCATCTTCGACGATGCGAGCGAATGCCGCGTCGTACGCAGTGACCATCGGGAAGATCTGTTTGCCTTTGCGGCGCTTGATCGCACCGGCGGTAATGCGGCGCACGCCGGTCGCGCGTGCCGGTTCGTACGGGCGGGTTTCCGCGCCGCGATCCGTGGTTTTCACAGTGCCTCCAGCCTTCGGTCTTCCGGGTTACACGTCCCGCACGATGCCGTAGAACAGCGGAACGTGCAGGTGTTCCTCACAGATCGCGAACACGAACGGCCTGTCCACGACGAACGTGTCTTTCGGCTGCATGATCGCCAGCATCGACATCCCCGCAGAGGTAGCCGCGGCCGCTACCGTGCCCGCTTCGTCCACGCGGATGTACGTCGCGTGATCGACCTTGCTGAGGCGCAGGCGCGGCGGCGGCGGATGCAGCGGCGAAAAATCGCCGCTCGCCGAAAAGGCGCGCTGAATACCTTCGCTGCGCAGCGCTTCGTTGAGCGAGGTGCGGAAGGCTGCGGTGAACTTCGGAATGGTGACGGCGACTTGCACCGGCTGCGTGCGCACCGCGTTCGTGCAAACGTACGGCCCGAGATTTTCGAGCATCTCGTCTGCCGTATGCGTGCCGTTCGGAACGAAGAAGTACGCGGCGTATCCGCCTTGGCCGTACGGCATGCGAAGCTCCCGGTGCGCGGCCGAAGGATCGTTCGAGAGCGAATAGACGCCGGTCCGGTGCATCATCGGAACGGGATGCGGTGCGCCGCCTGCGGGCGTGAACGGTTCGTCGCGCGTCGCCGACTTCTCGAACGGCGAGGTCCATTTTGCATCGAACGCGATCGCGTTGGTGAGATACGCGAAGTCCGCGGGTTCCGTGCTTTGAACGATGCTCGGAATCAAGTTGTTGGTGTGCGCCGCCGTCCAAGCGTTGATAGCTTGCGCGGCCGAAGGATCTCCGAACTGCAAGGCGCGCACTTGCGCGCCGTAGCGTTTGCGCACGAGCGAAACGTAAGCCGCGGCCGGCGGGATATCCATTCGCGTCCAGAGCGCATTGGCGATCGAAACGCGGGCGTCCGGATTCTTTTGCAGCGCCGAGGCGATCTGCTGAGCGCCGTCCATGATCGATGTTCCGCCCAGCGCACTCACGATCTCTTGCCGCGTCGATGCGCCGGTCGCATCGGCAAGCATCGCTTCCGCGTAGGCGATGCTCAGCGGCGAGATCACGACGGCTTTTGCGTTTGAATGAGCGGCTAGGAACTTCAATGTCTCAATGCCGCTTCCGGTGTACTCTTCACCGGCAATGCGTGCCGGAGCCGCACCGGTAAGCGACGCCGCTAACAACAGCGCCGCCCCCATTCGGAAGCGGCGCTTGTTGACGTTCATGCTAGACCTTCGCGGGGACCGCACCGTTCGTATGCACGACCGGAGCGCCTGAGAGTTCTTCGATAAACGAGACGAACGCGCGGACCGGCGTTCCCGTCGGCCCTTTGGCTTGCCATGCCGATTCGCCGTCCAGATACGCGGTGCCGGCGATATCGATGTGAATCCACGGCGTTCCCTCGGGAACGAACGACTTCAAGAACGCCGCTGCGGTCAGCGTTCCCGCTGCGCGGCCGCCCGTGTTTTTCAGGTCGGCGATATCGCTCTTCATTGCCGTTGCGTAGTCTTCGTACAACGGCATGTGCCAATAGCGTTCGCCGGTCGGTTTCGCCGCGGCAAGGAACCGCTGCACGAACGCGTCGTCGTTCGTCACCGCCGCGCTGGCTGCGTGACCGAGTGCGATAACGCACGCGCCGGTGAGCGTCGCAACGTCCACGATCTTCGTCGCGCCTTGGTTCGACGCGTAGCACAGCCCGTCGGCGAGAATCAAGCGGCCTTCCGCATCGGTGTTGATCACTTCGATCGTTTTACCGTTCATCGCGGTGAAGACGTCGCCGGGTTTGGTGGCTTTGCCGCCCGGCATGTTTTCCGTCGCCGGCACGACACCGAGCACGTTGATCTTGGGACGCAGTTTGCCGAGCGCGTGCATCGTCGCGATGACGCCTGCGCCGCCGGACATGTCGTACTTCATCTCTTCCATACGATCTGCGGGTTTGATCGAGATACCGCCCGTGTCGAACGTGATGCCTTTGCCGACGAGTGCGAGCAGTTCTTTGCTGCCCGGATCGCCGTTGTAGCGCATGACGATGAACTTCGGCGGCTGAACGCTGCCCTGCGCGACCGACAGGAACGAGCCCATTCCCATCTCGCGGCATTTGGCTTCGTCGAAGATCTCGACGTCGAAGCCCGCGTCTTTGCCCGCATCCACGGCGCGCTGCGCCAGATGCGTCGGCGTCATGTCGTTTGCGGGCGTGAGCGCGAGCGTACGCGCGAGGTTCACCGACTCGCCGACGATCTCGCCGCGTGAGAGGCCTTCTTGAAGCGCCTTCGCGTCGAAGCCGCCGCCGAGGACGGACACCGACTCAGCGCCGCTGCGCGTCGCGGGCTCCTTCTGATAGGCCGTCGTATCGAAGCCGCCGCTGATGGCGCCTTCGGCGAGGAACGAACCCGCCTCGACTTCGTGCCCCTTCGCTTGCTGCGGCAGCACGAACGAGACCTCGCGAATGCCGCGTTTTCCCAAGTAGCGGACGGCGGTGCCGGCGTACCGCGCGAGCATCCACGGCTCGAACTTCGCCGCTTCGCCCAGACCGACGAGCAGCACGCGCGAGAACGGTTTGCCGTGCGCGTGGACCAGCGTCAGCTCCGCGAGTTTGCCTTTTATCTCGCCGGACGAGAGGACCGAGCCGAGTGCGCCTTGCAGTTCGCCGTCCAGTGTCTTGGCGTCGCCGTCCAACTCGGAGCCCGAGAAGACGGGAACGACAAGCGCTCCGGCACGCACCGACCCCGGCGCATCACTGACGATACGAACTTGCATGGTGAACCTTTCAGAGGGAGAAGCTAAGGCCTTGATGGCAACAGGAATGGTTTGGCGCAATCGAGGGACGGCCCTGTGAGCGAACGTGCCGGAACGCGCGATAAATACGCGCAGGCGGGTGTCGATATTGCGGCAGGCAACGAGGCAGTCGCGCGCTATCGCGAGGTGACGGGGACCTGGCGCCATCCGCTTCAATTGGACGCGATCGGCGGGTTCGGGGGCTTGTTCGGCTTGCCCGGCGAGACGGGGCGCGCGCTGGTAGCCTCGGCGGACGGCGTCGGCACGAAGATCCTCATCGCGGCGCAGATGAAGCGCTATCACACCGTGGGCGCCGATCTCGTGAACCACTGCGTCAACGACATCCTGGTCGTGAATGCGTCGCCGCTCTTTTTCCTCGACTACTTCGCGGTTGGAAAACTCGATCCGCAAGTCGCCGCGGAGGTGGTGCGCGGCTGCTTCGAAGCGTGCCGCGCAAACAACTGCGCGCTGCTCGGCGGCGAAACCGCGGAGATGCCCGGGCTGTACGCACCGGGCCACTTCGATCTGGCCGGGACGATCGTCGGCATCGTCGATCGCGCGGCGGTTCCGGATCCGTCTTCCGTAGAACCGGGCGATGCGATTATCGGGTTGCCCGCGCGCGGATTGCACACGAACGGCTACACGCTCGCGCGCACGCTGATTAAAGAAGAAGAGTACGGCACCGCGTTCGACGGCTCGACGTACGGCGACGCGCTGCTGGCCGAGCATCCGTCGTATTACAACGAAGTCCGGGCAATTCAGGCGGTCGCGACCGTCAAAGTGATGGCGCACATTACCGGCGGCGGACTGCTCGAGAACGTTCCGCGCACGCTGCCGCAAGGATTGAAAGCGGTGTTCGAACAGTCGCGCTGGACGATTCCGCCGATCATGGAAGCACTTTGCAAGCGCGGCGATCTCAACC
>DASSRQ010000181.1:0-5387 GCA_035701665.1 Vulcanimicrobiaceae bacterium
ACGCGCCGCCCGAACGCGCAGAAAGTCCTGATCGTGGGCGTCGGCATGCCGGCGTTCTCACTCTTGCGCGCGATTCAAGAAGAACGCGAGTTGCCGATGCGCGTCATCGGCTGCGTCGACGACGGCTTGGCAATCAAACGCATCGACGGCGTGAAGGTGCTGGGCAAGATCGACGACCTTCCGAAAATCATCGCGCGCACCGAGCCCGACTCGATCATCGTCGCGATTCCCGCCGCACCGCTCGCGCTGATCAATAAGATCAAGTCGTTGTGCAGTGCCGGCGAGCATCACCCGATGGTCAAAGTGCTGCCCGATGCCGTCGATATTCTGAACGACAAAGTCACGGTCTCGCGGATGCGCGATATCCGTTTGGAAGACGTGCTCTCGCGCGAGCCGGTCGTGGTCGACACTGCGGCGCTGCGCCCGCACTTGGAAGATCAGGTCGTGCTCGTCACGGGCGCCGGCGGTTCTATCGGCAGCGAGCTCTGCCGCCAGATCGCAACGTTCGAACCGAAGCTGCTGCTGCTGCTCGGACACGGCGAGAACAGCCTGCATGCCATCGATCAGGAACTGCGCGCCAAATACAAATTCACGCGGACGAAGATGATCCTCGCGGACGTGGCCGACGGAGCGGCCATCCGCAACGTGTTCTCGACGTACCGTCCCCGCATCGTCTTTCACGCGGCCGCGCACCAGCACGTGCCGATCGTCGAGAGCAACATCTGCGAGGCGGTGCGCAACAACGTCATCGGCACGCGTACGGTTGCGCTTGCCGCGGCAGCCTCGGGCGCCGCGAAGTTCGTGCTGCTGTCCACTGACAAGGCCGTGAACCCGACCAGCGTGATGGGACTCACCAAACGCATGGCGGAGCTCATCTGTCAGTCCTTCGCCGGAAGCAGCAGTACGGAGTTCGTCGTGGTCCGTTTCGGCAACGTGCTGGGCAGCCGCGGCAGCGTCGTCCCGATCTTCAAACAGCAGGTCGCCAACGGCGGACCTGTGACTATCACGCACCGCGATATGCAGCGGTACTTCATGACGATTCCCGAGGCGGTGTCGCTCGTTCTGCAAGCGATGTCGATCGGAAACGACGGCGAGGTGTTCGTCCTGGATATGGGCGACCCGATCAAGATCCTGCATCTCGCCGAGCAAGTCATTCGTCTATCCGGTTTCGAGCCGTATCGCGATATCGATATCCTCGAGACCGGCATCCGGCCCGGCGAAAAACTCTTCGAAGAGATTCTCACCAACACCGAGGGTATCTCGAGCACGAGCCACCAGCGTCTGTTCATCGCCAAACAAGAGCGCGTCGATTACTCGCGCATCGGTTTAGCGATGGAACGCGCCCAGCGCGCGATACGAATGGGGGACTGGCGCGTGGCTCTCGACGTGCTGCGGGAGTTCGTTCCCGAGTACACCCCCGGCGCGCACTTGCTGCCGCCGATGCCTCAGAACGTCACGTCCGCCATTCCGGTGGAACGCGGCGAGATCGTAAACCCACGACCCATCATCGCACCTGCGCCCGCACAATAGGAAGACAATGGAACTGCTTGAAGCACCCGGTAGTTTACGCGACCAACTGAAGAAGAAGTTTGCCGACCGCACCGCATTGATCGGTGTCGCCGGCATCGGTTACGTCGGCTTGCCGCTCGCCGTCGAAAAAGCCAAGGTCGGCTTCGGTGTAGTCGGATACGATCGCAATAGCGTTCGCGTCGATCAGGTCAATCAGGGCCTGAACTACATCCGCGACGTGGACGACTCCGAGATGGCAAAACTGGTCGAGAGCGGCAAATTGAGCGCAACGACCGACTTCAGCTCGCTCAGCCGCTGCGATGCGATCGTCATCTGCGTTCCGACGCCGCTGACGCCGAATCTGGATCCGGATATCTCGTACATCAAAGCCGTTGCCGAGCAGATCGCGCCGCAACTGCGTCCGGGCCAGCTGATCTGCCTCGAGTCCACGACGTATCCCGGAACGACGGAAGAAGTGCTGCTGCCGCTGCTTTCGCAAACCGGTTTGAAAGTCGGCGAGGATTTCTTCCTGTGCTTCTCGCCGGAACGGGTCGATCCGGGCAACGCGCGCTACACGACCAAGAACACGAACAAGGTCGTCGGCGGCGTCACCGAAGCGTGCGCCGACGTCGGCGGCTGCTTCTATCAACAAACGATTTTGGACGTGCTCACGGTGAGCTCGCCTAAGGTTGCCGAGATGTGTAAGGTGTTCGAGAACACGTTCCGCTCGGTCAACATCGCACTCGTGAACGAAATGGCACTGCTGTGCGACCGTCTCGGCATAAGCATATGGGAAGTGCTCGACGCTGCCGCGACCAAGCCGTTCGGCATCATGCGATTCGATCCGGGGCCGGGTGTGGGCGGCCACTGCATTCCGCTGGATCCCTTCTATCTCGCCTGGAAAGCGCGCGAGTTCGACTTCCACACGCGCTTCATCGAACTGGCGGGCGAAATCAATCACGGCATGCCGTACTTCGTGCGCGAGAAAGTCATGAACGCCCTGAACAATAAGGGCAAGGCGCTCAAAGGCTCCGACATTCTCGTCCTCGGCGTCGCTTACAAGAAAGACATCGAAGACTGGCGCGAATCGCCGGCGCTCAAGGTCATGGATCTGCTCGAAAAAGACGGCGCCAAGATCGAGTACCACGATCCGTTCGTGCCGAAGTTCGTCGAGCACGGCCGCCAGTATCACTCGATTCCGCTCAGCAAAGAGCGTCTCGAGCGCGCCGATGCGGTCGTGATCCTCACCAATCACACGAGCGTCGATTACGAACGCGTCGCCGAACAGGCAAACCTCGTTATCGACACGCGCAACGCGACGAAGAACGTGACGAAGAACCGCGAGAAGGTCGTACTGCTATGATGCGCCGCATGCCAAGGCTGGGCGTCATCGGCGCGGGCTACTGGGGAGCCAATCTGGTGCGCAACTGCCACCAGATGGGCGTCCTGGCGGCGGTGTGCGATGCCGACCTGCGTCCCCTCAACGAAGTGCGCAGCAAATACCCGGGCGTGCAGCTGTTCTGCGATCTCGAGCAGATGCTCGAGCACGGCAAGTTGGATGCCGTGGTCATCGCTGCGCCTGCGCCGGCGCACGCAGCGCTTGCGCTGCGCTGCATCGCGGCCGGCAAGCACGTCTTCGTCGAGAAGCCGCTGGCGCTCAACGTCGAGGATGCCGAGCGCGTCGTCCGTGCGGCCGATGAAGCCGGTGTGACGCTGTTCGTCGGACACGTGCTGCTGTATCATCCCGCGATGCGCGCGATGTTCGCCGCAATCGACGAAGGCAAGATCGGACGCGTGCGCCACCTTCGCTCGCGCCGCCTCAGCTGGGGACGCCTGCGCTCGCAAGAGAACGTGTGGTGGAGTTTTGCGCCGCACGACTGCGCGCTGATGATCGAGATCATGAAAGACTCGCCCGTCAACGCGACCGGCTGGCTCAGCGCCTACGTGCGCCCCGGTATCGGCGACTTCGCGTATGCGGACTTCGCTTTCGCCGACGGCCGCAGCGCGCATATCGAAGTCAGCTGGCTGGACCCGGACAAGAGCTCGCGCATCGACGTGTTCGGTTCCGAAGGCACGCTGACGTTCGTCGACTCGCGCGAAGGCGGCACGCTGACCCTCACGCAGTGCGGCGACCGGCTGAACGTCCGCGGCGAACACGAACTGTGGCGCGGCGAGACGGTGAAGATGGAGCTGGACGGCGGCGAACCGCTGCGGCTCGAGCTCGAAGCGTTCGTGCAAGCCACGCGCGGCAACAAAGTGCAGATCCCGACCGACGGGCGCGAAGGCCTCGAGGTCGTGCGCGCGCTCGCGATGGTCGACGCGCGCTCAACAGTTAACAACTTCCCTTTATCGGAGGCCCTGGTTTGATCACGGAAGCAGAACCCAAGCAGAAGAATTTCTTCGTACACGAATCGTCGTACGTCGACGAACCGTCCACCATCGGTGAGAACACGAAGATCTGGCATTTCAGCCACGTCCTTCCGGGCTGCGAGATCGGCAGCGGCTGCAATATCGGTCAGAACGTCGTGGTCGGGCCGCGCGTCAAGGTCGGCAACAAGGTCAAGATTCAGAACAACGTCTCCGTCTACGAAGGCGTGGAACTCGAAGACGAAGTGTTCTGCGGACCGAGCATGGTGTTCACCAACGTCTTCACGCCGCGCAGCGGAACGCCGCGCAACACCATGGACGACTACCGCAAGACGCTGGTCAAGCGGGGTGCGTCGATCGGTGCGAACGCAACCGTTGTCTGCGGCAATACCATCGGCGAGTACGCGTTTGTGGGCGCCGGATCTGTGGTAACCAAGGACGTGCCGGCTTACGCGGTGGTTTACGGAAACCCCGCGCGCGTGCACGGCTACGCTTGCGAGTGCGGAATGAAACTCGAGTTTGCGCAGGATCGCGCCCGCTGTGAAGACTGCGGCCGCGAATTCGTGCGTGAGAACGGCAGCGTGAGAAAGGTATCGTAAGTTGATCCCGATTTTAGACCTCAAAGAACAGTATCATGCGCTGCGCGAGGAGATGCTTCGCGCGGTGAGCGACGTGTTCGAAAACGGCGCGTTCATCAACGGCCCCAACGTTAAAGCGCTGGAGAAAGAGATCGCGCAGTACTTGGGCTCGGAGCACGGAATCGGCCTCAACTCGGGCACGGACGCCTTGCATTTGGCGCTGCGCGCACTCGATATCGGCCCGGGCGACGAAGTCATCACGACGCCGTTCACGTTCGTCGCGACGACCGAAGCCATCGGCATCGTCGGCGCCAAGCCGGTCTTCGTCGACATCGACCCGCAGACGTACAACATCGATCCGGCCGCGATCGAAGCCGCGATTACGCCCCGCACGCGGGCGATTCTGCCCGTGCACCTTTACGGGCATCCGGCTCCGATGGACGAGATCATGGCGATCGCGAAGAAGCACAACCTCGCCGTTGTCGAGGATTGCGCTCAAGCGATCGGTACGAAGTACAAAGGCACGTTCGTCGGTACGATCGGCACCTTCGGCTGCTTCAGTTTCTTCCCGAGCAAGAATCTGGGTGCATACGGTGACGGCGGCATGCTGGTGACGAACGATACGGCACTGGCCGATCGCTCGCGCGCACTGCGCGCGCACGGCGGACGCGTCAAATACTATCACGAGGAACTCGGCGTCAATAGCCGCTTGGATGAAGTGCAGGCCGCGATTCTGCGCGTGAAACTGCCGCATCTGAACGAATGGATCGAAAACCGGCGCAAAGTGGCGGCGCGCTATATCGACGCTTTCTCCGAGCTGGGCATTCAGCTCCCCGTCGACCCGTCGTACGGGATGCATGCCTACCATCAGTTCACGATCCGCGTTCCGGATCGCGATGCGTTCCAGAAAGCGCTGCAGGAAGCCGGCGTGCA
>DASSRQ010000182.1:0-14237 GCA_035701665.1 Vulcanimicrobiaceae bacterium
TTTGCGCCTTCTGCTCTTGTTCCGACGCCATTGCAGCATATTGACGCTCCGACGCCTTGGCTTGAGCGATCCGGCGATCGGCTTCGGCCTGTGAGGTCTGCAGTTCGGCGCCGATGTTCTTTCCGACGTCGACGTCGGCGATGTCGATCGAGACGATCTCGAACGCGGTCCCGGCGTCGAGCCCCTTCGCCAAGACGGCCTTCGAGATGCGGTCGGGATACTCGAGCACTTGTTTGTGATCGACCGCAGCGCCGACGGCGGAAACGACGCCTTCGCCGACACGCGCGACGATCGTCGGTTCGCCCGCACCGCCGACATAGCGATCCAGATTGCTGCGCACTGTGATTCGCGCTTTGACGTTCAGCTGAATACCGTTTTGCGCAACGCCTTGAAAGATCGGCGTCTCGATGACTTTCGGATTGACCGACGTCTGCAGCGCTTCGAGCACGTTGCGTCCGGCAAGGTCGATTGCCGCCGCGCGCTGCCAATCCAGCGGAATCTGCGCGCGCTGCGCGGCGATCATGGCGCGCACGACGTTCTCGATGTTGCCGCCGGCCATAAAGTGCGACTGCAACTGATCGTCCGTGAGCGAGAGACCCGCTTTGCGCGCGGTAATCAAGTTATTGACGATGAGTCCAGGCGGAATGCGCCGCACGCGCATACCGATCAGCGCGGCAATAGAAACCGGCGCGCCCGAAGCGAAGGCCGTGATCCACAGTCCGAGCGGAAAATAGTACAGGAACGTAAAGAACAAGACGACGGCGATGAAGAAAATTACCGCCGCTCCAAACGTCATGACCACGAATGCTACTCCTTCAGGCTCGTCTGCGCGAGCGGTTCCACGAAGACGCGCGCACCTTCGACGCGCGTTACTCTGACCGGCGTCCCTGCCGGGATAAACTCACCTTGGGTTAAGACGTCGACGCGGTGCGCGCCGATCTGCGCGACACCCGCGGGCCGCAGATACGATGCGGCAGTTCCGGACATTCCGAGCAGCTCGCGGTTGTCGGAGCTGGTGACGTAATCCGCGCCCTGCACGCCCGCGAACGAGAGCCGTTTCGCCCATGCGTTCTCGGGAAACGCCCGCGTCGCAAAGTAGAACAGGATGATCGTTGCAACGATGGCGCTTGCGATCGTTTGCATCGCGACGTACATGGCCGCCGCGCCTATCGGTCCGAATGCCAGCAGCAGCGAGGTCAGCAGTGCAACCGCGCCGACGATGCCCGGAAACCCATGCCCCGGCACGATGTGCAGTTCGTACAGAATCAGCAGCAGACCGACGACGGCGAGCACCAGCACGAACCCGCTGGCGCCGAGCGCGATATGCGCGGCGAAAAACAGCACCAGGGCAGCGATGCCGATAAGGCCGGCGATGCCGTGCAAGGTCTGCATCTCCAGGAGCAAGCCTAAAAGGCCGACTGTCAAAAGCAGTCCGCTCACGAACGGGATGTCCACCAAATGGAGAAGATCCATAACTCTGGCTACCACCCTTTTAGAGGAAAGTTTCCGCAGCGCCTTTCCGGCGGCGCTCCGGATTGCCGGTTATGACTGAAGTTCTTCGGTAACGATCTGCCGGACGAGGTTTCCGTCGGCAAGGCCCTTGAGCTGCGGCATCACGAGCTTCATGACCGACCCCTGATCGCGTTTGCCTTCGGGCAACTCCGTGACGACGCCCTTGACGATGGCGCGCACTTCGTCGGCCGACTTTTGCGCCGGCAAATAGACAAGCAGAATATCGCGTTCGGCGGCTTCTTTTTCCGCCAAATCGGTGCGGCCGGCTTTCGTGAACTCGCTGAACGAGTCGTTGCGCTGCTTGACCTGTTTGCGGACGACGTCGAGTTCGTCGGCCTCGGTCAGTTCGGCGCCGGCTTCGGTCCGTTTATAGGTAAAACCGGAAAGGGCCGACCGCAATGTGTCGACCCGAAGTTGTTCCCGTGCCTTCATCGCCTCTTTGAGATCGGCGGCGATGCGGTCTTTGAGTGCTGCCACGGCTTAAGCGCGGCGTTTCCGGGCGGCCGCAGATTTCTTCTTGCGGCGGACGCTCGGCTTCTCGTAGTGTTCGTGCTTGCGCGCTTCGGCTAAGACGCCCGCTTTCTGGGTGGCTTTTTTGAAACGGCGCAGCGCGCTCTCAATCGATTCTCCGGGAGCTACGCGTACTTCCATTCTTATTCAACCCTCCTTTGCGGGCCGCCGGACGGCGGCAAAAATTACGGGGCTACAAGCCCCGATTGATGACGATACCACAGCAAAGGGAGCCCGCGCAAGCGGGCTCCCTCTTTCCGGACGGGACCTTCGCAGGCGCTAGATCGCCTGAGCCAGAGCCCAACCCTTCGGTGCGCCGATGCCGGTCACGAGGTCGTACCCCGAGACTGCGTTATAGGCGCCGTTGGTTCCCGACGTCACGTCGGTGTAGTCGGTGTACGAGCTGCTCTTGAACACGCTGTAGAGCGTGGGCGTTACCCAGCCCGCTTTGCTGCCGTGCAGCTGGTTGACCTCGGCCATGAACGCCGTGACCTCCGGTGAGGACCACGATGTACCGTCGACCTTCATCCAGCCGCCCTGGCCGGCCGCGTACACTGCGACGCCGACGCCGGGGAGCGAGATGTCGGGCTGGTTGCGGCCGGACGTGTTCACGCCCGAGACGCCCGACTGGTAGCTCGGCAGTGCGAACACCGTCGAGACGCCGCCGCCCGATTGGAAGCCGTTGCCCGAATCGGCGCCGGCCGTGATGGTCGAGAGCGCGCCCGTGCTGCTGTTTTGCGTGAAGTCCACCGCGCCGACCGATACGAAGTACGGTCCGCCCGCCGGAGCGCTCACGCCGAGCGATCCGCTGCACTCGTTGCTGCCGCTGTCGCCCGAAGACGCCATGAAGGTCATGCCCTTCGCCGCGGCTTGCTGCGCGATCGAGTTCGTCGAATTTGCGAACGGCGTGTCGCCGGATTCGCATCCGCCGAACGAGCTGTTCACGACGCTGGCGATGCCGTCGGAAACGGCTTGGTTATAACCGTCTTCGATGTGCTGATCGCTCAGATCCGGGAAGTCGTAGACGCGGATGTTGGCAGCCGGCGCGAGACCCGAAACGGTCTCGACGTCGAGCGCAGTTTCGACGTAGTCGCTGCTGGTGGAGCTGCCGCCGCCGTCTACGGCGACGTTCGTGATCGTTCCGGTCTGCGAAACGCCGGCAGCACTAAGATACGTGCTGACGTCGCTTGCGGTGATCGGCGTATCGATCATGATTGCAACGGTCTGACCCGCGCCGGTGCAGCCGTGCTGCGAGGGGAAGTCGAACGCTTTCGCAACACCGGTTGCGAGATGTCCGTTCGTCGAGCTCAGCGGACCGTTGAGCGCCGCTGCGCCGTTACAGTTCGAAGCGGGCGTCGGCGTCGGAGCCGGCGTCGAAGTCGGAACCGGCGTTGCCGTCGGAACAGGCGTTGCGGTCGGAGCCGGCGTTGCCGTCTTGACCGGCGTCGGCGTCGGTGCCGGCGTTGCCGTCGGCGCAGGCGTCGGCGTGGACGATCCGCCCGAAAGGCTGACGTCGTCGACGTACTGCCACGTGTAGGTGTACGGATAGCCGTCGCCGTGCGATCCGAAGTACAGATAGTACGTGCCGCCGGCGTAGGCGCTCACGTTGTAGCTCTTCTGCACCCAGCCCGCGACGTTGTTGACCGTCTTGTAGAACTGCACAACGCGGTTACCGGCCGAATCCAGCAAGTCGGCTTCCTGCCACGCGTAGGCGTTGTTCGCCTCGTTCGACTGCTGATAGACGTAGAACGAAAGCACGCCGCTGGACGGAATCGTGACGCTCTGGCAGATGCCCGAGTCGCCGTTCGGTTCGCCTGCGCCGCTGTTCGTCGAACCCATGCGGCCGCTGTACAGTCCCGTGTGCGGATGGTTGCTCGAAACCGTCGGATTCATGTTCGAGGTGCCGCAGAAGCTCCACGACGAGAACGTGCCGGTTTCAAAACCGGGGTTGCCGACGACGTTTGCCATCGGATGCACCGTTTGCGGCGTGAGCGTATCGCCCGGCGTCGCGATCGGTCCGCGAACGGAACGCCGCGCGTGCGATGCGCCCGTCTTCACGACGATCAGGTTGTTCAGCGATACATCTTTGATGTACGACGAAATGGCCGACGGCATGGTCGGCGCTTTCGTGTTCATGTAGCGCGTACCGAATTTGCCTTGAGCGACGTTGTGCATCTCGGTGTTGAAGTAGCGCTCGACGGTCGCGCTCGGGGCGGATACGTCAACGATCGTACGGTTCGCAAACCGCTGCGTCACTTCGAAGCCGGCCGACTTCAGCGAGTCGATAACGGCTTGTTCCTGTTGCGCCGTCGGAGAGTAGTACGCGTTGAACTGCTCCGTCGTCAGGTAATGATGATACATCGGCGATGCCGGATCGGACTGCGCCGCAACGAGTGCGTCGAGTTCGGATTGGTGATTGTACGCAAGCGTGAGCGCAACGTTCACGCGCGAAGATGCCGGACGGCGGCCCATATCGGATACCGCGAGATCGCCCGACGGATGCGGAACCGCACCGATGCGGCTCATCGCCGAGCTTTCGGGTGCAGTGTGATTCATGAGGCCTTGGGCCGAGGTCACCGGCGGGGCGGCATTGTGGCCGCCGCACGCCGATAACGCAAGACCCACGGCAAGGGCCGCAGCAACAGCCCTGTACGTGGTTCGCATAGATCTCCTTAGTGCAGCAAAACGCCGCCCCCAAGGGTGGGGCGACTTAACAAAAACTATACGCTTACTTCGTGCGCCTCTACTAGAGGCAAATTACAGCTACGTTTGCTTACAAAAAAAGTGGGCGCGCATCGCTGCACGCCCACCGTTCTGCAGAAACGCGATTACGTTACTGAACGCATCCGTTTGCGGAGTTGCTCCACAGCGGCTGCGTCGGGAACGTTCCCGTCGAGAACGACGTGTTTTGCAGGTTTACCCATGCGCACTTGTCGCCGGTCTCGTTGTTGCCGGAGTCGAGCCAACCCGTGTTGGGCTGAGGATCCGTTTCCGTTTCGGCCTGCTCGTGACCGCCGACGATCGAGACGCCGTCGTTCGTTCCGGGGCTGTTGACCGATCCGGAGCCGCAGTTTGCACCGGCGTCCGGCATATACGGAAGGTTCGTGTAGGCGATGCGGCCGCCCGATGCGGACGTGCTGCTGTGCCATGCGCAATACTGCGTGCCGAAGCCGTACACACCGTGACCGTGCGGGATCATGATGATGTAGCTTGCGCTTGCGCTATAGTCGCCGAAGTGAGCGGCCGCGCGGCTCGCTTCTGCGGCGAGGTTGCTCTGATAGGTTCCCGAGCGGGTCAAGCTCGGAAGCGCGTTGGTCGTGTCGTTCCACGTTCCCGCATAGCTACCGGATGCGTTGCCGACATGCGCGCCGCCGGATTGCGTGTATTGCGTCTGGCTGCTCATCCATTGGCTGCCGCCGACGCCGCTGATGAAGTTCTTGTACGTGTTGTACACACCGTCCGGGTCGCCCGTGGAGTTCCACGTGCCCCATTCGACGATGTAGATCTTCGGTGCAGTCTGAACCGGGCCGTTATGATAGGTCATCGCGCCCGTGATGATCGATTCCGGCGTGCGCTCCACACGCGAGCCGGAGCCGTTGTCCACCAAGCCGCCCAGCTCGATGTTCTTGTTATAAAAATAAACGATGGGCTGGCCTTCGGCCGACATCGTTATTCTGGGATACTTCGCCTGGTTTTGCGACGTTGGCGTCGTCGCATTGGTCGAGGGCACCGTGCCCGTGCCGCCGCTACATGCGGCCAGCATCGAAGCAATCGCCAATGCAGAAAGAACTCTATAGCGATACATGCTAAAAGGTTAGTCCTCCACAAGTTTTAGTGCAGCAAATGCGCAGCGTTAAGACCGCGCTTTACATACTTTACACAAAAACGTGCGACTAAACCTGCACGTGCGACATTTTTTGCATCATACGTTTATCGAGCGACAAACGGTATCGCAGCATACTTAACCCGGCGGCCACTGCATCGGGCGGCCACCGAGAACGTGGATGTGCACGTGGTCCACCGTCTGTCCGCCGAGCTCGCCCGTGTTTACCACGAGCCGGAATCCATCGCTGCTGACTTCGCGGCCGAGCTGCGCCGCGGTAGCAAAAAGTTTTGCAATCAAGTCGTTCTCGCCGGCGCCCGCGAGTTCCGGAAGATTCGCCGCGTGACGGACCGGAAGCACGAGCAGATGCTGCGGCGCCTGCGGATTCACGTCGGTAATCGCGATGACGTCGTCGTCGCGATGGGCAAACGTTGCCGGAATCTCGCCGGCGGCAATCTTGCAAAAGATACAGTTCATGGTTTCACCGTGAAGGCCCACGTTTTGACGGCGCGGTTGCCGGCCTGATCCGCGATCTCGATGCTCACGCGAACCGGTCCGGCCGGAATATCCACACCCGGAATATACTCGATGAAGCGTGCCGAGCGCACCGACGATGACGTGACGTCGTGTCCGTTGATCAGAATACGCTCCGACGATACGTTCACCGGAACGGTTCCGGCGACGAACGTTGCGTACACCGCCGGCCGCACGTTGTTCACCGTGTCGCCGTTGTCGGGAGCCGAATCGACGATGCCCGGCGGTTCGGTCGCAACGGAGAGCGTGGCCGACGACTCGGTCACGGGCGCATCCGTCCCATCGACGGTCAAATGACCGAAGAGCGGCGCGTCCGCGAAGTTTTCGTTGCGCTTGACGGTATACGATCCGGTGTAGACGCCGGGGCTCGACTCGTGCAAGCCGACGTTGCGAACGTACGGCCCGATATCGTAGTGCGCGACACCGCCGCCGGCGGTTCCGTTCAGCGTCACGTCCATCACGTCGCCCGCTTTGAGCGGATGCTGCGGCGAGAATGCGATGGACGAAATCGCGGGTCCGCTTTGCGGACGCGGTAGACCGGCCGACGGTCGCGTCGCAATGATCTCGCGCGTCTCCGAACTGTCGATGTTGTAGCGCACCATCACCGAATCGCCGACGGCAATTTTGTCTATCGTCGCGGTTGCACCGTTTAGCGTAATCGTCGTCGCGCGGCTCGGAACGATGACGTGTCCGTCGTCAAGCACGATCGAGCCCGCGCCGTACCCCGCAACTTTTCCGGTGCGCGAGCCGTAGGCATCCACAATCTGTTTGACGGAGCCGCCGCGATCGAAGTGCACCTCGGCATAGTCGCCGACGTGCACGTCTTGCAGCGTGCCGGGATTGCTCGTGCCGGTATTCACGTCTTGCACGATCACATTCACGTTGGTGCGGATGCTCAGCGTGCGGACCGATGCGTTGTGCGAAATCGTAACGGTTTGCGGATCGGAGTTCGTGTCTATCGCCGTCAGCGTGCCCGACATGCCGCCGCCCTCGTTGCCGTCCCCGGTTTGGCCCACGAGCGTCGAGAGAATCTCGACGCTGTTTGTTTGCCGGTTGAAGACCGCTTGGGCTTTCAACGCTTCGGTAAAGAACCGCAGCGGCGCATACAGCGTATTTTTGATCTCGATGCCGCCCGTCACGGCAATCGTTTCCGCACCGACGTGCGTGACGACGGTGCTCCCTTGGCGATCGAAGTCGAGGCCGAGCGACGTAAGAATTCGCCGGACGGGGACGAGCAGACGTCCGCGATAGTTGATCGGCGCCGGATTCACCGAAAGACGAGAGCCGTTCAGAATCAACGCAATCGGCAGCACTTGCTTGCCCACGGATTTATGAGCGGTCGCGTGTTTTTTCGGGGCCGCACCCAGAAGCAGAGCAGCGGCGGCCAGGACGGCGATTGCGCGGTTCGGCACGGCGTTCTAGTCCTCCAGCACTTCGCGGTAGACCTGCGCCGTTTCGGCCGCGCACCGATCCCACGTAAAGGGCTCCGCGAGCGTGCGCGAATGCATGCCGACCGCGCGCCGCATCGGCTCGTCGATCAACAGCCGCTGCATCGCCGTGGCCGCCGCGTGCGCATCACCGGGGGCGAATGCGAACACGCCGTCTTTGATGACGGCCGGAACGGCATCGCGGCATGCAACGACGCAGCAGCCTTGCGCCATCGCCTCGAGCATCGGCAAGCCGAACCCCTCGCGAAGCGATGGATGCACCAGCGCAACGGCGCCGGCGTAGTAACGCGCAAGTTCTTCTTCACCGACGTCGCCGAGCACGACGATGCCCCCGCGTTCGCGTGCGAACTCCGCTCGCAATGCTTGCACGTCACCCGAACCCGTCAAGTACAGATCGACGTCCAACTCGGAGGGCAGCGATGCCCACGCGCGCGCCAGCGTCGGAAGATCTTTGTGCTCGAAATGATTGCCCGCATAGAAAAAATACGGTCGCGGCGCGTGATGCGGCTCGTGCTGCGCAAAGAAGACGTCCGAAGCGCCTAAGGCGATAACGCGGATCTTGCGCCGGTCCGCTCCGAGCAACTCGACGATATCGTCGACGGTGCGCTCGTCGTCGGTGATGATGCGCTCGGCACGCGCGAGTTGAAAGCGCACGACGGTCCGGTAGTACGGTCCGACGCTCTTTTTGAAATACTGCGGAAAACGCAGATGGATCAGATCGTGAATCGTGACGACATACGGCCGCGGCGCGAACACCGGCGCATGCAGACACAGATAATGCGTCAGATCGGCTCCGCCGCGCAGAATCTCGAGCGGCAGCCGCACGTTCTCGTCAAAACCGAAGTTATCGCCTCCGGAGATCTCGTCGAACGCGAGGTCCGGCGCAACGCGCGGCAAGCGCGCCGCCAGCTCGCGCGAGTAGCGGATCATGCCCGACGACATACGCCGCGTTTCGCGGCGGTCGAGCGCTACGAGCGGTTTCTCTTGGCTTTCCATTGCACCACCGCAGGATACCGCGCCGAAGCCCAAGCTACACGCAGGCCGTCGGCACCGTCGAGCGCCGCGCCGCGGCCGAGTGCGTACCAAGCAAACCGGAGCGGTGCCTTCATTGTCTGCACCGCTAACGAAACAGGCGAATACCGCACGCCTTGCGCTTCGGTTTGCGTGTACGCTTCATACTTCATGTCGTACGCATGCGCGCTCGGATACGATTCGTGCAGCAGCGTTCCGGCCAACAGCCCCACGGGTCCGTCGACGCGCCAGCGCTCGTGCAACTGCGCATCGCCGCCCGCGGCCGGCGCGGCGTAGACTTCGGCGCGATCCGTCTTGAAGAGCCGCAGGACGCGCTCGCCGCGCCACATGCGAATCGGTTTTCCGCGATAGAACGTCGTGCGCGAGAGTTCGTACCCCGCGACGGATTCGCCGGCTTCGCGCAGCGCTTGTACGAGCTGCGCATCCGGCCGTTCGTCCGCGTCGAGCATAAATGTCCACGGCGTGCGCACTTGGGATTGCGCGAACCGGCGTGCGTTTACGAAGCCTTCGAACGGACGCGTTATAACGCGCGCGCCGGCGTCCGCCGCGACGTGCGCGGTGGCGTCGGTCGATTGATGGTCGATAACCAGCACCGGCATATCCGGCGGCAGCGAAGCGAACGCGAGCGGCAGATTGTGCGCTTCGTTACGCGCCAGGATGACTGCGGTGACGTCGCGCGGGTTAATTGCCGCCGCTGCTCGGCGCGAACGCGTGCTCTTCACGCATACGTTCTTCGCGCGCGAGCGCCGCGCCGATGAAGTCCCGGTACAACGGAGACGGACGATCGGGGCGCGACTTGAACTCCGGATGCGCCTGCGTTCCGAGGAACCACGGATGCATGTCGGCCGGGAGTTCGATCATCTCGACCAGCGTCGTCTTGCCGACGACGTGATGGCCGGAGAACCGCATGCCGTGCTCTTCGAAGAGCGGGCGGTAACGGTTGTTGAATTCGTAGCGGTGGCGGTGCCGTTCGCTGATGCGCAGCGAACCGTACGCGCGAGCCGCATGCGTATCCGGTTCGAGATCGCACGCGTATGCGCCAAGGCGCATCGTGCCGCCGTACACTTCTAAATTGCGCTGGTCGGGCATGAAGTCGATGATCGGATCGATCGTCGTCTCGTCGACTTCGCGCGTCATCGATTCGGGCAGGCCGCACACGTTGCGCGCGAATTCGACGCACGCCAACTGCATGCCGTAGCAGATGCCCAAGAACGGGATGCGGTTTTCACGCGCGTACCGGATCGCATCGAGCTTGCCCTTGATGCCGCGCGCGCCGAAGCCGGGGGCAACCAGAATGCCGTGCGCGCCGCGCAGAACGCGCGTGCCTTCCTTTTCAACCGACTCCGAATCCACGCGAACCAAATCCACTTCGGCCGAATGGAAGATACCGGAGTGGTACAGCGCTTCGTTGATCGAGATGTACGCGTCTTTGAGTTCGACGTACTTACCGACGAGCGCGATGCGCACGCGGCGCTCCGGGTGCATGATGCGCTCGACGATGTTCGCCCAATCTTCCAACTTCGGGGCATTTTGCGGCAGATGCAGTTTGCGCACCGCGGCATCGGCCAGGCCTTCGGCTTCCAGATTCAGCGGAACTTGATAGATCGTGGCGGCGTCGGCGTTCTGCACGACGGCGTTGGTCGGAACGTCGCAGAACAGCGCGATCTTCTCTTTGAGTTCTACCGGCATCGGGACGGACGTCCCGGTACGGCAGATAATCGCATCCGGCGAGATACCGATGCCGCGCAGTTCGCGCACGGAGTGCTGCGTCGGTTTCGTTTTAAGTTCGTCCGCTGCGCCCAAATGCGGCATCAACGTCAAATGGCAGAACATCACGTTCTCGTCGCCGACGTCGTAACGGATCTGACGGATCGCCTCCAAAAACGGCAGCGATTCGATGTCGCCGACGGTGCCGCCGACTTCGACGATGCACACATCCGCATTGCTCTCTTCGGCAACGCGCTTAATGTGCGTCTTGATCTCGTTGGTGATGTGCGGAATGACTTGCACGGTCGCACCGAGATAGTCGCCGCGGCGCTCTTTGTCGATCACCGAGCGGTAAATCTGTCCCGTCGTAACGTTGTTAGCGCGACTAAGCGCTTCGTCGATAAAGCGCTCGTAATGCCCTAAATCGAGGTCGGTCTCTGCGCCGTCCTCGGTTACGAACACCTCGCCGTGCTGATACGGGTTCATGGTGCCGGCGTCGACGTTGATATACGGATCGAGTTTCTGAATAGAAACGCTGATCCCGCGCGCCTTGAGCAACCGCCCGAGCGACGATGCTGTGATCCCTTTACCAAGCGAACTTACGACACCGCCGGTAAAGAAGATATACTTTGCCATCTCGGGACTACTTCGTTCGCCGCGACGCGAACGGGGTCATGCTCACTTTGACATAACGCTCCAACCCCGCGTAATCGCGCTTGACCTCCACCTCGGCGCCGGGGAAGGCTTCGCAAGCGAGCGCGGCAAGGGCGCCCGCCGTGGGCGGAGCGGCCTCGAGCAGCAGCAGCGCGCCGCTGCGTACCATGCGCGGCGCCATCTCCAGCAATTTACGGTACTGCACCAAGCCGTCGGCGCCGCCGTCGAGCGCGCCCGCCGGTTCGAACCCCACCGGGTCGGGTTTGCGCGGCACGTCCCCGGACGGAATGTACGGCAGGTTGGCGACGATCAGGTCGTAGCGCTTGTCGTCGCTGGCGCGCGCGATGTCGGCGTAGTAGAACTTGCAGCGCGTGTGGATGTTGAGCCGGCGCGCGTTGTACTCGGCAACCTTGAGCGCCGCGAGACTTACGTCCGTGCCTTCAACGACGACGTTCGAAAGTTCGGCAGCGATCGAGCACGAGATCGCGCCGCTGCCGACGCCCGCTTCGAACACGCTGAACAGTTGTTTTACCGGCGAGTCCTCGTCGACTTTGCTTTGCAGAAATGCGATGGCCTCGTCCACGAGATGCTCGGTCTCGGGACGCGGAATCAGCACGTGTTCGTTCACGGAGAACTCGCGCTTATAGAACCCCGCAAAGCCCGTAATGTACGCAACGGGAAGGCCGGTCGCGCGTTTTTCGCACAGCGACAGAAACTTCTCGCCTTGCGGACGCGAGATGAAACTCTCGCCGTGCGAGACGAGCCATTCGCGATCGCGTCCGAGCGTGTGCGCTAAAAGAATCTGCGCGTCCGGGCGCGGCGTCGCGCTGGTTTTCGCCAGCAGCAGCATGCCGCGTGCGAGCGTCGTTGCAACGGTTTGCGGGGTGTAGCCGGCGATCACGAAAGAGCCGCCTTGTTAAGCGGCTTCTCCGGCCAGTGCGCGGGCGCGTTCATCCTTGAGCAGCTCCTCGACGATATGACCCATATCCCCGTCCATGACGCCGCGGATGTTCCCGAAGTTTTGATTTATCCGGTGATCCGTGATTCGGTCTTGGGGATAGTTGTACGTCCGTATCTTCTCCGATCGGTCGCCCGTCCCCACCTGGCTGCGGCGCATACTGCCCATCGCTTCTTCCGCTTCGCGGCGCGCGCGGTCGTACAGCATGGCTCTTAACATTTCCATGGCTTTCGCCCGGTTCTGAATCTGCGAGCGCTCCTGCTGCGAGGCGACGACGATACCCGTCGGGACGTGCGTAATGCGGATAGCCGACTCGGTCTTGTTCACGTACTGGCCGCCTGCGCCGCTGGACTTATACGTGTCGATCTGCAGATCGCTGGGGTTGATGTCGACTTCGACGTTTTCGTCGACTTGCGGCAGCACCGCGACCGTTGCCGTGCTGGTGTGCACGCGGCCTTGCGACTCCGTCACCGGCACGCGCTGCACGCGATGCACGCCCGACTCGTGTTTGAAATGCTTGAACGGCTCGTTCGTCTTCACCGCAAACACGATCTCTTTGTAGCCGCCGGAGTCGCTCTCGTTTTCCGATACGAGTTCGACGCGCATGCGCTGACTCTCAGCATACCGCATATACATGCGTGCGAGATCGCCTGCGAAGATCGCGGCTTCGTCGCCGCCCGCTCCGGCCCGGATCTCGATGAAGACGTCTTTGTCGTCGTCGGGATCTTTCGGGATCATCAGCAGTTGCAGCCGCTCTTCGAGTTCGGCTTTGCGCTTGCGCAGCGCATCCGCTTCTTCTTCGGCCATGGCGTGCAGTTCGGGGTCGCTGCGGTCCTTGAGCAGATCTTCGTTGTCGGCAGCCTCCTGCACGACGCGTTTGTACTCGCGAAAAACGGAGACCGTTTCTTCGATCGACGAGCGCTCCTTGAGGAGTGCCGTGTATCGCGCCTGATCGAACTCGCCCGAAGGGTGCGCCAGTTCCCCTTCGATCTCGTCGAAGCGCCGGGCGATGATTTCGAGGCGGTCGTAAAACGTGTTGGCCATTTTTTTATCGCAGCGCCGGCAGAGCGGCGCGCTTACATGTAGTCCTTGAACTCTTCCAAAGGGTCATCGAAGTCGGGCGGAATCTGCATCAGTCCGCGGTCGATACCGAACGCGTCCGAAGGCTTCGCCCGCGTGTACCGTACGATCTTCGCTACAGCGTCTCCGTCGCGAGTCAGGAGTATCTCATTGCCGGCGATCACATCATCGATAAGTTCCGGCAGAATGGTGGCGGCATCTGCGACACCCAGCGTCTTCATGCAGCCATTTTACACGAAAACAAAAAGCGAGCCCCTTGTGGGACTCGCTCTCCGGAAAGTGCGCAGCTAAGCCTCGACTTTGGAAGCCTCGCGCTTGGCTTTACGAGCGGCAGCCTCTTCCTGCTTCTTCTTGGCGATCTCTTCGCGCTGACGGAATTTGTCGACGCGGCCGGCCGTATCTACGAACTTCTGCTGACCCGTAAAGAGCGGGTGGCAGCTCGAGCATATCTCGACGGCGATCTCAGGAACGGTGGACCCTGTCGTAAAAGTCGCACCACAGGCGCAGTGGACCTTCGCTTCAGCGAACCATTTGGGATGAACTTTGTCTTTCACAGCCTTACAATTATATCAGGGCTGGCAAGGGGGGCATATTATGGCGAGAAGACCGTGAATTCGATAGGATTCGCGTGGATTGGCGACCTCGCCGTCGACCCAACAAGATTAACGAAGCCGAAAACCTCTACCGCGTAGTGGCCCGGGGGCAAAAGGTGATCCATATAATTTGCGAGGTTGAGACGGACATTTACTTCCTCGCCTGGCGAAACGAGGCGCGACGCCAAACTTATAAAGGGACAATCCGCCGCGTGCGTAGGGACAACGCTTCCGTCGCCTCTTTTGATTACAATTGAATAGTCACATAGTAGGTCGGGGTGGATAATAGCAAGCGGCCGATCCGCCTGATTCTTAAGAACCAGGCGGATGATTATAGTGCCGCCATTCCAACGGTGCTTCGTGTATGCAGACGCCGTCCAAGCCTG
>DASSRQ010000183.1:0-14302 GCA_035701665.1 Vulcanimicrobiaceae bacterium
CACCGACATCACCGTAACGCTGTATAAAGACGGCGCATGCTCGGTCGAAGACAACGGTCGCGGCATTCCGGTCGACATCCACGCCGAAGAGAAGATGCCCGCGGTGGAAGTCATCATGACGATCCTCCACGCCGGCGGCAAATTCGGCAAAGGCGGCTATAAAGTTTCCGGCGGCCTGCACGGCGTCGGCATCTCGGTCGTAAACGCGCTCTCGGAGAAGATGCTCACCCGTATCAAGCGGGACGGCAAACTTTGGGAGATGCAGTTCGAGCGCGGCATCACCTCGCAGAAACTCAAGAAGATCGGCACCGCCGAAGGCACGGGCACGTATCAGTGGTTCTTGCCCGATCGCGAGATGTTCGAGGTGACCGAGTTTCACTGGGACGTGCTCGCAAAACGCTTGCGCGAACTCGCGTTCCTGAACCGCGGTTTGTCGATCACGCTGCGCGACGAGCGCGGCGAGCAGCTGCGCGAACGCAACTTCAAATTCGAAGGCGGCATCCTTTCGTTCGTCGAGTGGCTGAACGAAAAGAAAGATCCGCTGCACTCGATCATCTCGACCCACGTCGAGCGTGACGGCGTCGACGTCGAAGTCGCGATGCAGTGGACCGATACGTACGCCGAAGTCATCTCGAGCTACGCCAACAACATCAACACCATCGAAGGCGGCATGCATCTGACCGGTTTCCGGACCGCGATCAGCAACGCCGTCAACGGCTACGCGCGTAAACGCGGACAGCTCAAAGAGAACGAAGGCAACCTTTCGACCGACGATTGCATGGAAGGTCTGACGGCCGTCGTTTCCGTCAAACTCGCCGAGCCGCAGTTCGAAGGTCAAACCAAGACCAAGCTCGGCAACGCCAACGTGCGCACGATCGTCTATGCGCTGGTGAACGAGCGCCTCGAGTTCTTCTTCGAAGAGCATCCCAAAGAAGCGCGCATCATCGTCGAGAAGTGCATGCAGGCGCAGCGCGCCCGCGAAGCCGCGAAGAAAGCGCGCGATCTGTCGCGCCGCAAGAACGCGCTCGAGGGCTCGGGCCTGCCCGGCAAACTCGTCGATTGCAAGAACACCAACCCGGCCGAGAGCGAGATCTTCTTGGTCGAAGGCGACTCCGCCGGCGGCACCGCCAAGGGCGGACGCGATCCGAACACGCAAGCGATTCTTCCGCTGCGCGGCAAGATTCTCAACGTCGAAAAAGCGCGCTTGGACAAAGTGCTCTCGAACGAAGAGATCCGCACGATGATCACGGCGTTCGGCACCGGTTTCGGCGACGAGTTCGACGTAAACAAGGTGCGCTACCACAAGATCATCATCATGACCGACGCCGACGTGGACGGATCGCACATCCGTACGCTGCTGCTCACGTTCTTCTACCGGCAGATGAAGCCGCTGGTGGAGGAAGGCTACGTCTACATCGCCCAGCCGCCGCTCTACGGCGTGAAGAAGGGCAAGAGCGCGATGAAGTACGCCTTCAACGATGCCGAGCTACGGGACCTCATTGGCGACGACGGCAAAGATTATTCCGTTCAGCAGTATAAGGGTCTCGGCGAGATGGACGCGGAGCAGCTGGCGCAGACGACGATGGAGGTCGGCCACCGCCGGCTCAAGCAGATCACCGTCGAAGATGCTGTCGAGGCGGAGCAGATCTTCACCGATCTGATGGGCGACAAAGTCGAGCCGCGCAAGCAGTACATCTTCGAATACGCCAAGTCGGTCAAGACCCTGGACCTGTAGCTAGCACCGGGGGTATAAACCCCGGGGACGCCGTACCGGGGGTGCGGCGCAGACTAGAAGAGGGACGGATTGCGAAAATGGGTCGCCGCCTCGGCGGTGGTCGTCATCCTGGTTGTGCTCGCACTTTTCTTCCGCAACGCGGTGGTAAAGGCGTCGCTTGGCGTTGCCGGGCTCGCAACGGGCTACTCGATCAGCGCGGGTGAGGTCCGGCTCGGCTCTCGCCACGGCGCGCTCGTGGACGTCCATATCTCACGCGGGGGCGAACCGGTTCTGGATGCCGGACGCGTCGACATCGACTATAACCCGCGCGATCTGCTGCCCGGCAGCCGCCACCGGTTCGGGATCTCGACGATCTCCATCGACGCGCCGCACATCACGCTCATCCATCATAAGGACGGCACGTACAACGTCGCCGTTCCGGCCGCCGGCCCGCCCGCGCCGGCAGGCCTGCCGAATCCGACGCCCATCGACATTGCGATCCACGTCCGCAACGCGTCGGCGACCCTGATCGACACCTACCGCTTTTACGCGCCGAGCCGCCGCATGAGCGTCGGCCGCATCGATGCCGACGTGCAGGTCGATAACGTCAACCGCACGTGGTACCGCGTCACCGGCTATTTGGAAGATACCGGCTCGCAGCATTTCCGCTTGGCCGGGTCGATCGATTACCGCACGGGGTTCGCGCTGCACCACATTCAAGCGAAAGCGATTCCGATCGCGACCGTCAGCAACTACTTCATCAACTCGAATGCGGCGCACGTGCTGGGCGGAACGGTTCGCGACATGGATCTGCAGATGTGGGCGTTCGACGGGTCGGCGTTCCACATGTCCGGCGGCGGTAAGCTTGCCGGCGGTTCGATCGTGGTCAAGGGCTTGGACTCCCCGATCGGCGCGCTGAACGGACCGATCACGCTGTTCGACTCCGGATTCGCTTCGAGCCGTCTAACCGCGACCGTCGGTCATCTGCCCATCGTGTGCTCAGGCGGCATCTTTGACTTTGCGCGCCCGCAGTTTCGCTTAGGCGTGATCGCGCAGGGCGATCTGCGCAACCTGCACGAGATCATGAAGGTCGCGAATGGCCTGCCGATCTCGGGCGGCGTCGGCATCAACGCCCTGATCGAAGGCGGCATCGACAACCCGGTTCTGATGATCGGCTTCAAGGGCAAGCATTGGAACTACGACAAGGTGCCGCTGGAAAATCCGCACGGTCAAGTCGCGCTGCTCAAAGATCACTTGATCGTGCTGCCGTTCCACACCGACTACGGCGCAATGAAACTGCACGTCCAGGGCGATCTGCAGTTGGGCAAACAAGTGCACAGCACGCTTGCGGTGCACGCGATCGGTCCATCGGCGCGCATACCGTATCTCGGTGCGCTGCTTCCCGATCAGCCGGTGCTGATGGAAACGCTGATGCACGGCGACGATTTGAAAGTGGACGCGCTCGGCTATCTCGTTTCGCTCACGCACCCGGATAATCTCAACGGATTCTTCTCGCTGGATCGCTACGGCGAAGGTGTGTTCGGCCCGATGTTTCTGCGGGAGCCGTCCGGCGGCACGCTCGTTGCCGGTTTTTCGCTCGATCGTAAAAACGGCGGAAGCACGTTCTGGGCATCTGCCGAAAACATGCGATTGCGGCAGCCCGAAACCGTCCGGCTGCCGGGCGTCGATATTCCGGAGATGCCGCCGATCGACGCGCAGATCGAAAACGCGGATATCGCCGGAACGGGATCCGCAAAGAACGTCGTCATCGGCGGCAGCGTGCACATGTCGCCTGCAACGATTGCGGGCGTGCCGTTCGATAACGTCGACGCGCACTTTGCCGGACCGTTTGCCGCATCGCGCCTTTCCAGCGTGCGCGCGAGCGGACCGTGGGGCGACTTCAAAGGCACCGGCACGTTCGGAACGTCGGTGATCGCGGCGAGCGGCGATTACAACGGAACGCTCGAAGGGCTGCATCAATTTCTCGGCGATCTCCCCGCGCACGGCGGCGTGAGCGGGCGCATGTCGATCGCGATCGAGCAAGGCAAGATCTTCATTCAGGCGCAAGACACGCGCCTCGCGAACGCGAGTATTCAAAGCATTCCGATTAGCGCGATGAGCGGAACGATGTCGTTTTACGGCAACGTGCTGAAGATCTACAACGCGCGTGCAACGGCTGCCGGCGGCGACGTGGACGTAGCGGGAACGTTTGCAACGGGTCCGTCGAACGCCGCGACGCAGCTCGCAATCGTTACGGCACCGCTGCAAGCGGCGGCGCTGCACGGACTCGGCGTTCCGCTCGAACACGGTACGCTGCGCGCAGCCGGTACGATTGCGCCGGGCGGAAGCGTTCCCGATCTCAATGCGGGCGTGACGGTTTCCAACGGCGATCTGCTCGGCTACGCGCCATTCGATACGAGCACCGAGATCGCCATACACGGCGGATCGCTGCAGATGAGCCGAGGCCTCGCATCGCTCGGCGGAACGGTTGCGCGCATGAACGGTTCGATCGACGGTCTTGCATCGCGCGCGCCGGCTTACGATATTCTTGCCGACGTGCCCGCGGGAAGCATCGATGCAATGGCCGCGATGGCGCGTTTCCCGACGTACAACGCGACGGGCAGTTTCGACGGCCGGCTGCGCATCGCAGGCAGCGGAACGAATCCGCGCATCGCCGGCAACGTGCAAGTCCCCGAAGGAACGATCAACGGCTTAGGATTCCGCGATGCGGCAGCGACGATCGATGCAACGGCGCGAGGCGCGACGATCTCCAATGCGCACGTTACCGTCGGTTCCACACGGGCCGATTTCTCTGCCGCGGTGCATCCGCACGCGATCGCGTTCGCGCTGCGTTCGAATCATGCGACGCTGAGCGACTTCAACGATTACTTCGACACGGGCGATACGCTCGCCGGAACCGGCACGCTCGACGTCGCGTTCTCGCACTTCAACAATCTGACGTTCACGTCGGGCACGATCGATATCGACAACCTGCGCTACCGCTCGCTGCCGATCGGCGACACCGACGCTAAATGGAGCGGTGTCAGCAACCTCGTGCAAGGCGGTGTCAGCGTCGGCGGCGAGCACGGGCGCTTGAATGCGGAAGGAACGATTGGATTCGCGCAGGCGACGTCGATCGCCGGCATCGTTTCCGGATCGCGCTACAACATCAGCGCGTCGCTGCAGAACCTCGATCTCACGACGTGGCTGCCCGCGCTCGGTTATCCGCAGCTCCCGGTTACCGGCCGCGTCGACGGCAGCGCGCGCGTACAGGGCGCGTATCCGCATCTGCAGCTTTCAATGAATGCATCGGTGCGTGACGGTACACTCGGACCGTTGTCGGTCGATACCGCAACGCTGAGCGCGCAGAGCGCGCCCGGCGATCGCATCGACATCACGAAGATGGTCTTCGCGCTCCCCGGACTGCAGGCCGACGGATCGGGAAGCTTCGGCGTAACGCCGGCGGCGCCGGTGAAGCTGCAGCTGCATGCGAAATCGAGCGACGTTGCCGGGCTCATCGCACAAGCGACGAAGAAAAAGATCGATCTCACCGGCACGTTTGAATCGACTGTCGCCATCGGCGGTTCGCTGCGCGCACCGACGTTTGCCGCGGGCGTCGAAGGATCGAACGTGGATGCGTTCGGCATTCGCATTCCGGCGTTCTTCGGCCAGGTGCAGCTGCAGCGCCGCGACTTGATCGTTCGAAACGCCCAGTTCACGTTCCAGCGCGGAACCGCGACGATTGCCGGTGCGCTGCCGCTGCAGCTCTCGCCGCTGGCATTCGGCGCACCCAATGCGCCGCTTTCGATGGACGTGTCCGCACAAGATATCGATCTCGGACAGTTCGCGGAGTTTCTCGGCAACGGCACGCGTCTGGGCGGTACGCTTGCCGGTCACCTCGGTATCTCGGGCACGGTCGGCAATCCGCAGATCTTCGGACAGATCGGGATGACGAACACGACGTACGTGAGCTCGCTCGAGACGACGCCGATCGCGAACACCGTCGGTCAGCTCAGCTTCAACGGCACGCATGCGTCGCTCGACCGGCTGCACGCGAATCTCGGTGCAGGCTCGCTCGACGCGTCGGGAACGCTGTCGTTCGGCGGCGGCCTGCACGGCGGTCCGCTCGGCTATACGATCGCCGCGACCGCGCGCGGTGCGCAGCTCAGTTCCCCGGTCTTCGGCTCGGGCACGTTCGACGGAAACGTCTCGTTCGGACGCGTCCCGGGGCAGCTGGGTCTGGCGAAGGGCACCGTCGCAATCCGCGATGCGGCGATTCCGCTCGGCGCGTTTCTCCAACTCGGCGGGCCGCAGAACGGTGCGGCGCCCGCCGGACCGCCGTTGAACCTCGGCTTCGACTTGGCGATTACAGCCGGCAAGAACGTGCGCGTGCGCGGCGGCGGCGCCGGCCTCTTCGGCCTGGATATCGGGGGGACCGGACAGGTCCATCTGGCGGGCACCCTGCAGAAGCCGACCCTGGCCGGAACGTTCAACTCCGCGGGCGGCTCGCTGACGTACATCGACCACGCCTTCAAGATCCAGAAAGGCCAGGTCACATTCGACCCGGCCAACGGCGTTTTGCCGGATATCTATGCGGTCGCGACGGCCCACGTGAGCAACCCGGACCCGAACACCGCGCGCAATCCGACGGGTTACGCCGATATCACCGCGCAGGTCACCGGCACCGTGCCGAACGTGAAAGTCTCGTTCACGACGAATCCGCCGGGCTACACGCAGGACCAGATCGTCGCCCTGCTGCTGCCGTTCGGCGGCCTGGTCGGCCCCATTCAGTTCACAGACACGGGCGTTATCCTACCTGCGGGTCAGCTGGCAGGCGCTCCCGTGCCCGGGAGCGGCGCCGCGCTGCCCGACATCTTCGAACGCCGCCAGAACGGCACGTTCACGATCGGACAAGAGGCTTTCAATATACTGAACACCCAGTTTGCGAGCGGCATCCTCTCGCCGATCGAGTCGGCGCTCGGCAACACGCTGGGCCTCTCGGACGTCAATCTGACGGTCGATTACGGCGGCAACGTCGGCCTGGATCTGCGGCGTCTGCTGGGGACGAACGTGTACGCGCTCTACGGCACCACGTTCACCGTGCCGGTCCGGCAGACGTTCGGCGTGGCGTACCAGCCGAACGCGTTCACGTCGGCCCAATTCACGATGTTCGTCCAACAGGGCGCGGTGCCGCTCTTCTATGCTCCGAACCAAACGCTCTCGACCAATGCACGCGTAACCGCGGGGCAGGCGCAGCTGGGGCAGAACGGCTTTACCTTCCTCTTTCAGCGGCTATTTTAGGCCATTTTATATGCAAGGACACCCCCGGGCTACCGCGAACAGGCGGTGCGGGTCGAACGAAACGGCGCGCATTGCGGGCGCGTTACAGAGCTAACGCGACAAGCGTTGGAACGATCGATTTCTCATAGGAAAGAATGTTTGATGACCTCTAGCCTCTGGCGTGCGCGAGGCGCGCTCCACCGGTTCGCGGGCCTGGCGCTCGCACTTTTGTGCGCTTTGACGGTGTTCACGCCGCTCAGCGGCGCCGCCGCACCCGGTCCCCGGATCGTGTCGGTGGATGTCTCCGGTAACGTTCACGTTCCCACGCAGACGATTCTCGCCGTCGTGCAGTCCAAGGCCGGCGCGCCGTACGATCCGCAGATCGTGCAGGCAGACCTGCAGCGCATCTTTGCGCTCGGGTACTTCGCCGACCAGGCCGCCCCGCTGATCCGCCAGCGCCCGAACGGCGTCGCGATCACCTACCGCGTGATCGAGAACCCGGTCATCACGAAGATTGCCTTTAACGGTAACGCGCACGTGCCGCCGGACACGCTGCTGGCACTGATGGACACGTCCGTCGGCCAGGTGTTGAACACGAACACGCTGCGTCAAGACTTTTTGAAGATCAACTCGTACTACGACCGCATCGGCTACGGCGGCCAGCTGCCCTCGCACGTCACGAACCTCGCGATCGATCCGAAGACGGGCAGTCTGTCGATCGACATCCGCGAAGGCTTGACGATCTCGGGCATCGAGATCAATGGCGATCCGATTCTGCCGGCCAACGTTCTTCTGCCGCAGTTGCAGGCGAAGACGGGCGCGCAGTTCTCCGATGCCATGGCGAACGCGGACGGTCAGGCGATTCAAAAGGTGTACGACAAGTACAGCCTGCTGATCGGCGACTTCAGCGAAGGCATCGATCCCGCGACGATCGACGAAAAAGCCGGCACGGCCAAAGTGAAGGTCAACATTTACGTTGCGCGCGTCGGTCTGGTTCAGATCACCGGCAACACGAAGACCAAAGATCAAGTTATCCGCCGCCAGCTGTTCGAGCGCCCGGGCATGATCCTGAGCAAGAACGGCGTGCAGCGCGACCTCGAGCAGCTCAACAACACGGGCTTCTTCAGCAAGGTCGACGTCAATCCGAAACCGTGTCCCGACGAGATGCTCAAGCAAGACGCGGGCTGCGTGGTTCTGGATTGGGTCGTGACGGAGCAGAAGACGGCGCAGGCTTCGGTCGGCGCGGGCTACTCCGGCGGTTTGACGGGCCAAGGCCTGTACGGCACGATCGGCTACTCGGACACGAACCTGCACGGTACCGGCAACGCCGTCTCGGTGCAGTTCGAACGCGGTTCGCGTAACTACACGACGCAGGCGCAAGTCACGATTCCGTACGTCGGCAACACGAAGCAGTCGCAGAAGTACAGCTTCGGCGCGAGCATCTTTGCAAACGGCTATACGTATTTCTATCCGGTCTACACGACGGCGGTCGGCGCGCTCGCGCTGCCTTCGCCTGCACCGGGTCAAACGCCGGTTCCGATTCCGGTGACGCTGCTGCCCAGCAGCAACGCGCAGCTGCTCTCGGGCGTGGTCTCGACCAGCAGCGCAAAGTCGCAAGGTATCAGCGCGAACATCGGCCGCCGTTTAGGCATCAACGATCAATTCATCGCATCGATCGGCGTCGGTGCGCAGCGCGTGCGCAACAGCACCACGGTGCCCGCGCCGTACTACTTCCAGACGACGCAGCCGAACATCGTTCCGCTGCCCTCGCCCGGACCGCTGCAGAATCTTTCGAATCAAACCGGAAGCTTCGGCATCGTTGCGGACTCGGTTGCCAACATCAACACCGGCCAGCCGTATACGCTCAACACCGTAACGCTCGGTTTTGGAACCGATCCGGCGCGTAATCTGGACGATATCTTCAATCCGCGTCACGGTCAGACGTTCCAACTCTCGGAGACGCTTTCGAACCCGCAGCTCGGATCGAACTTCCGTTTCACGCAGACCACGTTCGACGCGGCGAAGTTCTTGCCGATCCTCAAAGACTCGACGCTCGCCCTGCACGGACAAGCGCGCGGATCGACCGGTGCAATTCCGCCGAGCAATCTGTTCACGTTCTCGGATCAGCAGCTGCGCGGATACGACTCGGTGTTTTACGGCACGGACACGCTGCTCGGCCAAGTCGAACTGCGTAAACCGCTGACCGCCGACCGCAAGTTCGGCATCGCGCTGTTCGCCGACGAAGGCGGATACCGCGTGCGCGGCGCGCAGCCGACCCTCGACCCGTACACCTCGCGTATTATCGGTTATCCGGGCCAATGGGCGTGGCGCGGCGACTACGGCATCGGGCTGCGATTCGACGTGCCGCAACTCGGCCTGCACACCATTCGTATCGATTTTGCACGAGGATCGAACGGAACGCACACCAGCTTCGGCATCGGCCAAAGCTTCTAAGGAGCCCATGAACATTCGCAGAGTCATTCCATTCAGCGCAGCCGTTCTCGCAGCAGCAGTGATTGCGACCCCTGCGGCGATCGGTGCGGATCTTTCGGACGTCGGCTTCATCGATCAGGCCGCGATCGGCGCGCTTCCGCAGTTCACGCGGGCGAATCAGGAAGTTGCGCAGTACAAGTCGCAGCTCGACGGACAGTTCCAGGCCGCGATCCGCGGCAAGAGCGATGCGGACAAGTCGCGCATTGCCGGTCAGTACCAGCAGAAGTTTCTCGACAAGCAGCGTCAGGTACTCGGGCCGCTGTTCCAGAAGGCGCAAGTCGCGATCGCCCAGGTGAGCTCGAGCAAAGGGCTCTCGGTCATCGTCGACAAGCGCATCGTCGTGTACGGCGGTCAGGATATCACGAAGAACGTCGAAGATCTCGTGAACGGATCGTCCGCGGTTGCCCCGCCGTCGTCGACGCCGCCTCCGTCGGAGATCGGCTTCGTCGATCAAACGCAGATCGATCAAGTGCCGAAGATCAAACAGGCCAACGACGATTTCGTGAAGTTCGCGCAGCAGCGTCGTGCGGATGCTCTCAAGCAGATGCAAGGCGCAAAGAAAGACGCGCAAAAGCAGCAGCAGATCTTCCAGGATTATCAGAAGACGCTGACCGATCAGCAGAACAAGACGCTCAAGCCGCTCGTCGATCAGACGCGCGACGCGATGTCGAAGGTCGCTCAGAACAAGCATCTGATTCTGGTCGTCGATAAGAACGACATCATCTTCGGGGGAACGGACATCACCAAAGATGTCCAAGATGCGCTCAAGTAACGCGCTGGCAGCGGGAGTTCTAGCGGTCCTTATGGCCGGCGGATGTGCGCATCAGCCGGCTGTAAACGATCCGAACGTCCGCGGAATCGGGTACGTACGCGTCGACGACGTCCTCAAAACGCACCCGTTGTACGGTCAGCTCTCGCAGATCCAGGACGCTATCGATGCGCTCGGTTTAAACGCGCTCGGCCCCGGCGCCGTTCCGCAGAGTCAAGGCGATTTGGCTAGGCAGACGCAAGAGCTCAACCGCGAACTGCAGCAAGCGCAGGCGCGAGCGAATCAGATCATCGCGCAAAAGCAGCAAGACTACGCGCGCCGCGAGCAGCAGGCCATCAATGCCGCGTTAGCTTCGGCAGGCGCCGGCACGAACGGCAACGGCACCGTCCAGCAGATGCAGGGCACCGCGCAGCAGCAGGCTCAAGCCGTTACGGCGCAAGCCAATGCGAATTTTCAAGCCTATCAGCAGAGCGTGATCGCGCAAGACAACGCCGCGGTCCGGCGCCTGCAGCAGCAGCTTTCCGATCGCGCGAACGCCGCCTACCGCCAGCGCGCGACGGCGCTGCAGGAACAAGAGTCGCAGGCCAGCCTCGAGATCTCGCAGCAGGACGCGGCGCGCCGCCTCGATCTGCGCATGAAGCTCGGCAACCTCGCGCTCAGCGACGCCGATCGCAAAACGTATCGCGACCAGCTCGCGGCGCTCGACAAGAGCGAGAGCGACAAGGTCGCCGCAATGCGCAAACGCGACGCGCAAACGCTCGTTGCGTATCAAGCGCAGCTGCACGCGCAGAGCGAAAATGCGCTGCGGACGCAGGTCGCGCAGATCCATGCGCAGACGCAGTCGAAGCTCGCTTCGCGCCATAACGAAGTCTCGCAGCAGGTGACCGCGCAGATTCAGGGGCTGCAGCCGCAGCCGGTTCCCTCGAATCTGCCGCAGTCGACCAAAGACAAGATCGCGCAGATCGACTCGCAGTTCAAAGCCCAATTCAAAGCGGACGCGCAGAAGACGGTTCAGCAGTACCAGCAGACCAAAGCCGATTTGGATCAGCAGTACGCCGCGCTGCAGGGCGCCGACGGAAGCGCCGGCGGTGCGGCCGGCACGAAGATCGCGCAGCTGCAGCACCAGCGCGACGATCTCTACAACAAGATGGTGGATCAAATCAAACGCGATGCGGCAGCCGTGGCGGCCAAACGCGGATTGCAGGTGGTCTTCATGAACGTCAATGCGGCCGCCGGCGGCATCGACTTGACCGACGACGTGAAAAAGGACATCGAGAGCTTACATCAGTGAACAAACGTATTATCGTAGCCGCGCTTGCGGCAGCAGCGCTTACCGCTTGCAGCGGAAACTCCAGCCCCGTCGGATTGCTCGACGTACAGCGGATCACGTCGAATTGGCCGCAGTATACGAACGCGAACAATCAAATGCTCGCTGACGAACGCGCGATCGAGACCGGCTCCGGTTCGAACGCCGACAAGCAGCGCCGCGTCATGCAGATGAATGCGAAGTACTCGCAAGTCTCGCAAGATCTGGTCAACAAGATCAAAGACGCTGCGTCCAAAGTTGCGGCCCAGAAAAATCTGAAGCTCGTCGTAACGCGCGAGTTCATCGGCTACGGCGGCGTGGACATTACGCCCGACGTCGAAAAGGCGATGGGCATCACCGAGAGCGCGTCGCCCTCACCCTCGCCGTAAATGCTCGGCACGCTTTCCGATCTCGCAGCGCGCACCGGCGGCAAAGTCGTCGGCGACGGCAGTGTTGAGATCGGTGCGATTGCCGCAATCGATCAAGCCGGCCCGAACGCGCTGACGTTCGCAACGAGCGCGGCTTATCTGCAGGCGGCGCTGGGATCGAAAGCCGCGGCGGTGCTGGTCGACGATGCGCTTGCGGCCGAGGCCGGCGAGCGGCCGAAGAAGCCGCTGATCGCCGTCGCGAACGCGCGCGTTGCGCTCATGCAACTGCTGCGCGAACTCGACCGGCCGCGCAAAAAAGGCCCCTTCGTGCATCCGAGCGCCGTCGTCGACGAGACCGCGCAGATCGGCGAGCGCGTGTACATCGGAGCGAACGCCGTCATCGGCGCGCGCAGCCGGATCGGCAGCGACACCGTCGTCGAAGGCGGCGCGTATGTCGGCGACGACGTGACTGTCGGCAGCGGCGCATTGATCTCGCCGCACGCGCGCATCTTGGACGGATGTTCCGCCGGCGACCGCGTCATTCTGCATCCGGGCGCGACGGTCGGCAGCGAAGGCTTCGGCTACGTCTTCGTTGACGGCAAATACGAGCACATTCCGCAGGTCGGCAACGTCGTGCTCGAAGACGACGTCGAGATCGGTTCGAACGCATGCGTCGATCGCGCGCAGACCGGCACGACGCGCATCGGCGCCGGAACCAAGATCGACAATCTCGTGCAGATCGGACACAACGTCGAGATCGGTAAGAGCACGGCAATCGCCGCGCAGACGGGGCTTTCCGGAAGCACGATTATCGGCGATTTCGTGCAGATCGCCGGCCAAGTCGGCACGCGCGGTCACATGACGATCGGTTCGCGTTCGATCGTCGGCGGACAGAGCGGCGTTTGGGGCGACGTACCGGAAGGTTCGTTCGTTAGCGGCAACCCCGCGCGGCCGCACAAGGAAGAACTGCGCCGAGAGGTCATGGTTCGCAATCTGCCTAAGCTCGTGGCCCGTGTCGATGCGCTGGAGAAGCGAGATTCCTGAGTATCAAACGACGCTCCGTGCGCCGTTTACGCTCGACGGCCCGGGCCTGCATAGCGGCGTCCCGTGCCGCATCGACGTCCGTCCCGCAGCACCCGATACCGGCCTTGTCTTCGTAAGCGGTTCGACGCGCATTCCGGCGCTCGCCGAATACGTCGTCGAGACTGCACGCGCAACGGTGCTCGGCAAAGACGGCGTGACGATCTCAACGGTCGAACATCTGCTTGCCGGGTTGTTCGGCTGCGGCGTTTCCAACGCCGAGATTCACGTCGACGGCCCCGAGATTCCGGTGATGGACGGCAGCTCGAAGATCTTTACCGATGCTATCGAAGCCGCCGGCATCGTCGCGCAAGCCGAGGTTCGGGCGCGGTACGTTCCCGTTGCGCCGTTCTTCGTGCGCGACGGCGACCGCGCCGTGATCGTGCTTCCCGCCGCGCAGCTGCGCGTACGCTTCCTCGCCGACTTTGCACCGCCGATCGGCACGCAGTTTTTCGACGGCGAGATCACGCCGGCCGTGTTCGCGCAAGAGATCGCCTCCGCGCGCACGTTCGGCTATCTGCACGAAGTCGAAGCGCTGCGCAAACGCGGCCTCGCCCAAGGCGGCACGCTGGAGAACGCGCTCGTGTTCGCACCGGACGGTCCGATGCAGCCGATGCGCTGGGAGAACGAGCCCGTTCGTCACAAAGTGCTCGATCTGCTCGGCGACTTCGCTTTGCTCGGCGCCTACCCGCAGTGCGAGATCGTCGCGCTCAAGAGCGGACACAAACTGCATTGCGTTGCCACCGGCGAGATCCGCAAAACGTTCAAAAGCGGCGCTCCGAGCGCACAGGTACGATAAGCGTGGCCCAGATCGATATCCGGCAGATTATGGAGATTTTGCCGCACCGCTATCCGATTTTGCTCGTCGATCGCATCACGCGGATCGAGCCCGGCGTGCGCGCATCCGGTTATAAAAATATCACCGCGACCGAACCGATCTTCACCGGACACTTTCCGGGCAACCCGCTCTTTCCGGGCGTGTATATGATCGAAGCGCTCGCGCAGCTCGGCGGATGCATCGTGCTCGAACCCGGCGAGTTTTCGCGCAAGACGCCGTACCTTGCCGGCATCGACGCCGCAAAGTTCCGCCGCCCCGTCGTTCCGGGAGACCGCTTCGACATGGAAGTGGAGCTCGTCAAACACAAACGCAACATCGGCTGGGTGCGCGCCGAAGGCCGCGTGGACGATCAGTTCGTCGTATCGGCCGAACTCATGTTTTCGATTGCGAGCGATCCGCGTTTGGCTGGTTACGATGCGGCCGTGCTTCATGCGTGACGACGGCGAGGGTGGGC
>DASSRQ010000184.1:0-3259 GCA_035701665.1 Vulcanimicrobiaceae bacterium
ACGAATGCCGGCAAACGCTACGGCGACGTCGTCGCCGTCGACTCGCTGGATCTCACGCTGAACGAAGGCGAGACACTCGCCCTCCTCGGCCCGAACGGCGCCGGCAAAACCACCGCCATCCGCATGCTGCTGGGCCTTGCCAAACCGACCACCGGCACCGCGAGAATCTTCGGCCGCGACCCGCGCGAGCGCGCAACGCGCGAACGCATCGGCGCGATGCTGCAAGTCTCCAGCGTCCCGCCGAACCTCACCATCGCCGAGCAGATCACGCTCTTCTCAGCCGCGTATCCCAACCCGCTGCCGCAAGCCGACGTGATCGAACTTGCGTGCCTGCAGCGCATCGCGAACCGGCGCGTCGCAGGCCTTTCCGGCGGCGAACGCCAGCGGCTCTTCTTCGCTTTAGCCATCTGCGGCGATCCCGACGTTCTTTTCTTGGATGAGCCCAGCGCAAGCCTCGATGTCGAAACGCGCGAAACGCTCTGGGACGGCGTGCGCGAACTCGTTACGCGCGGCAAAAGCATTCTGCTCACCACGCACTATCTGCACGAAGCCGATGCCCTTGCCGATCGCATCGTGCTGCTGAACAACGGCGCCGTCCTCGCCGAAGGAACGCCCGCCGAACTCAAAGCGCGCGTCGCAACCGACGGCGCAGCGCCCACACTCGAACACGCCTACCGTCAACTGATGAAAGCCGTGGCATAACATGAACGCCGTAATGAAATCGCTCGCCGTCGAAACCCGTTTCGAAGTGCTGCGCCTCGCGCGCCAGCCTGCGTACCTCGCGCCGCTCTTTGCCTTCCCGCTCGCGTTCTATTATCTGTTCGGCATAACGATGAACCAGCACGCCCACCTCGGAGCGAGCGCCGCAACCTATTTTCTCGCAAGTTACGGCGCATTCGGCGTCATCGGCGCCGCACTGTTCGGATTCGGCGTAACCCTAGCGCTCGAACGCGGCGAAGGCTGGCTGGTGCTGCGGCGCGCGAGCCCGATGCGCCTCTCGTGTTACCTCACCGCGAAAATGTTCGCCGCGCTCACATTTGCAGCGGGCATTGCCGTCGCACTGATCGTGCTCGGCGTTACCGCCGGCGGCGTGCGTCTGCCGCTCGAAACACTGTTCGCACTCTTGGGCGTTCTCGTCGCGGGTGCAACACCGTTCTGCGCGTTCGGCTTTGCGATCGGCATGACCGCACCGTCGAACGGCGCATCGGCGATCGTGAATCTGCTGTACTTGCCGCTCTCGTTCATGGGCGGATTGTGGATTCCGGCAGCGAGGCTCCCCGACACGTTCAAAGCCATCGCGCCGTGGACGCCGACGTACCACTTCGGCCGCCTCGCGTTGGGTGCACTCGGCATCGGGAGCGCATCCGCGCTCGATGTGGCCGCGCTCGCCGTATGGACGTGCGCCTTCCTCGCACTGGCAGCGTTCGGCTGGCGGCGCGACGAAAGCCGGGGCAATGTCTAATCAAAGCCGGCGCACGGTGCGGCTGCTGCCCGCCGGCGAAGGTTATCTGCCGTATCTGTGGCTGGTGTATGCCGCCGCCGTGTTCATCAATCCGCTGGTGACCGACAATCGCGCGCAATTGATCGAAACAGCCATCGCCACGGTCGTGTTTTTAGTCCTGTACTTCCGCGGCTATTGGCTGAACGGCCGCGAGCTGTGGCCGATCTTGATCGCCATCGCGGCAATCGGCGCGGTGCTCGGTCCGTTCAACTCGATGGCTTCGGTCTTTTTCGTCTTCGCCGCGTCGTTTGCGGCGTTTATCGGCTCGAGCACCCTCGCCTGGCGCATCATCGCCGGCTTGATCGTCGCTATCGCCGTCGAGTCCGCGCTGCTGCATCTTCCGCCGTATTTCTGGATACCCGGAATGGTGTTTGCGGGCATCATCGGCGCGGCGTGCATCCACACCGCGGAGATGCAACGCATGAACGCAGCGCTCCGTACCGAGCGCGAAAACGTGGAACGTCTCGCGAAAGTCGCCGAACGCGAACGGATCGCGCGCGACCTGCACGACGTGCTCGGCCACACGCTCTCGGTCATCGTGCTCAAATCCGAACTCGCCGCAAAACTCGCCGATTCCGACATGGCGCGCGCCGCCGCCGAGATCCGCGAAGTCGAATCGATCGCCCGCGAATCCCTCGGCGAACTACGCGAAGCACTCGCCGGGTATCGCGCTGCCGGAATCGCCGCTGAGATCGAACGCGCGCGTTCCGTGTTGACCGCAGCCGGCGTCAACTTCGAATGTGAGGTCGAAAACGTGCGGCTCGCTCCGCGCACCGAAGGCGTACTCGCACTGGCCATTCGCGAAGGCGTGACGAACGTCGTGCGCCATGCAAACGCGTCGACGTGCAGCATCCGCATCGCGAACGATAAGGACGGCTGCCGCTTCGAGATCTACGACGACGGCAGCGGCGCGCGCGCAACCGAAGGACTCGGCCTCACGGGCATGCGCGAACGCGTCGAAGCCCTCGGCGGCATGGTCGCACGCGAAGTAGCGAACGGCACGCGCTTGATCGTAACGTTTCCGCAAGGCGCCGCGCAATGATCCGGCTGGTCATCGCCGAGGATCAAGCACTTGTCCGCGGCGCGCTCGCCGCATTGCTTCGTTTGGAGCACGACATCGAAGTCGTTGCCGAAGCGAAAGACGGCGACGAAGCGCTCGAACTCGTGCGCACGCATTCGCCGGACGTACTGGTGACGGACATCGAGATGCCGGGCCGCTCGGGACTCGACGTTGCAGCAGCACTCCGCGCAGAGAAATCGAAAACGCGCGTCGTCATCGTGACGACGTTTGCACGTTCCGGCTATCTGCGCCGCGCACTCGATGCCGGCGTAGGCGGCTATCTCCTCAAAGACGCGCCCGCCGCGCAACTTGCCGACGGCATCCGCCGCGTCGCCGCGGGCGAGCGCGCCATCGATCCGCAGCTCGCGCTTGAGTCGTGGTCGGAACCCGATCCGCTCACCGATCGCGAACGCGCCGTGTTACGGCTCGCCGGCGAAGGCGCATCCGCCGCAGACATCGGCCAACGCCTCTCACTCTCCGAAGGCACCGTTCGCAACTATTTGTCTGAAGCCATCGGCAAACTCGGCGTATCCAATCGAATCGAAGCGGCGCGCCTAGCACGCAGCCGCGGCTGGCTGTAGCTCCCGGCACGGGTTTTCGGCGGCAGCAACCATCCGCCCGGTGAGACAACGGCTCGGCTGATGGGGAAAAGTGACCGGGAGAATGGTCGGAAGACGGCATGAGGTGTATACCGACTC
>DASSRQ010000185.1:0-2709 GCA_035701665.1 Vulcanimicrobiaceae bacterium
CTTGCCATTACCGAAGAGATCGCACCGTACTCGAATTACATCGTCGGCAGCAACGGCCGCTATTTGCTGGCGCCGGGCGGAAATGCTACGTCGTCAAATGATTCGGACGATCTGCATTGGATAGAGGGACTTTATTCTTCCACCGCGCTGCACTCCGCTCAATACTGCGTTCCGGATCTCGGAGCTGCGCCCGGCTCTACAAATGACTGCAGGCTATTGTTCGTCGGTACGTCGCAGGCTACACCGCACGTCGCAGGCGTTGCAGCGATGATCCTCACCGTGCGCCCGAACTATACACCGCAGCAAGTCGCAACCGCAATGTGCGCAAGTGCCGTCGATATCGGCAACTTGAAGGAAGGCTGCGGACGTCTCGATGCAAACGGCGCGGTAGCGTATGCGCTGGCCCACTAGAGGAAAGCGATCCGGCCGATCCTAAGGAAGCGAGCGTCCGTCCGTTTGGACAGGCGCTCTTTTCATATGGGTGGGTGTTTTGAATAAAATCCTGACGCGCTTAGCGTCGTGCGCGATTGCCGCACTGCTACTGGCGGATTGCAGCCATGGAGCGGGCGTATTACCGGTCAACGAGGCTCGAGCAGCTTCGGTCCATCGAAATGCAGTTGCCGGCTGCGCTCCATTCCAAATAACGTACTCGGACATGTACGTAAATGGCGTCGACCAGGGGCCGCCGTTCTCCAACATGGTCTCCGTGGAAGACACGACGCCGGGCCTGATAAGCCAAACCGATTTCAACGTCACGGTGTACGGAGAAGGTCAAGTCGCGCTGGGATACGCTAACGCGCTCATTACAACACACGTCCATGACGCTTCTGGACGGGATATTACGCCGAACGGATATCCGTCGTCGCCGGCGAGTGTAGCCGTAGGGTCTAGTACAACCGTTCCGGTAACGATAACGCCGGTAACTCCCTGCGATCTTTATTCGGTGAGTTTCCAAGTACAGCAATCGCAGCCGGGTCAGCCTACGACGTCCCAGACGGCAACGGTGTATTACTCGGATGCACCGCGCGAGCCGCTCGGGTACTGCTCCGCACCGCCAGGATACACGTGCACGCAATCCGGCGGCGGAACGTCAACGCCTGTGGCAGTGACCGTGCAATATCCGACGTTGACGGCTACGCCAACGCCCGCACCCTCGCCGAATCCGACCGATCCGCCGACGCGGTGCAAACCGCAGTGCCAATACTAGTTAGCGGCCGAAACCGATAGACTCCAGCACGCGCTGTGTCGCCACCGCTTCGGCGAATGTCGGCACGGCGCTGCTGCCGGTCTCGATCTGTTTGACGAATTCGTCGAGCAGATCGGCGATGAACGGCGCGTGCGGGTCGACGCTGGCCAGTTTGGCGTGCGGCGAGGGCGTGCAATCGAGTTCGTTCGTCTCCTCTTCGTCCACGCTGAACAAGCGCATCGTAAACAGATCCGACCCGGATGCCACTGCCGTACGATTTTCCGCGTGCACCGCAACCGTGAGTGAATCGACGGCGGTCGTCGCGTCGACCGTTACGCGCGCGATGAGCCCGTCACCGTAATCGATGAGGACGAACGCACCATCGTCGACGGTGCTGCGGAACTCGCCCTGCGCGTCGGTGCGAACCGGATTCGCCGTGCGCAAGTAGCCCGTGCTGCGCAGCGGGGGACGGCCGGCATACCATGTCGCGCTATCGATTAAATGCGAGAGCAGTGCGCCGGCCATGCCGCCGCCTTTCTCTTTTTCAAACCACCACGAACGCGGCCGCTGAACGTCCGGCCGCAAGCGCGTCGACAGCTGCGTGATCTCGATCTCGCGAAGCGGTTTCAAGTGCCCGTTGGCAACGAGTTCTTTGATCGCAAAGCGTTGGGGCACCCACCGGAACTCGTGCATCAACGCTGTTGCCGTTCCGGATGCCTCGCCGGCTGCGGCCATGTCTTCGGCTTGCGCGACGGTAAGGGCGAACGGCTTTTCGCAGATGACGTGTTTGCGCGCATGCAGCGAAGCGAGAACGTCGGCGTGATGGGTTAAGGGCGGCGCCGCAATCGAAACGACATCGAGCTCGCAGCCGGCCAGCATCGCCTCGCACGAATCGAACGCATTCGGAACGCCGCGCTCTTTGGCGAACTTCTCGGCCGAGTGCGGAGAGGCCAGCGCAACCACTTCGAAGTTCGGATGGCCTTTGAACGCCGGGAGATGCGCGCGAACGCCGAACCCGCTGCCGACGATGCCGACTTTATACTTCACAATAACTCCTCGATGATGTCGATGGCGTGAAAGAGTTGATCTTTAGTGATGACCAGCGGCGGCGTCAGCGAGAGCGCTTCGCCCTGCGGGCCCGCTTGCAGAAGAATGATGCCTGCGCGCAACGTTTGCTTGACCACACGTGCCGCACGCTCGCCCGAATCGAGTTCGATCGCCCACATGAGCCCGCGCCCGCGGATATCGCGAACGTGCGCATGCGTGCGCAGCCGTTCCAAGCGTTCGGATAGCGCCAGTCCCAGCATACGCGCCTGCTCCGGCAGATCCATACGACGCATCTCGCCGATGTTGGCTACGGCCGCGGCGCAGCCCATGGGGTTCCCGAGATAGGTTGATGTATGCAGCGCTTCGCCCGCCGATACCGGCCAGGCGTCCATAATATCCGGCCGCGCGATTGCCGCCGACATCGGAAAACCGTTCGCCAATGCTTTTCCGATGCACATGATATCGGGAACGGCGCC
>DASSRQ010000186.1:0-12563 GCA_035701665.1 Vulcanimicrobiaceae bacterium
CGCATGCGAGCGCCGTTTCCAGCTGCTCGAGCGTGTCGACTTCGACTTCCACCTTAATCATGTGACCGCTGCGCTTGCGCACGGCATCGACCGCGCTTTTTATCGAACCGGCGAGCGCAAGATGGTTGTCTTTGATCAGCACGGCATCGTCGAGACCGAAGCGGTGGTTGTAGCCGCCGCCGCAGCGGACCGCATACTTCTCGAGGACGCGCAGGCCAGGCGTCGTTTTGCGCGTGCAGATGACGTGCGTCCCGTACGGTTCCACCATATCGGCGAGGGCCCGCGTCGCGGTTGCAATCCCGGACAGGCGGCAGATGATGTTCAGTGCCGTACGCTCGCCGGTCAAGAGTGCGCGCGCACTGCAGGCGATCGTCACGGCCGTTTGACCGGCCTCGATTCGTTCGCCGTCGCCGATACGGATATCGAACGATGCGTTCGGATCGAGCAGCTCGAACGCGAGGAGCGCGGCATGCGTGCCGGCTACAACGCCTGCTTTGCGCGAAACGATGCTCGCGCGTGCCTGCATCTGCGCCGGAACGATGGCGTCGGTCGTTAAGTCGCCGCCGTGGCTGATATCCTCGAGCAGCGCGGCGCGGACGATCGGCTCGACGAGCAGCCGGTGCGGCGTGCTAAGCAACGCCGGCCAACGTGGTGAACGAGCGCTTCGCGTATTTGACGTCCGCTTGCGGATAATCGCTGCGGTAATGACTGCCGCGGCTCTCTTTGCGCGCGAGCGCGGCCTGCGTGACGAGGCGTCCGACCGTGAGCAGATTTCGCAGTTCGCCGGAGCGCGCGGCGGGCGTCGATTCCAAATCGCGGATGCGGCGCAGCGCTGCGCCCAAGCCTTGCGCGTTGCGTACGAGTCCGACGTTCGCGTACATGACCGCGCGGAGATCGGCGATCGGCTGCGCGGCGTCGCTCTCGGCGCGCACGCGCATCTCGCGCGGCGGCGGCGCGTGTACGGCGGTCGAAAGATGTCCGGCGACGTCGCTGGCAACGCGCGAACCGTACACAAGCGCTTCGAGTAACGAGTTGCTGGCTAACCGGTTCGCTCCGTGGACACCGGTTGCGCTCGTTTCGCCGCACGCCCACAGACCCGCGAGCGTCGAACGTCCCCACTCGTCGACGGCGATGCCGCCCATGTGATAGTGCGCGGCGGGCGTGACGGGAATGGCAACGCGGCGCGGATCGATACCGGCGTCCATGCATGCGGCAAACACCGTCGGAAACTTTTGCGGAAACTGCTCGCCGATCGTTTCGCGTGAATCCAAGCCGACGGTGCGTCCGGCGCGCTGCTGAAAAAAGATGCTGCGCGCGACGACGTCGCGCGGTGCAAGTTCGGCGTCGGGATGTTCGTCGAGCATGAAACGTTCGCCGAGGTCGTTGCGCAGGATCGCGCCTTCGCCGCGGATTGCTTCGGTAACCAGCGCGAGCGGATCGCGCGGCGTTGCGAGTGCCGTCGGATGGAACTGCACGAACTCCATATCGGAGAGTACGGCGCCCGCTCGCGCGGCCATTGCGATTCCGTCGCCCGTCGACTGCACGGGATTCGTCGTATACCGGTACAGCCGGCCGATTCCGCCGGTTGCTAAAATCGTTGCCCGCGCGCGGATGACGATCGGTTCGCCGGTACCGGTGCGCCGCGCGAACACACCGCAAACGACACCGTCGTTAACGAGCAAATCTTCGGCAATCGCACCTTCAACAACGGTGATTGTCGGCGTTGCATGCACCGCTTCGATCAGCGTTTTCAGGATCTCGTGTCCGGTTGCGTCGCCGCCCGCCTTGACGATGCGCCTGCGCGTATGCGCGGCTTCGCGTCCGAGGGCAAGCGCGCCGCTGTCCGTACGATCGAAGCGCGCGCCCAACTCCAGTAACTCCTCGACGCGGGCCGGTGCGTCCCGCGTGAGGATTTCGACGATCGCTTCGTCCGACAATCCGGCGCCCGCGAGCTGCGTATCCAGTTGATGCAGCTGCGGCGAATCGTCCGCACCCATAGCCGCTGCAAGTCCGCCTTGCGCCCAATCGGAGGCGGCCCCGCTTCCGAGCGGCGTCTTTGAAAGAACGGTGACGTGCATCGGCGCGAGTTTGAGCGCCGCCATCAGACCGCCGATGCCGGCGCCGACGATCACCGCATCGGTTTTCAACTGTGTCATGCCGATCGCGTCGAAACGTCCAGCATGCGATCGACCGCGCGCCGCGCGCGGGCGGCGATCGCGGGATCGACCGTCACTTCGTATTCCATCGCTTGCAGCGAATGCAGTACTTTCGGAAGCGTGTTGCGCTTCATGTGCGGACAGAGGTTGCACGGCCGCACGAACTCGACGGACGGAAAGTTTGCCGACACGTTGCCGGCCATCGAACACTCGGTGATCATCACGACGCGCGGATGTTTGTGTTCGTTCTCCGCAACGAAATCGATCATGCCTTTTGTGGATCCGACGTAATCCGCTTCTTGGAGCACGTCGGGCGGGCACTCCGGATGCGCGAGCACGACCAGCGTGGGATCGCCCTCGCGGTATGCGCGGATCTGCGCGCCCGTGAAGCGTTCGTGCACTTCGCAATGGCCCTTCCACGCGATGATTTCGGTATCGGTTTGCGTCGCGACGTATTTCGCTAAATATTCGTCCGGCAGGAAGATAACGCGCGGTACGTTCAGCGAGTCGACGATCTTCACCGCGTTGCCGCTGGTGACGCAGATATCGGACTCCGCTTTGACGTCGGCCGACGTGTTCACGTACGTCACGACGGGAACGCCGGGATATTTTTCGCGCATGAGCCGGACGTCGGCGCCGGTGATCGATTCGGCGAGCGAACAGCCTGCGCGCAGATCGGGCACGAGCACGGTCTTTTCCGGATTGACCAGCTTTGCCGTTTCGGCCATGAAGTGTACGCCGCATAACACGATGACGTCCGCATCGGTCTTTGCCGCTTCGATTGCCAGTTGCAACGAATCGCCGACGATATCGGCGACCGTGTGAAAAATCTCCGGAACTTGGTAGTTGTGCGCCAGGATGACGGCGTTGCGTTCCCGCTTGAGGCGGTTTATCTCGGCAACGTAGGGCGCGTGTATCGGCCATTCGACGCGGGGAATGACGTGCTCGACGCGCTCAAAGATGGCGCGGGTCGCTCGTTCGACTTCCGGCGTGTAGGGGAGTTCGGTGACTGTCATTCGTCGTTTATGTGGGGTTGGGCGAGAAGGCGGCCCGCTTCCTTTAGTTAAACTCGGGCCGCCCCCCGAAAGTTACGGCAAAGTGTGCAGCTGCGCGGTTAAATCGGCGTCGAGCTCCGCGGGTTTGTCGTACATCACGAAGTGTCGGGAACCCGAGACCATCTCGACCTTGGCGTGCGGCGCCTTGGCGAGCAGGCCGGCATAGTAAGCCTGCTTGGCTGCGGCGCTCGCGAACGACTTCGAGTCGACACCCGGATCGTACGGCGCGATCTCCAGGACCGGCACGTTCGCGCCGGCCAACGCCGGACGCAGATCTTGCGCGTAATCCTGAGCCATCCAGTCTCCGGATGCTTTGGGGTCGCTCTTGGCCACGAGTTTGGCCATCGCTGCGGCGTCAGCCGGATCGGTCACGAGGTACGGCAGCACGTAGCTTTTCTCGACGAATTCGAACGCAGCAGGCGTCGCTGCATTGCCCATCATGGCGCGCATCTGCTCGCCGGCGGCGGTGCGTTGGGCGGGCGTTTTATCCTCCGCGCCGGGGAAAACGGGGAGGCCGTCGATGGCGATGACGCCGCGCAGGCGTTCCGGATGCTGCGTTGCCATCAACAGCGCCATCGTTCCGCCCAAGCTGTGGCCGATGAGAACGGGGCGCGCGACGTGCTGCGCATCGAGAAACTTCCAGATGTCGGCGCTGGCCGTTTGAAACAGCTGACCGCTCGCAGCGGCGCGTCCGTCGAAGCCGGGCAGCGTAAGTGCGTACACCGTACGGTCTTTTTGCAGCAGTGCGATCTCGCGGGCAAACTCCCACGGTCCGCACGTCAAACCGGGGATAAAGACGACCGCATCTTTTCCATTGCCGAAACGGTCGACGCGGACGCTTCCGGCTTCATACGTTTGTGCGATCGGGGGCAGCGGCGGCTGAGGTGCGGCAAGCGCCGGCAGCGTCGAACTAAGTACGCTCGCGGCGAGCGCACCGGCAAGAACCAAACGGAACATGAGTTACTCCTCTACGGATTCCGGGTCGAAGATACGATCGACCGGTGCTTCAAACAGTTTTGCGATTTTGAACGCGAGGGGAAGACTGGGCGCGTATTTGCCGGTCTCCAGCGCGTTGACGGTTTGCCGGGCGATGCCCAGGCGCTCCGCAACTTCCGCTTGCGACCAGTCGCGTTCCGCGCGAAGGACGCGGATGCGGTTCCGCACTAGGCGTACCGCCGTTTGATGAAGGGCAGCGCGGCCGCCCAGACGATGTCGATGCAGACGAATGCCCACCATGCCTGCGAATGCGGCAATCCGACGCCTTCCAAGAACGTGTAGGTGATCGCGAGCGCTGCCGTGATGCCTGCGGCGATGGCCAGCGCTTCGAGGTGGATCTGGCGCTGCAGTTCGTCGATGCTGAGCATGAACTGGATGACCGCCGCAACGACGCCGAAGAGCGGAAGAGCAGGCGTGACGGCGATGATCGCGCGGGAGACGGGTTCGAACGAATGGGTCTGCAGCGCGTGAATGCTGAGCATGAGGACCACGATGTAGACCGCCATCAGTCCGGTCATCTGCAAAACGTACCGGCGGCCGATGGCTCGCTCGCGGTTTGTTTGGACCATGTCGTTTCTCATGGACAAAATGTACGCTATACGCGACATATTGTCAATCGTGCAGGACAGAAATCTTCTAAACAGAAAGTTTGCGCTTGCTTAATGTGCCTCTTGGGAACTATGATAATTGTCAATGGCCGAACCGCTCGTCGTTAGACTGCAGGGTGAGTTTGATATCTACCGGACCGCAGAGTTGGAACGGCTCTTGGCCCCCGCCATGGACGTTCCGCGCGTCGTGATCGATTTGCGGGACGTGCGGTACATCGACTCATCCTGTCTCGCCGTGCTGGTTCGAATGCGTAAGCTGCGAACGGCCAAGGGGTTTGCGCCGTCCCTCTTCGTCAAGGGGCCCAAGCAGGTGCAGACCGTCTTCCAGGTCACGCAGCTCGAGCAGCTGTGGGAGCAGTACGACACCTTCGAAGCCGCCCTCGAGGCCGCGGAGCGCATTCCCGATCCGCAGTAGTGAAAGTCGTTTTCACTTCTGAACGGCGGGGGTATAGTGGTCCAACATCCCCATCTACGCCGTTTAGGAGAGAGTAGACGCTGCTATGTTGGCACAGGTTGGCAAGCCGGCCCCCGATTTCGAACTTCCCAGCACCAAAGGCGCGACGAGTGCCAAAGATCTCGGTGCGAAGGTCAAGCTTTCGGACTACAAGGGCAAATGGCTGATTTTCTTTTTCTATCCGCTGGACTTCACGTTCGTCTGCCCGACGGAGATCACCGCACTGTCGGATCGCTTTGACGAGCTCAAGGCAATGGATGCCGAAGTGCTCGGCGCATCGTGCGACTCGGAACACAGCCATTGGGCGTGGATGAAGACGCCGCGCGAACAGAACGGCATCGCCGGTCTGAAATATCCGCTCGCGGCGGACTATACGAAAGAAACGGCGCGTGCATACGGCGTGCTGAACGAGAATGACGGCGTCGCGCAGCGCGGCCTGTTCATCATCAATCCGGAAGGCATTTTGAAGTACGCCGTTGTGACGGACGATAACGTCGGCCGCAGCGTCGACGAAACGATCCGCGTGCTGCAGGCACTGCAAACCGGCGGTTTGTGCCCCGCCGAGTGGAAGCCGGGCAAAGCGCTGCTCTCAAAGTCGTAAGCAGCATGCCGCTTCGGATGCGAACGCCGCTGCCCTCACTCGAGGGCGCGGCGCTCTGGATCAACGGCGAACCCGATCTCGACGCGCTGCGCGACCGTCCGGTCGTCGTGCAGTTTTGGTCGGTCAGCTGTTACATCTGTCATGACGTCGTCGATCGAGTCAACGCGTGGCGCGAGAAGTTTACACCGCAGGGCGTGGCGTTTATCAGCATCCATCAACCGCGCTCCGAGGCCGAACTCGACATCGAGCGCGTTAAAACCGATGCGCTGAATGAGATGAAAATCGTGCAGCCCTGCGCGATCGACAACGAACATGCGCTCGTGGAACGGTTTGAAAACCAATTCGTTCCGGCGTATTACGTCTTCGACCGGTCCCATCAACTCCGGCATTTTCAAGCCGGAGATAAAGGGTACGAACGCATCGAGTCCGCGATTCAGCGCGTGCTCGACGAGCAGCCCGCCGCAACGTAGCGGCGGGCTTTTTTATTATTTGGGTGTTGTCTTGCAGCTCGCGGGCGGCGGCGTGCTTCCCGGCGCGGGTGCACCCGCGACGGCCGGCGCGGCAACCATAACCGGCGCGCCGCTGTGGCTGGAGCTCAAGAATCCGATGAGCGGAATCAGCAGCAAAGGCCACAGCCGCGGGCGATGCACGGCCGGGGTCGCAGCGGCAACGCTTTGATACGGCGCGGCCGACGGTGCGGGCGCGGGCTGCTGCGTTACGTAGACTGCGGGCTGTGCAGGTGCGGCCGGCGCGGGCGCTGCGGCAGCGGACTGCACGTTCGCAGCAGAAACGGCAACGGATTTTGCTTTGACGCGAACCGCCGTGCGCGCGAGATGCGCCGCGCTGCGCCGTACAATAGATAAGTTACCGCATCGCGCCGGAATGAACAGCGCGACCTGGCTGCCGGGTTCGTCGAGATCGATCTCCCAGCCGTGCGTATTCGCGGGAATCTGCACGTCGTGCAGGATGTAGACTTGACCGCCGCTGGACCAGGACATCGCGTCCAAATGACGCGGGATAACAACGTACGCGAGCCGGTGAGCCGACAAACGCTGCCCGAAAGCCGCGTACTCCTTCGGCGTCAACCCCAGTTTCGATCCCGCAGAACGGAACAGCGCCTGTTCTCGGGAGAAGTCGGTTTGCAGCTCGCCCGTCGAGGAGATTTGGCCGATGAGCGGCGCTGTCCCGAGTTCGGCGATGACGTGCGTTTGCGCGATCGCCGGAAGTGGAATCGCCAGCGTTAGGACCAATGCGCAGAGAGTTCGGACGAGGTGTTTCATGTCTTAAAACGTTCCCTCGTGCGCGAGCGCGCGTTTGGCAATTTTGGGTCGGGACTGCGTCCCAAAGTCTTGGCGGAAGGCCTGGACAATGGTCCCAAACGTCCTATTCTTACGGCATTTTGCGCGTGATAGGGTGAGAACACTCAGCAGGCTATCGATGAAACGTAACCCTGATGAGTCGTTATCCCGGCTCGCTGCAGTGCCGAGCCGCCCGAGCCTTCCCCCGGGTCGAGCGGCACGCCGGAAACGGCAGCGGTAATACAGCGGGCGCAGCGGAGATGACGTGCGGGCAGAGAGGCCGGCAGAATGTTTTCTGCCGGTCTACTCGCGCGCTATTTTTTATGCCGGCATACAGGAAAACCGCGATAAACACGATAGTTTATGCGCGAGCCGGCGCCGGAGTGCGCCGCAATGCATTAGGCATGAGAGGAGCCAATGAATAAAGTCGATTTGGTCCGCTCCGCTATGGAGCGGTTCGAAATGTCGCGTAAGGATGCCGTCGCACTGGTCGACGGACTCTTCGAAGACATTCAAGCCGCAGTTTGCTCCGGCGAAGCGGTAAAGATCCCCGGATTCGGTCAGTTCAAAGTGCGCGATCGCGCTGCGCGTATCGCACGTAACCCGGCCACCGGCCAGCCCGTCAAAGTCCCGGCAAAGCGCGTCTTCAAGTTTCTGCCTGCGAAAGCACTGAAGGAAGCCGTGATGTCGCGTAAAGGCGGCGGCGGTGCACGTAAAGCAGCTGCCGGCAAAGCTACGGCGAAGAAAACCGCAGCGAAGAAAACCGCTGCCAAAAAAGCTCCCGCGCGTAAAGCAGCGCCGGCCCGTAAAACGGCTGCCAAAAAGTCGGCGGGACGCAAGAAGCGTTAAACGCTTCGCGTAACGGCTTTTAAAAGACAAGCCCGGCGTTTGCCGGGCTTTTTCTTTTTTATTCTTCTCCGTCGAAATAATCGAGCGATTCTCCGCGGTAGAGCCGCCGCTCCGGAAGATTGACGCCGACCTTCCCGCTATCGGGATAGTGATACGATTCGCCGATGGGATTGTCGGCAACGACGTAAACGACCAGATCTTCCTCGCCCGCTATCAGCTGGTGCGCTTCGCCCGGTTTGAACAGCATCGCGTCTCCCGTTTTCACCGGCTCTTTTCCGCCGTCGTGACGCACGAAGCCGCTGCCCGAAATAATATGATAGAACTCCCACTGCGCGCTGTGGGAGTGGTGCGGATACGGCGCGAAGCCCGCCGGTATGCGCAGTATCTCTACGTCGAAAGGGTGGCGCAGCAGCAAATCGGTCGATTTCGGCTGACGGCCGAGCGCCTCGGATACCTGCTTTCCAAATCCGCGCATCGTGCCTTTTGGCGAGGCCCAGGAAAGCTCTTCGATCTCGTTCGTATTGACGATCTTCATAATGAAAACAGCAATTACCGATCGTTTCGATATCTCCGTTCCGCTGCTGAACGCGCCGATGACGCCGCAAGCCGGCGGCGCACTTGCCCGCGCAGTTAGCGAGGCGGGTGGGCTCGGAATGCTCGGATTCGACGAAGACGAACCGGTTGACGCAATCCGCGGGCAACTCGCGATTCTACAGGCGAAGCCGGATGTGAAGTTCGGCATCGGGCTCGTTGCTTGGGTCTTGGAACGCAGGCCCGAACTGTTGGACATCGCCATCGCCGCATCGCCCGCGTTCATCAGCATCTCGTTCGGCGATCCGGCACCGTATGCCGATCGCGTGCATGCCGCGGGAATCGTGCTCGGCTGCCAAGTGCAGAGCCGCAAATGGGCGCGTACGGCGCTCGACGGCGGCGCCGATATTCTCGTGGCGCAAGGCACGGAGGCCGGCGGACATACCGGCTCGGTCGGAACGCTGCCGCTGCTGCAGATCGTGCTGGAGATGACGGATAAACCGGTGATTGCGGCCGGCGGTATCGCTACGGGCCGCGGACTTGCCGCAGTGCTTGCAGCGGGGGCTGCCGGCGCGTGGATCGGTACGCCGTTTCTGCTGGCGGCCGAAGCGCGCAATACCGACGAAGCGCGGCAGCGCATCGCCGGAAGCGACGAGACGCAAACGATCTATACGCGCGCGTACGATCGGGTTCAGCACAAAGCGTGGCCGAACGAATTCGGCGGGCGCGCGCTGCGCACGCCGTTTCTCGATACGTGGACCGGGCATGAAGACGAGCTCGAATGCGACGAGCAGGCGGCGCGCACGTTCTCCAAGGCGGAAAAGATCTATGCAGGCCATTCCGTCGGAATGATCGATCGCGTGCGGCCGGCACGCGAGATCGTTGACGATATCTACGACGGTGCCCTGCGCTGTTTGGCGCACGCTCCGCGTCCATGAACGAAAGCCGGCGGCCCGTCCGGCACCGCGTGCGCGCTTACGCGTACACGCTCGTTACGGGAACTGTCGTCTTGCTTTTTGCTTTGGCGGAATGGGCGGCGGAACGTTTTGTATCGGAGCGTTCGCGCGCCGCAAGTACGGCTTTAGAGATCGCAATCGTTCTCGTTGCGGCGCTCGTATTTCGTCCGATCCATCAATACGTCGAGTCCAGGTTGGAAGCGGCGTTTTACCGGCGGCGCGGACGCGCGCTCGCCGCCATAGAACGCACGCGGCACGGGCTGACGGCGTTCGGTACCGCGGTACCGATGCTGGACGACGTGTTTGCCGCGCTCGAACAGCATTTCGATGCGGCAGGTTGCGCGGTCTACGTGCGCCGCGACGCATTCTTCCGGCGTGAGGCGGCCACGTTTGCCGAAGCACCCGAAGCGATCGACGCGGGCGATCCGGTGTTCGAACAGCTGCTGCAGAAGAAGACGGCGTTTCCGCCCGCGCTGCACTCGGCGCTTCCGGGAACGCACGCGTTTGCGCTCACTGCCGGCGGACATTTGGTCGGAGCGCTGTGCCTGCAAAGCCGCGCGAATTTTTACGACGATGAAGAACAGCATGGCCTGCGCGCGCTCGCGGCCGATTTGGCTGTGGCATTACTCGGGCTCGATCCGCTTTTACGGGCACAGCGCCGTGCCGGGCCGAGCAACTTGCCCGCCGCGCTGCCGGAGTTGGTGGGACGCGAGAACGAGATTGCGGAGATCGGCGATGCACTGCGCGTCGAGCGTTTGGTTACGCTTACAGGGCCGGGCGGCGTCGGAAAAACGTCCGTGGCGCTGCAATGCGGCGCGAATGCCCTTGCGCGCTATGAGGACGGCGTGTGGTTCGTCGATCTCGCACCCATCGAAGACGATCGTCTCGTGGTGTCGGCGATACTCGAAGCGCTCGGCAGCGCGGTACCGGCAGATGACGTGCAGCCGCTGGTCGAGCATCTGCGGCCGCGCTCGTGCCTGTTGATCGTCGACAACTGCGAACACGTACTGTCGGCCGCTGCGGGCGCGGCCGGCGCGATTCTCGCATCGTGTCCCGGTACGGCGATTCTTGCCACGAGCCGCGAACTGCTGCATCTGAGCGGCGAGCACGTCTATCACATCGGCCCGCTCGCAGGCGAGCCGGCCGCCGATCTTTTTGCGCGCCGCGCACGAGCGGTACGCGCGTCGTTCGATCTCGATCGGGATCGCGAGTCCGTGCGATCGATCTGCGAGCGGCTCGACGGTATTCCGCTGGCCATCGAACTCGCCGCGGCGCGGACGCGCGCAATGAGCGTCGCTGATATCGCCGCGCATCTGCGCGAACGGTTTCGTCTGCTCGAAAGCGGCACGCCGCACGCCCAGCAGCGGCAGCAGACGCTGGCATCGCTCATCGAGTGGAGCTACGATCTGCTCAAGCCCGGCGAGCAGTCGCAGCTGCGCCGAATGAGCGTGTTTCGCGGGAGTTTTTCGCTGCCTGCGGCCGTTGCGGTGTGCGCGCACGGCGGCGACTGCGACGAGTATCACGTGCTCGACGAACTGACTTCGCTATGCGACAAATCGCTGCTGCAAATGGTTACGGGCGAGAAGACGCGCTACCGCTTTCTCGAAACGATTCGCGCGTTTGCGGAAGATCGTGCGGCCGAAATCTCGGAGACCGCCGATGCTGCATCGCAGCATGCAGCGTACTTTGCCGCGCTTGCCGCTCGCGCATACGTCGAGTTCGACACGCATTTGCCTGCGAATTGGCTCCAGACGCTGGCACCGGACGTGGACAACTTCCGCGCGGCGCTCGGCTTCGCCCTCGACGGCGACGGCGACCGGGTCATGGGTGCGCAGATGGCGGCGGACTGCGGCCCGGTGTTTTTGCGCTTGGAACTGCTTGCAGAAGGGCTGCGCTGGTGCGAGCGTGCGCGCGGCGTCGAGGGCCTTGCGCCCGCAACCGCAGCGCGGATAGAGTACGTGGCTTCGATGATGCATAACAATCTGGGAGAAACGCCGGCTGCGCTTTCATGCGCGCAGCGAGCGGCTGCGCTCTATCGCAACTCGTCCGACGAACGCGGAATGGTTCGTGCGCTGTCCCAAGTCGCGCAGCAGTTCGCGCGCGCAAAGCGTTTCGAGGATGCGAAGGCGCCCGCCGCGGAAGCGATCCGCCGCGCCAAAGCGCTTGGCGAACCGCGCATCTACACCGGCGTTTTGCGGCGCTGCGCCTACGCGCTGCCGCCGGAGCATATCGAAGAAGCGCGCGCACTGTTTTCGCAGGCACTCGATGCAGCGCGTTCGTCGCACGATACGGAAGAAGCGGCCCTCGTTCTCAATTGGTGGGCTTCGCGCGAAGCGGTTGCGGGGTGCTTTGCGCGCGCGGTCCAGCTCGCGTCCGAAAGTTTGGCAGCGGCGTCGGGCAATGCCCTCGTCTATCAGAAGACGCAGATCTTGGGCTACGCTTTTGCCGGCAACGATACCGGCGTCGCCGCGGCGCACGCGGCCGACGCGTTAAGGCTTACGATGGAAGCGCAGAATCCGCTGCTGTTTGCGCTCGCAGCGTCCTATGCGGTTGCTGTGTGCGATCGCGAAGATGCAATGACGGCCGTGCTGCTTTCGGGATATGCGGCGCAGAAGTTGCAAGCGCTCGCGTGGATCCCCGAGCCCGACGACGTCATCGCGTTCCAGCATGCGCGCCAGGCACTCGAAGCGATCGCCGCGCCCGAGGATCTATCCGTGTGGCTCGAGCGCGGCGCGGCGCTTTCCGATGAAGAGGCGCACGATCTTGCGGCTGAACTCCTTAACAGGGAGCGGGACCGCTCATCCTCCGCCGTGCAACATTCGTAACAGTGTCCGTACACTGCTGCGTCATCGAATACGTACCGGTTTGTCCCGTGCAGCCGGTAACGGACGTATAGGAGCCGCTCAGCACGTTTGTGCCGCTGTTGTACGTTCCGGTCGTGCCGAACGTGCACGTCGTTCCGTTGACATAATCGACGACCATCGTTCCGCTAACCGCGTTTGAAGCGCCGATCGAAAGAATGACTTGCGCGTCCGTAACGGCACCGGCTTGCTGTTGCG
>DASSRQ010000187.1:0-26960 GCA_035701665.1 Vulcanimicrobiaceae bacterium
GCACCGTCTACGACACGTCCCGCGACGGATTCGCAATGGCGCTCGACATCTCGGCGTACTCGCTGATCGGCTTGGTCAACGCGCTGCAAGGGCAGATGAACGACGGCTCGTCGATTATGGCGCTCACGTATCTCGGCGCAACCGCCATCGTGCCGAACTACAACATCGCCGGCATCTCGAAGGCCGCGCTCGAATCCATCATGCGCTATCTCGCGTTCGATTTGGGCGGACGCGGCATTCGCGTCAACGCCATTTCGGCCGGGCCGATTAAGACCGCGAGCTCGCGCCAGGTCGGCGGCTTCTCAAAGATTCTCGACGTCGTGCCGAAGGTCGCGCCGCTCAAACGCAACATCACGCAAGACGACGTCGGGAAAACCGCCGTCTACCTCGCATCGGATCTCTCGCAAGCCATCACGGGCGACGTGCACTTCGTCGATGCCGGCTATCATGCGATGGGCATGTATCCGCCCGACATCGCCGCCGGATGAACGTTCCGTCCGACGACGAGATGGCAGCTATCGCGGCCGTGCTTGCAGCAGCGGCCGGACCGGACGAGCAGCCTAAACCAGAGCAGACGCCGTGGATCCGCACGGCACGATTGGAAGCGGTGACGCCCCTTGCGTAAGATTCTCATTGCCAATCGCGGCGAGATCGCGGTGCGTATTATCCGCACGGCGCGCGAGATGGGCCTTGCCACCGTTGCGGTGTACTCCGAGATCGATCGCGACGCGCTGCATGCGCGCATGGCCGACGAAGCGTATCTGCTCGGTCCCGCGCCGCCGTCGCAAAGTTATCTCAACGTCGAAAAGTTACTGGAAACCGCGAAGACGGCCGGAGCCGACGCCGTGCATCCGGGCTATGGATTTTTAGCGGAGAATGCCGGTTTCGCCCGGGCGGTCATCGCGGCGGGCTTGACGTGGATCGGGCCGCACCCGGATGCCATCGATGCCATGGGCGACAAGGTGCGCGCGCGGCAAGCGATGGTGAAAGCCGGCGTACCGGTCGTGCCCGGTGGAACCGAAGCGATCGAGAGTCCGGAGCAGGCGCAGGAAGCCGCGCAGCGTTACGGCCTTCCGCTAGCGCTCAAAGCCTCGGGCGGCGGCGGCGGTAAAGGCCTCAAAGTCGCGCGCACGCTCGAAGATCTTCCGTCTGCGCTCGCGACCGCCCAGCGCGAAGCATTGGCGTACTTTAAAAACGGCACGATCTATGCCGAGCGCTATTTGGACAATCCGAAACACGTCGAGCTGCAGATCCTTGCGGACAAACACGGCACGGTGCTGCACGTCGGTGAACGCGACTGTTCGCTGCAGCGGCGCCATCAAAAACTGTGGGAAGAGGCGCCTGCAACGATCCCCGACGCCATGCGCAAAGGCATGCGAGAGGCCGGCGTTCGCGCAGCGCAAGCGATCGGATACGACAGCGTCGGCACGATCGAATGCCTTGTCTCGGGTAACGAGTTCTATTTTCTCGAGATGAACACGCGCATCCAAGTCGAGCATACCGTCAGCGAGATGATCTCGGGACTCGATTTGATCCGCGAACAGATTCGCGTCGCCGCGGGCGAACCGCTCGGCTACGCGCAGGATGCCGTCGAGTTCCGCGGCCATGCAATCGAAGGCCGCGTCAACGCGGAAGATCCGTCGAACAACTTCTCGCCTGCGCCAGGAACGGTCGTCGCGTATCGCGAGCCGGCGGGTCTGGGCATTCGCGTAGACTCCGCCGCCTATCCCGGTTTCACGGTCACCCCGGACTACGATTCGATGATCGCAAAGCTCGTCGTTTGGGCGCCGGATCGCGAACAAGCGATCGCGCGTTTACGCCGCGCCATCGACGAATACACGATCGTGGGCGTGCCTACCACGCTTCCACTGCTGCGTGCGCTCTGCGATAACGCGAACGTACGAGATGCTTCGTATGGGACGGCGACGCTGGAAGCGTTTGTCGCTTCGGGGTATTCGCAGGCGCCTTACCAGGACACGGAAACCGGCGCTGCCGATGCACAAGACGACACCGTAAGAGTAGAGGTAAACGGCAAACTCTTTCGCGTGCGGCTCGTGGACGTGCCCGGCGGTGCGCAGATGGCCCAGCGATCCAACGGCAAGAAAGCCGCGCCGCGAACGGCGCACAAGAAGCGCGCCGTCGGACCTGCCGGCAACGACGTTCCCTCGCCGATGCACGGCGTCGTCGTCGAGATCTCCGTCAAAGAGGGCGACGCCGTCGAACAAGGCCGCGTCGTTGCGGTGATCGAGGCGATGAAGATGATGAACGAGATTCGCGCGCATAAAGCGGGGACGGTCAGCGCGGTCCGCGTGAAGACCGGGGAAACCGTCGAAGCGAACTCCCCGCTCGTTACGATCGAATAACGCTAGGCGATAGCCGACGCCATCCGGCGCACGGCTTCTTCCACGATCTCGCTCGACGTCCCAAAGTTCAGGCGCACGAATCCGTGTCCCGGCTGCCCGAACTTCGTGCCGGGATTGAGCGCCACGTTCCCGCGCTTGTAAAACACGCGCGCCGGCTCCGCATCCAGATGCAGCTCGCGGCAATCGAGCCATGCAAGATATCCCGCTTGCGGCGGCGCGTATCCGATCGCCGAAAGCCCGTTGGCATCGAGCGTCTCGCGCAAAAAGCGGCGCATCACGTCAAGATGCGAGACAACGCGATCCAGATATGGCACGTCGTGCGAAAACGCCGCTTTCGTCGCGATGACACCGAGATTTCCCGCGCGTTCGGGCATGTCTTCCGGCAGCGAACGCAAGACCTCGCGGCTCCAATCGCCCGAGGCGATCGCGAGCGCGCATTTTAATCCCGCGATGTTCCAGCCTTTGGACGCCGACGTCATCGTAAACGCTCGCACGCCGGTTTCGCGCGCGATACGATCGAACGGGACGTGCGCCGCACCCGGCAGCACGAGCGGCGCATGGATCTCGTCGGCAATCACGACCACGTCGTACTCGCGGGCAAGCTCGGCAATGCGGCGCAGGTCCCGTTCTTCAAAAACGCGGCCCACGGGATTATGCGGATTGCAGAACAGATACGCGCGCACGCCGTTCGCGAACGCGCGCTCGAGCGCGTCGAACGCCAAGTCGTACTTCTCGCCGTCGCGGCAAAGCTCGACCGTCTCGGTGTGAACGCCCACTTCTTCCAACGTGTGAAAAAACGGCGGGTAAACGGGCGGATTGATAACGACGCGATCGCTTTCGTCTGCTATCGCACGCAAGATCTCGGCAACCCCGACCATCACTTCGGGAACCGCGAACACGTCTTCGGGTTCGGGCGCGGATCCGAAGCGCTCGCGCGCAAATCCAGCGAAGGCCTGGCCTAAACCGTGCGGTTCGGCGTAGCCGAAGTCGCCGTTATCGATCGCTTCGCGCAGCGCGCGTGCAACGTTCGGCGGCGCCGGGAAGTCGCTCTCGGCGACAAAGAGCGGCAGCACGTCCTGCGGATAACGCGTCCATTTTTGGCTGGTACGCCGGCGCAGGTCGGTTAGCCGGATCTCGTCGTCGAGCGGTGCGCGCATGAGGGCTCCTTAAATCAGCGGCGAAACACGCCGCCGTGGCCAGATCTGAGAATTCGAGCGGGATTCCCCTGCAACCGTCATACGACCGGGTGCAAGGAGCGCCGCATGAGTCCGGCGAGCCGGGCGCGTTTCCCTACCTTCGCGCGATCCGCAAAGACATGTATCGCGGGCGGTTGTGGACCATGCGGCAGTACGCCGGATTCGCCACCGCTGCAGAATCGAACGCGCGTTACCGCTACCTCCTCGAACGTGGAACCACGGGCCTGTCCGTCGCTTTCGATCTTCCCACGCAACTCGGCCACGACTCGGATGCGCCGCTTGCGCGCGGCGAAGTCGGAAAAGTCGGCGTCGCCATCGACAGCGTCGCGGATATGGAGACGTTGTTCGACGGAATACCGCTCGACGCGGTGACCGTCTCAATGACGATCAATGCCCCGGCCTCCATCCTTCTGGCCATGCTGCTTGCGGTTGCGCGCCGGCGCGGCATTTCGTTCGACAAACTCGGCGGCACGATTCAGAACGACGTGCTCAAAGAGTACGTCGCGCGCGGCACGTACATCTATCCGCCCGAACCCTCGATGCGTTTGGTGACCGACGTCATGTCGTACTGCGCCCGCGAAGTTCCGCAGTGGAACACGATCTCGATTAGCGGCTATCACATCCGTGAAGCGGGTTCGACCGCGCTTGAAGAGATCGCTTTCACCCTCTCCAACGGAAAAGCGTATCTGCGCGCCGCGCGTAAAGCGGGGATCGACCTCGATCTCGTTGCGCCGAGGGTGTCGTTCTTTTGGAACGCTCATAACGATCTGTTCGAGGAAATCGCGAAGTTCCGCGCCGCGCGTTATCTTTGGGCGCACATCACCAAAGACGAATTCGGCTGCAAGGATCCGAAATCGCATATGCTGCGCTTTCACACGCAAACCGCCGGTTCGACGCTTACCGCGCAAGAGCCGGACAACAACGTCGTCCGCGTAACGCTGCAGGCGCTTGCAGCGGTGCTCGGCGGAACGCAATCGCTGCACACGAACGGCAAAGACGAAGCGCTGGCGCTTCCGACGGCCGACGCGGCGAAACTCGCGCTGCGCACCCAACAGATCGTCGGCTTCGAAAGCGGCGTTGCCGACGTCGTGGATCCGCTGGCGGGTTCGTACTACGTGGAGTCGCTCACCGGCGCGCTCATCGAACGCGCTCGTGCGTTGATGAGCGAGATCGACGAGATGGGCGGCAGCATCGCCGTCATCGAAAGCGGCTGGATGCAGTCGCGTATCGCCGACTCCGCCTACCGGGCGCAGCAGGCAATCGAGCGCGGCGAACAGGTCGTCGTCGGCGTAAACAAATTTGCCGAATCCGGAAGCGGTGAAGTCACCATCCCGCTCCAGCGCGTCGACGATGCGATCGAACACGAGCAAGTCGCACGGCTGAAAGCGTTCCGCGCCGCCCGCGACGCGGCAAAAGCCGGCGCTTCGCTCGAGGCCGTGCGCAAAGCAGCGGCATCCAACGAAAACCTCATGCCGTATTTCGTGGACGCAGTCGACGCCGGAGCGACCCTCGGCGAAGTGTGCAATGTCTTGCGCGAGGTCTTCGGTGAATACCGCGCGCCGGAGGTGGTGGCGTAATGGAGATCGACCATGTAGCCATCGTCGTCAAAGACCTCGAGCGCACGATCGATCTCTACGTGAACACACTAGGCTTCGAGCAAGTCTATCGCGAGATCGTCGCCGATCAAGGCATTGAAGCCGTGGGTTTGCGCGCAGGCGACTCCATTATCGAACTGCTGCGCCCGCTCGACGAGTCCTCGCCCATTGCACGGTACCGGGGCGACGCGGAGACGAAACTGCATCATACGGCGTATCGCGTGACCGGCATTCAGCAAGAGCTCGATCGCCTAAAGGCAAACGGCGTTCGTCTCATCGATGAAAAACCGCGCAAAGGCGCGCACGGAAACACTATTGCGTTTCTTCACCCGAAAAGTACGGGCGGCGTGCTGATCGAGTTGTGCGAGCCTAGTAAGGAACGCCCGTAGCGCGCCGCGCCGCAAGGGCTTCCATATACCAGTAAAACTCGTCGAAGAACTGCGCGCTGCGTTCGATCCAGCGCGGGTCGACGGGCTCGCCTTCGTCGGTAAACGACTCTCCGACGTTCCCTACCGGCAGCGTCGTCGGAATGGACGGCATCCCGAGTTCGCCTAAAACGCTGCGCAGCTGCATCGCCGCGCGTACGCCGCCGAACCGGCCGCCCGAGTACGAAACGATCCCGGACGGGCGCCAAAAATACTCTTCCAAAAAATAATCGAGCAGATTTTTCAGGGCGGGCGGGATACCGTGATTGTACTCGCCCGACACGATCGCGAATCCGTCGACGGAACGGTACAGTTCGGCCAGACGCTCGAGTTCGGGCGGCGCGTGTCCCGCTTCGTAATCCGAGTATTGCATCTCGAGCAGCGGAAGCCGCACCTCGGCCGGGTCGATAAGCACGGGCATGCAGCCGCGGCGCTCCAACTCTTTGACCACGAAGCGGGCAAGTTTGATGCCCTGGCGGTGCGTGCGCACCGAACCGAACAGCACGGCAACTTTCATAGCGAAAGCCGTTCGACGTCGGCGGCAAGCAAGTCTTCGTTTAGCGCCATAGCAGCGCAAACGCCGCTCGCGGCAGCGAGGATGACTTGGTGCACGTTCGTGACGCAGTCGCCTGCAGCATACACGCCGCGCGCACGGGTTCGCCCGCGGTCGTCGGCCTCGATGTTGCCGTCTTCGTCGATGGTGCAGCCGAGCATCTCGACCAGCGGATATCGCTGGCGCAGCGGCGCGCAGAGAAAAAGCGCTTCCGCAGCCGCATGCTTTCCTTGCTCGAAATTCAGCCGCACGCCGCCGCCGTTTTCTTCGACGCCGGAAAGCGCTTCGCGGCGCACCTCCGCGCCGGTGCGTTCGAGCCAGCGTTGATGTTTTGGTGTCAGCCCGTCTTCACCGTCCATACACACGAGAAGATCGGTCGTCCATTGGTACAACTCTTGCGCCAGTTCCACGGCGCGTTTGCCTTTGCCGAGCACGGCGACGCGACGCTTGCGAAGTTCCCAGCCGTCGCAGTAGGGACAAACGAAGACGCTGCGCCCCCAGACATCGCTAAGTCCCGGAACCGGCGGCAGCGCATCGTAAACGCCCATCGCCAAAAGCACCGTGCGCGCGCGGATCCGCTCGCCTCCTAGCGTGGTTGCTTCGAACGCATCCGCCTCGCGCGTGACTTGTGCAGCGTGCGCCGCAAGAAACGACACCGACGGATACTGCTCGAGATCCGCGCGTGCAATCTTCAGCAGTTCTTCGGGCGGCGTTCCCTCCCGGGTGAGAAAGCCGTGCAACTCTTTGGCCGCACGGTTGCGCGGGCGGCCGTCGTCGCAGATCAGCACGCTTCTGCACGCGCGTCCCAAGGTGAGGGCCGCACTTAGACCGGCGGCGCCGCCGCCGATGATGAGTGCGTCAAAGATACGATCCACCAAGCGGAGTTCTACCCGCCGCGTGCAACTTTTAGCGATCGATGGCCCGCCGGAAGAAAAAACGTGCTCGCGGTTTTAATCCCGCGCCTTATGTCTTGCTCGCGCTCGCGCTGATGGCTGTGGTGATTTGGGCGGTGGTGCCGCGCAGCCGTACCGCACACCGGTTTACGAACCGGAGCGAAACCCAAACGCAGACCCAAACCGCGCGCGTCACGCCCGAACCGTCCGCTGCCGCTCCGGAGCCTACGCCGCAGAGTTCGTCGCAAGCATCGCCCGCCGTGTCGCCCTCTGCTGCCGAGCCGTCGGGTTCGCCGCCACCCGCCCGCGCCGAACTGGCGCTGATCATCGACGACTGCGGGCAGTGGCCCGACACCGAACGCGCGCTGGTTGCATTGCCGATTCCCATCACGATGTCCGTCATGCCTCACGTGCGCTACACTTCGCAGATCGCGCAGATCGCGCAGGACGCCGGCAAAGGCGTCATGCTGCACTTGCCGATGGAGCCGCTCTCGCACAAGCGCTCCGGCCCAGGCGAGATCGAAACGACGATGACCGACGACCAGATCGCCGCGCAGATGAAAGACGATATCGCACAAGTTCCGCTGGCGGCCGGCGTCAACAACCACGAAGGCAGCGCCGCGAGCGCCGATCCGCGCGTGATGCACGTCGTCATGCAAGCGGTTAAAGACCGCGGCTGGTTCTTCGTGGACTCACGCACCAATAAGGCCACGGTTGCGGCGTCCATCGCACAAGAAGACGGCGTTCCGAACGCCTCGCGCAACGTGTTCCTCGACAACGAGTCGAATGCGGCGTACTCGGAGTCGATGCTCCGCGAAGCAGCGGCGGTCGCGTTAGAAAAAGGCAGCGCCATCGCCATCGGACACCCTAAACCGACGACGCTCGAGGCGATTCGCGCGCTCTATCCGGAGCTGCAGGCGCAGGGGATCCGGTTCGTACTAGTGTCCGAGCTCGTTAAGTAAGCTTAAAGATCCGGCGCCAGCGGTGCGTCGATCTCCGTCTCGAAAGTCCGCGCCCACGGCAACGTGATCTGCAGCGCCGCAATGTGATATCCGGGATAGAGCTGCGGCAGTATTGCGAATGCTCGCGCGCCCAACTCCTGCGCATTGCGCGCTTGGGCCTGCGCGGCTGGATCGGGCAGCAGGTACGTATGATCGGAGATGCCTTGCTGCGAGAGCCACGCGTTGAGATCCGGCCGCACGTAATCGTGAAACGCGTAATCGTCGACGATGCGGTTGAACGTAAACGTCCGGTGTGCGGCTGCGTCGTACGTGTGCATGCGCCGTCCTGCGCCGGCAGCCACCGCTTCCGCGATAGCCGTTCCGACGGTGTTGGCGTTGGTGTTCCAAGACGAATACGCATCCAACCGCGATGCTATTCCGGAAGACAGAAGCGATTCGGCGAACCGCGCCTGGCTTGCAAACGAGTTTTCCAAAAACGTTAGATCGGCGAACGCAACCGAACGCCCCGCCTGTTCGTCGGCTTGCATCGCTGCACTGAGCGCCGCGTCGTCGACAGCCTTCGCACCGGGTGCGCGCACAAACAGGTCCACGTCCGCCGGCGTTTGCGTGCGCTGCGCACCGCACAGGGTGATAAGCGATCCGACGGCTACGTCGATCGGCGCATACTCGAGCGGATCGTTGATGGTCCCGCCGGTCGCGGGATAATACTGCACGCTGACGGTCGGCGTCCAATGCGCCTCGCGCGCGAGCGCGTGCGCGACCATCGCCATGCCCAATTCGTCGGCGCCCGGTTCGATCGCGACGTTTTGTACGCCCTGCGCAGCGCTTTGCAGCGCGCGAACGTCTTTGATGTGCAAACCGTACGGACCGGCGTCGTCTTGGCCGAGCACGAGCGCATCGGCCGCTCCCGAACGCGCGAGATCGATCGCGCGCAGATCGACGTTCAGATTGCGCGCACGCGTATCGAGATAAGCCTGCAGCATCTTATCGCCGAGCAGTTCGCGCAGCCGCTGCGCCTGCACGAGTTCGTTTTGCAGCGGCGGATCGTGCAGATTGGCATACTGCTGCAGATAATCCCAGGCCGGATAGGCCGCAAAAAAATTCGCGGCCGGCCCCAACGACGGGATGCCCGTCGGCGCCAGGCGCATGACCGTTCCGAACGCGCCGATCCAGGCGCGCGGATGACGCGCGCGCAGATGCGAGAGTTCGTTTAGGCGGAAGTAGGCGTCCGGATACGACACGCCCGGCACGCGCGAGGCCACAAGGCCGCCGTATGCAAGCATGTCGTTCGAGACGACGATCGCATCGGATCCGCGCGTTTGCGAACCGTTGAGCCAAGCGATGATGCTGTCCGGTTTGCCGAACGTCAAATAGTTGCCGACGAGATCGCGCGGAGGCTGCACCAGCCGAACGCCCGCGATTTGCGCAAGCATTTGCGGGAGCTGCCGGGTGACCGGGCGATCGTCGAGTGGAACGAACGTGATCAGTGCGCCGAGTAGGGCGTCTATCACGCGTTCGTCTGCAGTACGGCGCGCAGCGATCCGTTCGCTGCATCGAGCAGTGCGCGAGCTTGGGAGGCATCCACGCCGCGCGCGTGCATGGCCGCTGCCGTCTTCACGCTGCCGCCGGCCCGTTGAAGCAGGTCTTGCGCTTCCGCCGCACCGGTCTTCGTCAAGCCCATCACCAGGCGCAGCGCGCGGCCTCGCAGCTTCGCATTGGTCGCTACGACGTCGACCATCAAATTGTCGTACACTTTTCCAAGACGAATCATGACGGCCGTGGAGATCGTGTTGAGCGCGATCTTCTGCGACGTGCCGGCTTTGAGCCGCGTCGAACCGGTAAGCGGCTCGGGTCCCGTATCGAGCAGCACGCCTAAATCGCCCGCGCGAATCAGATCGCTCTGCGGCACGTTGGCCATTCCCATCGTCCACGCACCCACGCCGCGCGCAGCACGCACGGCGGCGACGACGAACGGTGCTCCTCCGCTTGCGCTCACACCGACGAGCGCATCACCGGGCTTGACGTGATCCGTTACGACCGCTTCGCCGGCTGCTGCGTCGTCTTCGGCGCCTTCGATGGCTCGCGTCAACGCCTGCGGACCGCCTGCGATATGCGCGCAAACCAACTCGGGCTTGGTACCGAACGTCGGCGGCATCTCCGAGGCATCCAGAAACCCGAGTCTGCCGCTCGTGCCCGCGCCGACGTAATGCAGAACGCCGCCGGCTCGTAAACGCGTCGCGATCTCGTCGATGGCGATCGCCAACTCCCGGCTCGCTTTGCGCACGGCATCAACCGCGCTCTGCTGTTCCGCGGCGAGAAGCGCTGCGAGTTCGTCCGTCGGCAGAACGTCGAGCCCTTGCGTGCGCGCGTTCGACCGTTCGGTCTGCGGAAGCTCGCTCACGCGACGAGCCGCTGCGCCAACAGCAGCGCACCGGTGACCGGCGGATTCGCCGTCTTCACGACCGGCATCGACGGAAACTCGTTCAGCAGACGCGTCTCGAGCAGATAGCTCAGAATACTGTTGCCGGCGAGCAGTCCGCCGGAAAAAGCGATCGGTGCGGACGAACCGGTCAAGCCCGCTTTGCGAACGACGGTCTTGGCCAGCTCCGAGAGTTCGAGCGCTGCACCCTGCACGATCTTCGTTGCGCTGCGTTCGCCCGTGCCGGCAAGTTCGATGACAATTGCGGCCGCGCCGGCAATCGTTGCGACCGGTAATTTACTGCCGTAGATGTTGGCGATCACTTCCACGGACTGCGTCGTATTCAAATACTTTTCGACGGCGTCCGCCAGCGCGTCGCGTTTTGCGCGGTCGTCGTAGACGCGCAGCAGATATTTTATGGCGGCTGCGCCCAACGAAAATCCGCTGCCTTCATCGCCGAGCAGATAGCCGAAGCCGCCCGTCCGGAACGATTGCCCTTCGCGTTCCGCATAGGCTATCGACCCGGTTCCCGCGATCAGCGCGACGCCGTCGCCGTCCGGAATGTTCGCCCGCAGCGCAATAGACGCATCGTCGCGAACCGCGATACGCGCGCGTTCGAAACGCGACTGCAAGCCATCTTGCACGGCGTTTGCCAATTCGGGCGTTCCGCCGCCCGCCATACCGACGAACAGTGCGTGCGGATGCGCTCCGTCGAGCGTGCGCTCGACCAACGAGGCAATGGTTGCAACGGCGCGCTCGGCCCCGAGCGTAGCGGCGTTTGCGCCGTCCGCGGTAAGCACTCGCACGGGCCCGTCGTCTACGCGATGCGCGACCGCCGTCTTGGTTCCACCGGCGTCCACGCCGACGATTACGTTCGGCATTCCGCCTGCACTTTGGCGAGCAGCGTGCGCAAATCATGCGGCGCGAGCGATCCGAGCACGACGGGGCCGCGCGCGCCGGTGACGCCGGGGACGTTTGCGGGCCGTTCGCGCAGCAGTTCGTATCCGAGCACCGCAAACGCGACCGCCTCCTTGGCATCGGCGTGCACGTTGTGGACGCTCGCGGATACTACCGTAAAGCCGGGAAGCGAGCGCGCCAACTCTTCCATGAGAAACGCATTGTGTACGCCGCCGCCGCTGACGAAAACGCGTGCGCCCGGCGGCGACGCAGCCGAGATCGCGTGCGCGAGCGAACGTGCGGTCAACGCTGCAAGTGTCGCGCATCCGTTTTCGAGTGAGAGTGCTTCGAGCCGCGCGGCATGCTGTTCCAGAAACTGCGCGCCGAACCGTTCGCGCCCCGTGCTTTTCGGCGGAGCGAGCGCGAAGTACGGATCTTCGAGCATCGCCTGCAGCAGCGGACCGTCGACGCTGCCCGCCTTCGCAAACGCGCCGCCGCGATCGAATGTCTGCTCGCCGTTGGTGCGCGCTCGCACGAATGCATCGATCAGCATGTTGCCCGGCCCGGAATCGAATGCGACGACATCCTGCGGTAAAGCGCCCGCGCGCACGACGGTCAGATTTGCGATGCCGCCGATATTGACCGCTACACGATCCTCATTCGCGTCGGCGAACAGGAGCGCGTCGACGTACGGCACCAGCGGTGCGCCTTGACCGCCCGCGGCGCAGTCGGCCCGGCGGAAATCGAAACACACCGTGCATCCGGCTTTTTCGCGGATGACGAACGGATCGCCGGCCTGCATCGTGTAGCCGGCATCGCCGTCGTGGTAGATCGTTTGGCCGTGCGAGGCGATGAAATCCAGCGGCATATCGCCCGAGACCGCAAGTGCCGCGCGCGCAAACGCGTCGCCAAGGCGGCGATCCAGAGCAGCGATACCGGCAGCTGTGCCCGCATTCGGCGGCAGAGCGGCGCGCAGATCGTTCAACAGCTCGGGCGGAATCGGGAACGTCGCAAAGTTGAGCAGATCGACCTTATAACCGGCGCCGTTCGGACGCAGCCGCACGAGCGCGGCATCGATACCGTCCAATGATGTGCCGCTCATCAAGCCCACGGCGATCACTTCAGGCCGAGGTCCTCGATCATCGCTTCGTAAAAAGCGGCGCGCAGATCGCGCGTGTCGCTGCGGCCGAAATAGACGGTGTTCGTCAGCAGTACACCGCTGCAGTCGCGCTGCGGATCGGCCCAAACGCACGTACCTACGAAGCCCGTGTGCCCGAACGAATCCGCGGAAAAAAAGCGCCCGCACGAGTTCTCGTCGCTCGTCTTGAGCGCCCAGCCGAGTCCGCGCCGCAGCACCGGATCGTATGCTTGTTCGCTAACCGCTTCGCGCGCGATGCCGGGTTCGAATACCGACGGACGCCCGTGCAGAACGGCGAGATACTGTTCGGCGAGCCACGCCACGTCGGCAGCGGTTCCGAATAAGCCGGCGTGTCCGGCCGTTCCGCCCATCAAATACGCTTTTTCATCGTGCACGAACCCTTGCACGCGGCCTCGCCAGCCGTCGTCTTCGGTCGCCGGAATGGCGAGCCGGTCCCGCGAGCTCGGACGAAACGCGGGCGTCGCACGCAGATCTGCCGCGAGCGATTCGAGCGATCGTCCGTAGGTACGCTCGAGCAGATCGCCGAGCGCGATAAATCCAAGGTCGCTATACACGACGCGTTCGCCCGGCGCGGCGACGAGGTCGCGTTCGCGCGCAAACCGGACGACGTTGTGTCCGAGCAGCTGCCGGTAGTCCGCACCGGAGTTCATGCCGGACGTGTGTGCCAGCAGCATGCGCAGCGTGATACCGTCGCGCAGCACGGGATCGTCGAGCGTAAGCCGGCCTTCCGATACCGCCCGAAGCGCAAGCGTCGCGACGAAGAGTTTGGTGATCGATGCCAGATCGAACCGCGAGTCCACAAACACCGGCCGTGCGAGATCGTCGGCGCGCGTAACGCCGTACGCTTCCTCAAAAACGAGCCGCCCGCGGTGTTCGACTCTTGCGACGGCGCCGGTAAACGCGGTGCCGCACGCACCCTCGAGGACTTCGCGCGAACGCTGCACTATGCGAGAACGTGCAGCGGCAGACGGCCGGCGGCAGGCGCACCGCCGAATAGCACGTCGCCCAAGCCCTGAATGCTCGGCGCGTCGTCGCCGTACGTACACACGATCGTCGCGGCTTGCGGAAACTTGAATGCATCGTACGGTTCGCGCAGCGACACGAGCAGTGCATCGGGATACGCTTCGACGATTCGTTCGACCGCAATCCGCTGCGCTTCGTACACGTGCGCGCGGCGCATAAAGACGATCGGCCGTTTGCCCGACTGCTGAAGGCCTTGCAGCGCACGATCGAGATCGGCGCCGGCGGGTTCCAGCGGCAGACGGATCGTCTGCACCGGTTGTTCCAGCGTCGCATGAAATGTGTGCGTGCCCTGCACGCCTTCGGTCGTCGTTCCTTCAAAACTCACGATGATGCTCGTCGACGTCTCGGCGCGCACCTCGCCGCGAACCGGCGTTACCGCCGCGCGGCCAATCTCGCGTCCGATTCCCGGGAACGGCGCATTCGCGGGCAGCGGCTGCGCGGCGCACGACTGCGCTTGACGGCGCAGTGCCGTTACGCGGCGATGCGCTTCTTCCAAACGCGCGCGATCGAGCGAACCGTCTTCGACTGCGCGCACGAGCGCATCGATCGTTTGCAGCGCGATATCGATGCTATGGCTCACGAGCACGCAGTCTGCACCCGCTCGAATCGCTTCGACGCCGCCGGGCACCGAGCCGATGCCTTTCGCGATCGCATCCATCTGCATGCAATCCGTAAAACAGACGCCTTCAAAGCCGCACGCATCGCGCAGCAGATCGCCCAGAACCGCCCGCGAAACGGTCGCTGCCCGTTCGCGATCGAAGGCGTTGACGATGATGTGCGCGGTCATCACCGCCGGTGCGTCGGCAAGAAGCATGCGGAACGGGGCCAGGTCGCGCCCGCGCAGCACGTCCTCGTCGAGATCGATAACCGGCAGATCGAGATGCGAATCGACTTCCGTCGAGCCGTGTCCCGGAAAATGCTTGTATGTCGGCAGCATCCCGGAGTCGCGCAAACCGCGCGCGAACGCTCTTGCAAACCGCGCGACCTCCTGCGGATCGTCGCCGAACGAACGCGCCCCGATCACGGTATTCTGTTCGAACAGCGCAAGATCGAGCACGGGAGCGAAATCCAGATTGACGCCCGCGCGGCGAAGGTCGTATCCCATCTGCGCACCGGCACGCTGCGCGAGTTCTTCGCTGCCCGCCGCCGCGACCGCCATCATCGCCGGCAGTTCCTCAACGCCGGAACGCAAGCGCGCAACGCGTCCGCCTTCCTGATCGATCGCAACGATGCGGGGAAGTCCGTCGCCGTGCTGCTGCAACGCAGCAGAAAGCGCCGCCGTTTGTTCGACGTTCTCCACGTTGCGGGCGAACAGAATGTAACCGGCAAACGGCGTATCGACGAGCCGTTTATCGAGATCGTCCGGTTTGGTTCCGTCGAAACCGACGCAGACGACGCCGGCAGCGAGTGTGTGCAGATCGTTCACAGTAGTTGCCCCGTAATGCGGTCGTAACGCAGCACGTGCTGCTCGTCGAGAAGAAAACCTGTTTCGTCACCGGGCTGCGGTAACGGCTGCGTGCTGCGCACGCGAGCGAGCAGTTCGCCTCGCGGCGTTGCAGCACGGACGAATGAATCGGCGCCCCAGTGTTCGGTGGAAAGAACGGTGCCGCGCAACTCCGCACGCGGATCGATGCGGACAAACTCTGATCGGATTGCTGTAATCATGGGGCCGTCGAACACGTTCATCCACGGCATTCCTAAAAACCTTGCGGCCTGTAAAGTGGCAGGACGATCGTACACATCTCGCGGCGCACCGCACTGAACGAGTCGTCCTTCGATTAAGATCGCTACGCGATCGCCCGCTGCGAGCGCTTCTTCATGGTCGTGCGTTACGAACACCGCCGGTCCGCCCCACGCACGCATCACGCGCACAAAGGCCTCGCGCACGCGGATGCGCAGCTGCGGATCGAGATGGGCAAGCGGTTCGTCGAGCAGCAGTGCCGCCGGATCGCTCAGTAGCGCGCGTGCGAGCGCGGCACGGCGGCGTTCTCCGCCCGAGACCCGGCCCGGGCGTTCGCGCAGCACGTCCTCGATCTCCAGCGCTCGCGCAAGGTCGCGCACGCGATCGCTGTCCGCTGGACGCATGCCGAACGTCATGTTTTTCTCGAGCGTCAGATGCGGAAAGAGCGTGTCGTCTTGGAAGACGAGCGCGATGCGCCGGTCCTGGGGCTGCAGCTGCGTGACGCTTCGGCCATCGAGCCGTACGTCGCCCGAATCGATCGACTCCAGTCCGCAGATGCTGCGCAGCAGTGAGGTTTTGCCGGCGCCGCTCGGCCCGAGCACCGCGAGCGTCTCGCCCGCGCGCACACAAAAAGAGACGCCGTCTAAACGGCGCCCCAATGCTATGCTGTCCGCTTCGAGCAGCTTAGCGGATGCGGACGATTTGCGCGACGAGCCGGCCGCCGACGTCGGCAGCGTTGATGTCGACGTGCGCTCCTCGCGAGATATCGGCGAACGAGGCATAGGCGCTTCCACGGTAGATGCTCGTCGACGGCGTTATGGCAACCGGCACGAGGCCGTGCGGCGTGGCGACGAGGATCGACGCGGACGAGTAATCGATTCCGGCGATCGTCCCGCTGATAGCAGACGAAGGCTGCGCTTGAAAGTTGAGGTGACCGCGCGCATGCGCCCAGGGCGGCGGAGCCGCCGAGGCCATGCCGAAGGCAGCGCCCGTTCCGAGCGCCAGCATCGCTGCGGCCAAAAGTGTACGAATAGCAACCATCTCGTTATTGTCAACGTGCGGACCGCCTCACCCGTTCCATCCAAGCAAGCTCTATTCCCCGTCCCAGTAGTCCAAGTCGGGCCCTGCCTTCACCATCCGCCGCACCAGACCGTTCGCTTCGACGAGAACCTTGTCCGAATCGGGATAAAAACACGATTCGTGCGGCGCGTTCGGGCCGACGAGCAGCACGCGAGCGGTCGCTTCCGATTCATTAAGCAGCTGATGCGCGCCGCGCTCGCCGACCGGAAAGGCGATAAAATCCCCCGGACGGCACTGAAGCGTACCTCCAGACATGCGCACGCTCGGCTGCCCGGCAATGACGTAGAAAAACTCTTCTTCTTCGACATGCCAATGCAGCGGACAAAACGCGTGACCGGGCGGGATATCCGCGACGCGATAACCGAGTTTGCGCGCGCCGATCAGTAAGCCCGTTTCGCCGTCACTGACGCTGTAACGCCCGATCTTTTCTTTCGAGAAGACGAAGGGAATGTCGTCGAGATTGATGCGAAACACTTCGGCTCCGAGCCGCGCATAAAGCAGATCGCCGAGCAGTGCGTCTGCGTTTGCGAACACCGGATATCCGTCGCACGGCAACAGCATCCGCAGGTTGCGCCCCCACAGCTTACGCAGACCGAAAGCGAAGCGCCGCGGATCGGCGAGTTTCTCATCCGGCAGCAGTGAAAACGCTCCAGCGGGCGAGCCGAGGACCGCATCGCCCACGATTGCCGCGTCGTACTCGGGAAGATACAGCGCGATCTCGGGCGATTTTCCGTGCAGCAGTGCGAGCGCAATCGCGCCGGGGAACACTTCGCTCCCTTCCGCCGCCGAGTCGACGATGCGCGCGCCGAAGGCGTCCGCCAACGCAGCGCTCTCGCGAACGTGATCGGGGTTGGTAACGACGATCGTCGTTACGCCGCCGAGGTCGCGCAGGTGCCGCATGTCCTCTTCCTCGAGTGCCAGCGGATCGATCGCGACGCCGCCGCCGTCCGTTTGAAAGAAGTAACTGTTGAACGGCATGCCGCGCTGCGGCTGCCAGCGCGACCACATCCAGCCGCCCGGAATCGAAAGCGGAGCGATCACGGCGCCACCAGATCCCGGTAGCGCGTCACCGCCTCTTCGCGGTGGGCCCCACCGGCGCGCGCTTCGTCCGACGCACGTTTGAGCGCCACGACGGCATCGTCGCTCGCCTGTTTTCCGGCAAGAACGAGCCGCAGCGCCACCAGCGAGAGATCGGGCGTGCGCGCGCCGAGCATGCGCATCCCCTCCAAAAATGCAGCGGCCTGCGGCGATGGGGGCTTGCTTTTGAGCAAGGCGTCGACGACTTTACGCTTTTCGGGCGTCCCGTCGAGAAGATAGCGGTCGAGCAACTCGAAGTCCATACGATGAAGTTCGCCGCGCGGTTCCTGGTGCTCTGCGCAGTGGCGTGCAGCGTTCTGGCGGCACGTCCGGCGCCGCAAGGCCTCGGCCCGCTGCTCGACCGCATGCGCGCCGTAAACGGCGGCCTTTTCAACGCGCATATCGTGAGCACGTCGCGGCATCTGGTCGACAACGCTCCGGCCATCCTGACAACGCACGTACAAGACTTCCGCTACCGCCAGGATCAATGCACCGGCTCGGTGTGCTTGGGCACCTACTTCGACGGCGAGCGGCTCTTCTCGGTCAACATCAACGACACGGCGCTGCCGCGTTCGCAAGCGCCCGAAGCGCGCGTGCGTGCGCTGCGCATCCTGGCAATGCTCGCGTTCTTACAGCCGCACTTCGATGGTACGATCTACGACAACGGATCGACGATCTTCATGGGAAGGCGCGTGCGCGCCGTCATCGTGAGCGATCCGGTCGCGCTGCCGCTGCGCATCTTCGTCGATCCGCAGACCGGACTCGTTACCGGCGCGCAAGACCTGAACCGCGAAGAAACCTACGTCATGCGCGATTACCGTCGCGTCGGCACGTTCGTTCTGCCGTTTCAAATTCTGCTGAACGGACAGCCGCTCGAAACGTACATCACGCGCCAAGTCGTTTCCGGTGCGCTCGGAACGCCGCAGGGACTTCGTTCGCAAACGGTTCCAGGCGTGAATCCCGCCGTCAGTCTGGATCCCGACAGCGTCTCGCCGCTCGGCACGTGCACGCTCGGTACCGTTAAGGTATCGTGTCTGATCGACTCCGGAAACTCGGCGATGTCGATGAGCGTGGAACTGGCCGAACAACTGAATCTGCCGCCGGTCGGCATGCTGCGCGTCTCGGGCCTGGGGAACTACGCAACGGAGGTCGTGCACGCGGGACCGCTGCGCGTCGGCAACCAGCAGTTCGATCCGGCAAACTACTTCGTGCTCAGCGACATTCACAAGTACGGCTACGATTTGGTGGTGGGCGCCGATGTGCTGGCGTCACTGCCGGTCACGATCGACTATAAAAAACACGAGATGTATCTCGATCCGAAAACGGCGATTGCCTCGGGCGGCACGAGCGTTCCGCTCGCCTTTCAAAACTTCGTACCGGTTGTGAACGTCCGCTTAGGCGGCGAACAGAGCGCGCTTGCGGTCGACACGGGCGACCAGTCGAACATCAATTTGGGCTACGACTACTACAAGCAGCACCCCGAGTTGTTCCAGGCAACCAAAACGCGCAGCGTTTCGGGTGTCGGCGGCGACAGCGTCGAGCTCATCGGCGAGATCGGCAGCGTCAGCATCGGTTCGATCACGGCCGAGCATCAGCAGATAGGAACGACCGAGACGCTGCACGGCACCGCCGACGGACACCTCGGCGCCGGATTTTTATCGAAGTATCGCGTGGTGCTCGATTACGCGCATCAATTGATGCGGCTGCTCCCGATTCCGCCCGTCCGCTAAACCTGCGTGCGCGCGCGGCAAAACGCCGCGCATTCGCCGGCCGGAATGGGCCTCGAAAGAAAGAACCCTTGTACCTCGTCCACGCCGGCGCGCCGCACTTGTTCGAGCGTCTGTTGCGTTTCGATACCCTCCGCGACGGACGTCAATCCCAGGTTTTGCGCGAGCGTGACGATCGCTTTGACGATCGCTTCGTCGTGACTGCCGGGCAGCAGATCGCGGATGAACGCTTTGTCGATCTTGAGCGTGTCGATGGGGAACCGCCGTAGAAAACTCAACGACGTATACCCGGTTCCAAAGTCGTCGACGGAAAGACGCAAGCCGAGTGCTTTGAGTTCGTTCAGCAGGTCGACGCCGCTGCTCAAGTCGCGCATGATCGAACTTTCGGTCAACTCGAGTTCCAAACGTCCCGGCGTAATCGTGCTGCGCCGCAGCGTCTGCGTGACCGCGGACACCAGACCTGCGCGTTCGAACTGACGCGCCGAGATATTTACGCACACGCGCGGAACCGCCACATCCTGCGCATCCCAAGACATCAAATCGCGGCAGACCGCATCGAACACCCACTCGCCGACCGAATCGATCGAACCCGATTCCTCGGCAACCGGGATAAAGTGGTCCGGCAGCAGCAGCCCGAGCGTCGGGTGCTGCCAGCGCACGAGCGCTTCGAGGCCGGTAAAAGCCATGTCGGACGCGCGGAAGAGCGGCTGGTAATGCAGCAGCAACTGCCCGCGATCCATCGCATTGCGCAGATCGCGTTTGAGCGTGATGCGCTCTGCAGACGAAACGAGCATTCCCGGCAAAAAGAACCGCCACGTATTTCGTCCGCTTTGTTTGGCCGAGAACATCGCCGCTTCTGCGGCGGCGATGAGCGCAAGTCCATCCGTTGCGTCCTCCGGGTAGATACTCGCGCCGATACTCGCCGTTAAATACACTTCCAACTCGGCCGTGCCGAACGGACTTTCGAACGCGTCGTGGATGCGGCGCACTGCGTGCTCGAGTTCTTGTTTGCCCGGGAGATCGACGAGCAGCACGACGAATTGATCTTCGCCCACGCGCGAGACCGTTGCGCCCTTGTCGGCCAACCGCATCAAGCGCGCGCCGACCGAACGCAGAATGTCGTCGCCGTTCGCGGTACCGTACGAGTCGTTGACGTCTTTGAACCGGTCTACATCCACGGAGATCACCGCGAGGTGTCCTTCGCGGCGGCCTGTCAGCGCAATCGCTTGCGAAAGGCGGTCTTCCAAAACGGCGCGGTTCGGCAGATCCGTCAGCGGATCGTACTGTGCAAAGTACGCGAGGCGCTGTTCGGCGACTTTGCGCTCCGTAATATCGAAGGCTACAGCAATTGTCCCGACGATGCGCGAATCGAGGTCGCGCAGCGGCTCGACGTGCGACTGCAGCGTCTTCCCGCCCCAGATGAATTCGTACTCGGATGCGACGCCTTGGAGCGCGCGCAAATGGGCGCGGCGCGCCGGGAAGCGCGATTCGTCCGCAATCAGCGGCGAAGACGCAATGCGCGTGCCGATCATCACCTCGGGGCTCATTGCTAGGGCGCTCAGTTGCGCGCCTTCGACCGATGTAATGGTCAGCGTGGTATCGCACGTGATGACCAGTGCCGGCAACTGTTCGAACAGCAGGCGCAGGCGCATCTCCCGCTCGCGCAACTGCACTTCCATGCTCCGGCGCGCACGGCGGATCTCGGCATCGCGCAGCGCGCGATCCGCCGCCGGTCCCAATCGTTTGAGATTCGTTTTGAAGATGTAATCGTAAGCGCCGTTGCGGATCGCTTCGACCGCGGCTTCTTCACCGATCGCGCCGGAGACGATCAGGCACGGCGCATCGACTTGCAGATCCGCGACTAACTGCAGCATTGCCGGCGCGCTGAATGAAGGCATCGAGTAATCGCAGAGGATGAGATCCCACTGCTCTTGCACGAGCATCGCCTGCGCGTCTTCGGGACTGTCGACCCGGTCGAACTGCACGGTGTATCCGTGCCGCTGCAAAGCCATGACGTTCAGTTCCGCATCGTCGGCGGAGTCGTCGACACACAGGACGCGCAGCCGCTCGCTCATGCCGGTTCGGCCTCCCGCGCCGGCGGCGGCTCGTTGAGCACGAGCCAATACAGTCCGACCTGCCGCACCGCTTCGACGAACTCGTTGAAGTCGACGGGCTTACGTACGTAACTGTTTGCGCCGAGTTCGTAGCCGGCAAGGCGGTCTTCTTCTTGTTTGCTCGAGGTCAGAATGACTGTCGGAATGAGCCGCGTATCGGGATCCTTGCGGATCATCTCCAGCAGTTCGAGTCCGGAGATCTTCGGCAGTTTCAGATCGAGCAGAATGAACTGCGGTAAGCCGCGGCCTTCGCGGTTCTCTTCGAACAAGAACGATGCGGCTTCGGCGCCGTCGTTCAGCACGACGATCTCGTTCACGATGCGGTTCTTGTTGAACGCGCGGCGCGTGAGTTCGACGTCGTCACCGTTGTCTTCGACGAGCAGGATGTAGGGCTTCATGCACGCTCCATCTGCGGAACTGTAAAAGAAAATACGGCTCCGGCGCCGACCGCACCGTGCGCACGCACGTCTCCTCCGTGCCGGTGTACGATGCGTGCAACGGTTGCAAGACCGATACCGGTACCTTCGTACTCGTCACCGCCGTGCAGCCGCTGAAAAGCGCCGAACAATTTATTCGCGTAGGCCATATCGAACCCCGCTCCGTTATCGCGCACTACGTACTCGCCGTTCTCGAATGTAAACTCGATCCGCGCCTCCGCCGTCTTACGCGTGAACTTCCAGGCGTTCCCGAGCAGGTTGAGCAGCACGGCGTGCAGCAGCGCCGGCTCGCCGTAGGCCATAATGCCCGGTGCCACATTGATGTCCACGCGGCGATCCGGTTCGGCAGCCTGGAGATCCGCGAGAATGGCCTGCGCATCTTTTGAAAGGTTGACTTCCGTTCGCTTTATCGGCGTTCGCGCAACTTTTGCAAGCGTCAGCAGCGCATCGATGAGCTTTGCCATCCGGCCCGCGGCGGCGCGCACTCTTCGCAGATGCGACCGGGCCGTATCGTCGAGCACCTCGCCGTAATCTTCTTCCAGCGCCAAACTAAAGCCGTCGATGGCGCGCAGCGGTGCACGCAAGTCGTGCGAAACGGAATAAGCAAAAGACTCGAGTTCTTTATTTGCCAGCTCCAACTGCGTGGTGCGCTCGGCGACCATCCGTTGCAGGCGCATCTCGCCCAGTTTTCGTTCCGTAATGTCGCGCAAATAGACCGACAAACCATCAGCTGCGGGATAGATGCGCGTCTCGAACCACGCGTGGAGCCGTTCTACGTACGCTTCGTAAGCGACGGGCACGCGTTCGCGCAGCGCCTGTTCGAAATAGGCAAGGTTTTCGTCACCGGGGCCTCCCGGCATGAAGGCTTTGAGCGGACGTCCCACGATCTCGTCGCGCGGACGTTGGTAGATCTGCTCGATCCGGTGATTGACGAGCGTGACGTTTAAATCGCGATCGACGGCGGCGAATGCATCCGTGATGGATTCGAGCACTTCGTGCACGCGGCGTTTTTGCTCGAGCGTATGCGCGGCTTCGGCGCAGATCGTTGCGACCGATTCCACGAAACGGACGTCGTTCGTCACGAACGTCCGGGGCTGTACCGTGTAGGCGGAGATAACGCCGACGGGACGTTCCGGCGTTCCGGATAGAACGCACATCCCCGCGCGCACGCCGGCAAGATCGAGCGCCGTCCGGTCGGTAAAGCGCGCATCGGTGCGCACGTCGGCCGTTACGACCGGTTGTGCGCGGCGCATACTCTCGCCGGCCTGGGAATGCAGATCGAGCACGGTGCGAAGCCGCTCGTATTCACCCCAGCCCGCGCTTCCGAGCAATTCCAAGCGGTTCGACTCTCTCGCAAATGCGTGAACTTCGACAATCGGCACGTCGAGATACACTTGCAGCAGTTCCATCGCGTCGCGCACGAGTTGGTCCGTGCTGGTTCCCGCCAGCGCCAGCCGTCCGAAACCGATGAGCGCCTGCAATTGGGCGGACCGCGCTTCGAGTTCCCGTTCGGCCTTCATGCGAGCCGTCGTGTCCCGGAAATACACCGAGATGCCGTCGGGCGACGGATAGGCTTTGACTTCGAGCCATTTCTGAGAAGTTGCTGAGAATTCGGTGAACTGCACCGGCTGCTGGGTCTGCATCGCGCGGACGTACTCGCGCTCGAACGCCGTCCCGCGTGCCCGCGGAAATGCATCCAGCCATACCGTCCCTATAAGGCCGGCGTCCTGCGCACGCAGCAGTTCGCGCGCCTGCGCGTTCATGTACACGATGCGCCACGAAGCATCCAGCGCAAAAAACCCGTCGGTTATGCGCTCGAGGAGTCCGGTCGCGTCGCTCTGCAGCACCTTATCCGTATTTTCGGCCGAAATGCGACGAAAACCAGGAGGGCGCGGAACAAAAATTCGGTATCTTTGTTGACCTATGTTTCTCTTGGCCGCTTCTGTTTTGTGCTGCTTGGTCTCCGGCAGCGTGCACACGCCCACCGGCGTTCCCGTTTCGGGCGCCGCCGTCACCATCGACGGCCCCCAAACACACGCCACGGTCAGCGATGCCGCCGGCCGGTTCACGATGCAAACCGAGGCGGGGACGTACGTGCTGCGCAGCTCGCGGCGCGGATACGCGGCCGTTGCCGTCGGTCCCATCGATATCTCGCGCGACACCGACGTACAAGTCGTGCTGGAACCGTCAAACTCCGGCGAGCTGCGCATCATCGGCAGCGTCACCGTGAACGGACGGCTCGCACGAATTACCAGCGCAATACCCTCGGTCGTGCTGACACGCTCCGACATGGATCGTACCGGCGCGGATCGCGTAAGCGAAAGTCTGTTGGATATCCCTTCGCTCGATATTCAATATCCGCACAACGGCGGTTCGGGCGGCCTGCAGACCGTCTCGCTGCGCGGTCCCGATCCGTCCGAAACGATGCTTACGCTCGACGGTCAGTTGCTGAACGATGCGAACACGGGCGACGTGGATATCTCGCAGCTGCCGGTCGCGGCGTTCAACTCGATCAGCGTTTCCGAAGGGCTTGGTCCGCAAGATTTAGAGGGCAGCAGCACCATCGGCGGCGCGGTGAACCTGCTCTCGCTGCGGCCGACGCTCGAACGGCACTCCGCGTTTTCGTTCTCCGGCGGATCGTTCGGACAAAGCGAAGGCTGGTTCAACACGACGGGAACGACGGGACGCTTGGGATACGCGCTGGCACTGGACGATCAGCAAGAAAGCGGATACGTCAACGAGACCGACAGCGTCTGCGCGACGGACGAATACGACTTTAGCAATCACGCCTGCACGCAGCCGCTCTCGCCGCTGCATCTCGGTTCGGCAACCTCGCAGCGCACGGCGCTGGCAAATCTGCGCTACACGTTTTCTCCGTCCGCGGACATCGGCGCCCGCATCTTCACCATGGGCAACCTGCGCGATCAGAGCGCGTCGATCGCCGGCACGGACGGACCCGGCGGCACGATCGTCACTTCCGGTCCGCAGGTCTTCGGACAATCGATCCGGGCGTACGCGCTGAACGGACGTTTTTCACTGGGAGCCGGCGAAGTGACGGCCGACCTTTCGCGTTCGAACGACAACGTCGACATCAACGGCGGCGGCGTGTACGATCCGATGTACGATGTATCCCACGCCGACGTGCGCACGAACGAGTCCCTGCAGTGGGGACGCACGCTCGAGAACGCAAGTTACAGCCTCGGCGGTTATCTGCGCCAGGAAACGTTCACGGCACCCGGCCTGATTCCGCAGTTGAATCAAAACATCGCTTCCTATTTTGCGCGCGCGCAGTGGCAGCCGGCCCGCAAACTGCATCTCGGCGCGGGTGCGTATCTCTCGCACTACACCACGTTCGGTTCGAATCTCGACGGACGGCTCAGCGCGATCTACGACACGGATCCTTCGACCTCGGTGCGCTTCTCGGTCGGAACGGGTTTCCGTGCACCGCTCTTGATCGAACGGTACGTCTTCCCGATCGATCAGCTCGCGCCCGATGCCAACGGTGTCTACGCCGGCCAAGGCAATCCGAACGAAAAACCGGAGCACGCGACCGAATACGAACTCGGCGTGTCGCATCAGTTCGGATCGACGGCAACGCTCGACGCTTCGTTTTACCGCACGAACCTGCGCGATCCGATCGAGAATTACTATCCGGATCTGAATCAACCCGGCCCGCTCTTCTCGTATCCGATCAACATCGGCAACGCGGTGTACGAAGGCGCGGAGCTGCGCTACATCCAGCGCGTTCCTTCGGCGCACATGTACTTCACCGCGCAGTACGGTCTGAACGTCGCGTATCCGGCTAACATGCCTGCGACGGTTTCGAACCCGACGTCGGGCGCGAATATCGTCAACAACGAACAGTTTGCCAACATTCCGCAACAGCAAGCCTCGCTCGAAGCGGATTACGACTACCAAGGCTTCCACGCGGCATTCGAGGCCGTGCACCGCGGCAACAACAATCCGCTCAATCAGCCGCCGCTGACGTTTCTTGATGCGGCCGTCGGCCATGCCATCGGCGAACACGTCGATCTGACGCTGGCAGGCACGAACCTGTTAAATGCGGCTGCGGGGAACCGTTTCCAGATTTTAGGCGGCGGCCAGCCGTACTACGGATACGTCGGAAACGGTCAGCTCGGTCCGATTCCGACCAACGCGCTCACGGTCGAACCGGCCGGCGTGCGGTTGATCCTGACGGTCCGGCGTTAGACGCGAACCAATCCGTTGATGTATTGCGCGATCGCGCCGGACGCATCCGGGCGATCGCGCAGCGGATTGTGTCCGCAGCCATCCAAGTGCAGAACGTCCAGCGGCGCGCGCACATCGTGCGCGAGAGCCGCAATCTGCGCGAACGTGCCGTACTCGTCCGCGGCGCCCTGAATCGCGAACACCGGAACGCCTATCCGCGCCGTGTACTCTCTGATATTCCAACTCGCAAAGGCCGGATCCAGCCAGATGCGGTTCCAGCCGTAAAACGTCGCATCGGGATCGGCATGATACCGCGCGAGCCGTTCGCGCAGATCCGTTTCCTCGTACAGCGTTCGTGCGTTCCGGATGCCGCGCAGCGAATGTTCTTCGACAAACAGATGCGGCGCTAATACCACCGCGGCGCGGACGCGTCGACCGTATTTGCCGCAGTGAATCAACGCAATCGAAGCGCCGTCGCTGTGTCCGATCAGAATCGCATCGTCGATTCCGCGCTCTTGCAGCAAGCGCTCCAACACATCGGCTTCGTCGTGCATATACGAAACCGGACGCGCCTCACGCAACACGTCTGCGCGCCCGTTCCCGTACCGCGAATACACGAACGTCTCGCATCCCGTCGCGGCTGCGAGCCGTGCGGGCGCATCGCGCCACAGCTCCGCCGAACCGAGGCCCTCGTGCAGAAAGACGAGCGTCGTCAGGCCGGTTTAAAGGTCAGCGAAAGCGAGTTGATGCAGTACCGCGTGCGCCGCGGCGCAGGCCCGTCGTCGAAGACGTGCCCGAGATGCGAATCGCACGCTTTGCAGCGCACCTCGATCCGGTGCATGCCGTGCGATCGATCTTCGAGCAGCTTGACGTTCTCTTGCTGCTCCGGATGCGTGAAACTCGGCCAGCCGCAGTGCGATTCGAACTTCGAGTCCGACTTAAACAGATCGGCGCCGCACGCACCGCACGCGAACGTGCCTTCACCGCGTTCTTCCAGCAGGCTGCCGCTGAACGGCGGTTCGGTTCCGGCTTCGCGCAAGATGTGGTAGCGCGCGGGCCCGAGTTCTTCCCGCCACTCCTGTTCGCTTTTCATATCCGTTACAACGGCTTATCAACGCAACGAGTTGCAAGCACCTGTTGGGGCGGGCGCCGCGCGGGGGTCTCTCTTCCG
>DASSRQ010000188.1:0-6006 GCA_035701665.1 Vulcanimicrobiaceae bacterium
CGAAAAATACATCCAATAAAACGTGGTATTGCATCTGGATTATGTATATCGGCCAGGTCGCAGGCGACAGTGCGAGCCATAGCGTAGCGCCATTTGTTCAGATTGGCCTAATTCGACGACCGTCACAGAAATTTGCGTTGCGCGCCTTTGTCGCTGAACGGGATGGCATTGCACAAAAAATGCGATATAGAGATTTTCGATTAGGTGAGCGTTATAACCACACGGTCGCAATTCGGGCGCATTTGGGGGTTGTTTATTTAATGGTTGACAACACCGTACTTTGGAAATCTAGGATGTTGCTCCCGGTCTTGAAACAACCATATGCGCAATTTGGGGCTGAGGCCAATGCAGAAGGTGACTGCATCAGCGGGGGCATCCGGAACACGAGATTAATCGCTCCATTAAGTTCTTATGAGCCAGACTTATCCGAGCGCCACAGTATGCAAGGGATCGCGCTTACCGGACCTTCGCGCGAACTTCGAGCCGTTGGTTGCGCGTCGAGTAAAGCGCCCTCTTTCTATTTCCGCGAGAGCGACCTGAGCGTTACTTTGTCGCAGTAAGCCGTTCGGTGACGCGTGCGGGCCGCATGTAGGCGGCCCGGCGCGCGATGCTGCGGTCGATAACGCCGATGACCATCTGCGCGAGCTCCTGCGGGTCGTGACGCACGGTAGCGGTTTCGCTGATCATCTGCGCCACGATCGGCGTCATGCCCATCGCCTTGATGCGATCGATGTCGGGCTTGACGGGCACCTGGCCCTCTACCGCGTAGGCTTCCAACAGTTTTGAAGGCGGCTCGTCGTTGACGATGACATAGTCGCACACTTTCGCGCCCGCATTGTCTACCAGCGCTTGCACGTGGTCGGCAGCCGTCATGTTGTCGGTCTCGCCGGGCTGCGTCATCACGTTGCACACGTACATCTTAAGCGCTTTGGACTGCGCGACTTCGCGGGCGATCCGGTCCACCAAAAAGTTCGGCAGAATCGACGTGTAGAGGCTGCCGGGCCCGAGCACGATGGCATCGGCGTCGCGGATCGCCGTTATCACTTCGCCCAGCGGCGCGGCATACGGCGGATCGAAGAAGACCTGTTTGATCGGCTGATCCGATGCCGAGATGTTCGACTCGCCTTCGACTACCGAACCATCGGCCAGCCGCCCGCACAAACGCACGACGCCGAGCGTCGCCGGCAGCACGCGGCCTTTGATGTTCAGCACGCGGCTCGACTCTTTGATGGCGCGATCGAAGTTGCCGGTGATGCCGGTCATGGCGGCAAGAAACAGATTGCCGAACGAGTGTCCCGTCAGTCCTTCGCCTTCGGCAAAACGGTAGCGGAAGAGATCGGTCACCATCGCTTCGTCGTCGGCGAGTGCGACCAAACAGTTGCGCACGTCGCCCGGCGGAAGAACGCCCAGCTCGCGCTGCAGCCGTCCCGAGCTGCCGCCGTCGTCGCTGACCGTTACGACTGCGGTCAGATTCGTCGTGACGTGTTTGAGACCGCGCAGCAGCGTCGAAAGGCCGGTGCCGCCGCCGATTGCGACGATCTTGTAGCCGTTGCGCAGACGCATTTGATACAACGTATCGACGATACGTCCGCCGCCGCTGCTTTCATTCGCGCGCAGAATCGCCAGCAGCCATTGACGGATGCCGACGAAGATCATCGCGACGCCGATGCCCATGAAGATCCACGTGAGCAAGCTCGGATCGAAGTAATCGTGTACGAATAAGTCCACGGCTTCGTTCGCGTGCACGTTGTATCCGACGGCAACGAGATACCGGTCCAAGCCGTTCACGAACAGCAGAATGCCGGCGATAACGAAGAAGAGCCAGCGCTTTACGCCCAGACCCGGAATGGCCCAGCGCAGAAATGGCGGTAAGCGTTGAATCATCGCGTTGCGTCCCGCATCTCGAGGTACAGTTCGATCGACGAAAGATTTTCGAGATACAGCGCAAGACGGCGCGCGACGTACACGCTGCGGTGGCGCCCGCCGGTGCAGCCGACGCCGATCGTAACTTGCGATTTTCCTTCGGTCAAAAATCGCGGCATCAAAAAGTCCATCATATCGAACAACCGATCCAGGAACGGTTGCGTGGCCGGATCGGTTTCAATGTACTGTGCGACCGACGGGTCGGCACCGGTGAGCGGCCGCAGTTCGTCGATGTAGTTCGGGTTATGCAGAAAGCGTACGTCGAAGAGCATATCCAAGTCCAGCGGGATGCCGTACTTGAATCCGAAGGCGACGACGGTCACGGTAAGGTGACGTCCCTCGTGGCTCGCCTCGAACGTGTTGACGATTCGTTCCTTGAGCGCCGCTTGCGTGAGCGTCGTGGTGTCGATGACGTGCGTCGCCAGCGAACGCAGCGGAGCGAGCGTTGTACGTTCGATGGCTATCGCTTCGCGGAGCGACCCGGCCGAGGCGAACGGGTGGCGGCGCCGCGTCTCGCTGTACCGCCGCACGAGCACATCGTCGCGGGCGTCGAGGAACAAGACGAGCGGGCGCACCGAGTCGTGCGAAAATCCGTTGAGCACCGGCAGCGCTTCACCCAGCGTGCCGCCGCTGCGCACGTCGAGCGCGACGGCAACTTCGCGGACTTGCCCTTGATCCAGCAATTCGAGGGTTTGCGCAGCGAGCTTCGGAGGAAGGTTGTCTATACAGTAAAAGCCCAGATCCTCGAGCGTCTTCATAGCCTGGCTTTTGCCGGCCCCCGAGAGGCCTGTAACGAAAACCAACCGCGCGGAGCGTTGAACGGTCATGAAACTCTTTTCGCCCGAAAAGGCGAACGCCCTCATCCCCAAAGTGGCCCCTTTGATTGAGGAACTTTGGTGCAAGCGCAGAGACCTTGCGATCCGGCTGCTGGAGTCGGACCCGGTGATGCGCGGCCGCGAGCGCGCGCCGCACAACCGGATGGCCACGCCACGCTCCCCGTTCACCCCGGGGCGGTTCAGCGAGCAGAAGGCCGAGATCGTCCGGCTCATCAACCGCATCGAGGCCTACGGGTGCCTGGTCAAAGACATCGACCTGGGCTTGGTGGATTTTCCGTCGATGCGCGACGGCCGCGCCGTCTATCTCTGCTGGAAGGCCGGCGAAGAGCGCATCACCCACTGGCACGGCATGGACGAAGGCTTCCCAAGCCGCAAACCCCTGGAATAAAAAAGGGCGCCGTTCCCGGCGCCTTTTTCATTTGTCATCCTGAGGTATCGAAGGACCCCGAGCCTGTCGAGGGGCTCTAAGAGGCAGTCGCCGTAGCCTGAACCGGAATGAAATCCTCGGCCAAGCCCTGCAGCCGCACTTCGCCGAACTCGGCCACGTAAGCGCCGGCTTCGACGCTCTTGATCTCGCCGATCTCCGGAACGCTGGCTAGCTGCGGGACTTTCGCGCGGATCTCGTCGGGGATGCGGACCTTGTCGCCCACCGCGAGGCCGCCCTGATCCCACAGTGCGTTCAAGCTCTCGAGCAGCATCGGAAGCGGGATGCCGTAGTCTTCGCTGACGGCGCCGATGGTGTGCGATTCGCTGATCGCGCAGTTCGAGCAGCCGCCCAAATGGAAGCGTGCGAAGACTCGGCGCGCGCCGGCATGCGTCTTAAACGCCTGGTCGACGGTCATTTCGGGCGTAAATCGTTGTTGCTGCTGCTCGTTCATATCCATTTCATTCGCCTATAACAGGCAGTTTGTCTTGCCGGTTTCAAATGCGGAGCACGCCTGTAAGCCGGATTCTGTCCCCGGCAAGCCGGGTGACGGCCATCTCTCTGGGGTGCGCGTCGCCGCGCACCTCGGTGCAACGTAACTCGAACGGACGGGCAATCCGCTTCCTTGCTAGGCAAGAAAGTATCGAGCGGTCTTGCTTCGGGTGGGGTTTACCCGAGCGCATGTCACCATGCAGCTCTGTGAGCTCTTACCTCACAATTTCACCCTTACCTCGAACCGCTGACGATGCGGTTCGAGTAAGGGAACCCTTTCGGATTAACAGGCGTTCCGGCCGTCCAGGCCTGCACGCCCCCCACACGCAAAGCGCGTGGGGCCCCCAATTCTCGAACACCATTGTCAGTGGACCGAGGCGGTTTGTTTCTGTGGCACTTTCCTTCGAGTTGCCCCGACAGGACGTTATCCTGCACCCAGCCCTATGAAGCCCGGACTTTCCTCTCCCCGCGAGCGGGGAGCGGCCGTCCGGCGTACTCCGCGCTCGCGAGTATAGCATAGTTCTAGGGGACGAAGGTTCCGACGAAAGCCGCGTGCGCGCTTGCGCTGATGCCTGCAGGCGGTGTCGTGGGAGCCGTGCTGGCGGCCGGTCCGTCGATGACGTACATCCGCAGGTGGTTCGTCGTGTTGCCGCAGGGAAGCTGATTGCCGGCGCAGTTCGTCGAGTCGGCAACGCTGGGTCCGGCCGTTATGCCGCTGGTTGGACTAACCGCGTAGAACGTGATCGCCGTATTTTGCGCGGCGCTGGGAATCGATTGGGGTGTTGTTGCGGATCCGAATGCGGCCGGCGAGCCGAGCGGATTTGCAGCCGGCGCTCCCGTGTAATAGCCGAACTGTACGCCGCCCGCGTTGGTCGACGCGAGATACGGTGAGGCGTTCAAGAAATCTACAGCGGGGCTGCTCGAGAACGGCTGAGCGGTAAACGTCGTCAGCGCCAAATTCGACGATGCGGTGTATGACGGATGCAGTTCGCCCGTTAACACGACCGAATACGTGCTGCCGCCGTTTACCGAAAACGACGTCGTGCCGACGGTGATGGCGTTGCCGCCGGAGTCTTTAAGCGAGATCGTGTGGCTGCCGGCATTGAGCAGCACCGCGCCCGTTGAAGTTATCTGTCCGTACGATACGGCGCACGCGGCACCGGTATTGCCGCTCGCGCAAAATTGTTGCGTGTTGTCGATGACGACTTGAACCGGACCCGCGTCGGGCGATCCATTAACAAAAATGACCTTCGCCTGATTACCCCCGGCGATCGGTCCGAGAATTCCGTTATTGCCGCTGCTGTTGCAGCCGGCCAGAAGCCCTGCGCACGCGAGCGTGCTAAGAAGAAGCGGAGATGTTATACGCATGCGGTTTTTCTACCGCGTGCGCTCTTTATGAAAACGCGATGGCCCGGCGTGCAGTTAAGCGGCCGGGCCATCGGATTACTGGTGGAGGCAAGGAGACTCGAACTCCTGACCCTCACGCTGCCAGCGTGATGCTCTACCAACTGAGCTATGCCCCCAAGTTTGGTGGAGATGACAGGATTCGAACCTGCGGCATCCTGCTTGCAAAGCAGGCGCTCTACCAACTGAGCTACATCCCCGTAGTCACCGCCCGCGCCTTACGCCACATTCGTTCTGTTTTCCCGCACGGCTTTCATAAAGTTTTCATGCCGTCATGTGACGTTTGTCGGGCTTCGACTAAATCGGTTCGTTGACATGTTACCACCGTACGATAACAGCCCATTCGAATTGCGTCGACGGATCCGCGTGCGAGCTATTGAGCTCACTTCAACTTCTCAAAACGATGAATAAATCGATCGTGTCACGCGATGCAAACCGCGGCACTAACGCGGCAACGCCATCGGGCGGGGCCGCGGGCCCCTTGACCCGTTGCTCTTAGATTATTAATTGTATCGGCATTAAGGAGCTCCGAACTATTACATTGTTAATTGTAAATGCATGTAAAGACCTAAGATAATAGGTCTTAGGAGGCGGAGACGCCCATGTTCGTATCGCTCGTTATGGCGGCAGCGCTATCTGCGCCGCCATGCTGGACTATTTTCGATTCGGCCCTTCAAACCAGCGCAGCCGGACTCCATCCAAAGTACGTCACCTACGACGAAAGCATCGCCGTGACGCAAGGCGATCGCCGTTACATTCAATCCACGGCATTCATCGATTACCGGGATGATGGTATTGCACGCGTGCGCGACGCTCGCTTCGATTTCGCACCCGAACTAACGCGGCATGAGGAGCCGGGTCCGCCCGAGCTCGGACCGTACGGCGCAAGGCGGCAAGGATGGATCCCGCAGGAAGAGACGCTGCCGA
>DASSRQ010000189.1:0-3246 GCA_035701665.1 Vulcanimicrobiaceae bacterium
TACACCAAAACCGGTTCGCCCGCCGGCTGCGCCGAGAACGTGAGTTCGCGGCGGATATCGTCGTAATCCACGACGACTTTCTGTCCATCGCTCACCTCACCGGCAAGAATCTTGCGGCCCAGCGGCGTTTCGAGTTCTTTCTGAATCGAACGCTTGAGCGGACGCGCACCGTACACCGGATCGTATCCGGCTTTGACCAGATGCCGTTTCGCCGCATCGGTGAGATCCAACATGATGTGACGCTGGCGCAGACGCGCCCTGACGCGCTCGAGTTGAATGTCGATGATCTTCGTCAACTCTTCTTCCGTGAGCGCGTGGAACACGATGATCTCGTCTACGCGGTTCAGGAACTCGGGGCGGAAGTGCTGACGCAGCTCGTCCAGTACGGTAGCGCGCATAATCGCAAACTCCGCACCGCCCAAATCGCCTTTGTAATCCAAGATACGATGCGAGCCGACGTTGCTCGTCATGATCACGATCGTGTTGCGGAAGTCGACCGTGCGGCCCTGACCGTCGGTCAGTCTGCCGTCGTCCAAGATCTGCAGAAACACGTTGAACACGTCCGGGTGCGCCTTCTCGATCTCGTCGAAAAGAATGACGCTGTACGGACGGCGCCGCACGGCTTCCGTGAGCTGTCCGCCCTCTTCGAAGCCGACGTATCCCGGCGGTGCGCCGAGCAGCCGCGCAACGGTGTGCTTCTCCTGATACTCCGACATGTCGATGCGGATCATCGCGCGTTCGTCGTCGAAGAGATACTCCGCGAGCGCGCGCGCCAGCTCGGTTTTACCGACGCCGGTCGGTCCAAGGAAGATAAACGAGCCGATGGGACGATTCGGATCGGCAAGACCCGAACGCGAACGCACGACGGCTTCCGCAACTGCGGTTACGGCTTCGTCCTGGCCGATGACGCGGCGGTGCAGCTCTTCGTCGAGGTGCAGCAGTTTCTGCACTTCGCCTTCGAGCATCTTGGCAACCGGTACGCCCGTCCAATGACTGATAATCTCGGCGATATCTTCGTCGTCGACTTCTTCTTTGGAAAGACGCGGCTGGCCGTCACGCTGCGTGAGCAGCGCTTCTTCTTGCGCAAGTTCCCTTTCGAGCGCAGCGAGGCTGCCGTACCGCAGCTCGGCAACGCGATTCAGATCGTACTGACGCTCGGCCTGTTCGATCTGCACCTTTGTCTGCTCGATGCGTTCGCGCAGTTCGCGCAGATTGATCGCCGCGGATTTCTCTTGCTCCCAGCGCGCCTGCAGTTGGCGCTGATCTTCTTTCAGATCCGCCAGTTCTTTTTCGAGTTGTTCGAGCCGGTGTTTGCTTGCGGTATCGCTCTCTTTTCGCAGCGCTTCGCGCTCGATCTCGAGTTGCATGACCCGCCGCGTCAGCTCGTCGAGCTCCTGCGGCATGGAGTCGATCTCCGTGCGCAGCTTTGCGGCCGCTTCGTCGACCAGATCGATCGCCTTGTCGGGCAAGAACCGGTCGCTGATGTAGCGGTTTGACAGCACCGCAGCCGATACGAGTGCGGAGTCTTTGATACGCACGCCGTGATGCGCTTCGTATTTTTCTTTCAAACCGCGCAGGATCGAGATCGTATCCTCGACGCTCGGCTGATCCACCATGACCGGTTGGAAGCGGCGTTCGAGCGCCGCGTCTTTTTCAATGTACTTGCGGTATTCGTCGAGCGTCGTCGCGCCGATCATATGCAGCTCGCCGCGCGCAAGCATCGGTTTGAGCAGGTTGCCCGCGTCCATCGCGCCTTCGGCTTTGCCTGCGCCGACGACGGTGTGCAGTTCGTCCACGAAGAGCAGAATCTGCCCCTCGCTGCTCTGCACGTCTTTGAGCACGGCCTTGAGCCGTTCTTCGAACTCGCCGCGGTATTTTGCGCCGGCGATCAGCGCGCCCATATCGAGCGCGACGATACGCTTCTCTTTCAAGCCTTCGGGAACGTCGCCGCGCACGATGCGCTGCGCGAGCCCTTCGACGATCGCGGTCTTGCCGACGCCGGGTTCGCCGATGAGCACCGGATTGTTCTTGGTGCGCCGCGAGAGCACTTGAATGACGCGGCGGATCTCGTCGTCGCGGCCGATCACCGGATCGAGCTTGCCGCGCTCGGCTTCTTGCGTCAGATCGCGGCCGTACCGCTCTAAACTCTTGTAAGTGCCTTCCGGATTCTGCGTGGTCACGCGCTGGTTGCCGCGCACTTCGCGCAGCGCGTTCAGCAGACGATCCCGCGTCAGACCCGATTCGCGCAGCAGCCGCCCGGCGCCGCCGCTATTCTGCGTGAGCGCAAGCAGCAAGTGCTCGACGGAGACGTAATCGTCTTGCAGCTGCTTGGCCTCGGCGTCGGCCTGCGAGAGCAGGCGCGTCAGATCCGGCGACACGGTCACCGTCGCCTGATCGGCGTTGGAGCCGGTGGCGCGCGGAAGCCGCCCGATGGCTTCATCGGTCTTCGCGGCGAGCGTCTTCGGGTCGACGCCGGCGGCCTTGATGATATCGGGCGCGATCCCGCGGTCCTGGTCCAGCAGAGCGGCCAGAACGTGCTCGGGCGTCGTCTGGGTGTTGTGTTCTTGCAATGCGCGCGTATAGGCGGCATTGAGCGCGTCTTGAACACGCTCGGTCATACGGTTTACATCCATCGGTTCACCCTATAAGACAGCAGGAGCACCCTCCACGGTTTCAATCCGTACGGTACTGCTCACTGTACCCCTTGCGGGCGTTCCAGTTTCAGCCGGCTACGTCAAGGCCGAAAGGTACGCGGCTTTCTGCTCCGGGGTGATGAACGAGGCTTCGAACGAGTTGCGGGCGAGCGTAAGGATATCGCGTTCCGTGAGGTTCAGTGCTTGGGCGGTTCCGGCGAAATTGTCGCCCGCATAGCCGCCGAAGTAGGCCGGGTCGTCGGAGTTGATGGTGCACATCAGACCCGCGTCGAGCATCTTTTTCAGCGGATGCATCCGCAGCTCGGGCACGACGCGGAGCCGCACGTTCGAGAACGGACAAACCGTTAACGGAATTCGCTCGCGCGCTACGCGCGCTACCAGCGCCGGATCTTCCAGGATGCGAACGCCGTGATCGATACGCTCGACTTTGAGAATTTCGAGCGCCTCACGAATGTACTCGGGCGGCCCTTCCTCGCCGGCGTGCGCGACCGCACGCATTCCATTTGCGCGCGCCTTTTCGTACACCGCTGCAAACTTCGAAGGCGGATGTCCGACCTCGGCGGAGTCCAACCCGACGCCCACGATCCGGCCG
>DASSRQ010000190.1:0-17976 GCA_035701665.1 Vulcanimicrobiaceae bacterium
GTCCCATGCGCAGTCAAGAGTTACGCTCGGCCTTCGTCGAGTTTTTTACGTCCCGCACCCACAAGCACGTCAACTCGGCGAGCCTGATCCCCGACGCGATGAGCACCACGCTCTTCACGATCGCCGGTATGGAGCAGTTCGTCCCCGCGTTCTTGGGCGAGGAGCCCGCGCCCGCGCAAAACGTGGTCACGGTGCAGCGCTGCCTGCGAGTTGCCGGCGCCAAGAGCGACATCGAGAACGTTGGCCGCACCGGCCGTCACGGCACGTTCTTGGAGATGCTCGGCAACTTCAGTTTCGGCGGCTACTACAAGACCGAAGCGATTGCGTATGCGTGGGAGTTCGTCACGAAGACGCTGGGCATGGATCCGGCGCGCCTGGCCGTTACCGTGCACACGGGCGACGATGAAGCCGAGAAGATCTGGCGCGAACAGATCGGGCTTCCGGCCGAGAAGATCTCGCGTTTCGACGAGGACAACTTTTGGACGATGGGCCCTACCGGCCCGTGCGGACCGTGCACCGAGATCTTCTACGATACGGGCGCGCAGAACGCGCTCGGCCCCGACGACGACGGTCCGAACAAGGGCAACCGTTTCGTCGAGATCTGGAACGTCGTGTTCCAGCAGTACAACCGCGATGCGGCCGGCAAACTCGAAGAACTGCCGCGCAAGCAGATCGACACGGGTGCCGGGTTAGAGCGCATGCTTGCCGTTGTGAACGGCAAAGTATCGATGTACGAGACCGATCTGTTCACCGATCTCATCGACGCGCAGCCGAAGGTCGGTGCGACCTCGCTTTCGGCGAAAGATCAACTCGAGCGGCGTAACATCATCGCGGACCACGCGCGCGCCGTAACGTTTCTGATCAACGACGGCGTGTATCCGGGCAACACCGATCGCGGCTACGTGCTGCGCTTTCTGATCCGCCGCGCGATCCGCAACGGCCGTTTACTCGGATATCCCGACGGCTTTTTGACGACCCTCGTACCCGCGGTCGTGACCTCGCTCGAATCGGGATACCCCGAACTGCGCGCGAATCTTTCGCGCATTCAGGGTGCGCTGCGCACCGAAGAACAGACCTTCGACCGCACGCTGGAACGCGGGATGACGATGCTCGACGATCTGTTGGAGCAAGCCGGCAAAGACGGAACGATCTCCGGCCGCGATGCCTTCGTGCTGCACGACACGCACGGCTTTCCGTTCGAACTTACGCGCGAGATTGCCGCGGAACGCGGCGTTCAAGTCGATCATGCCGGTTTCGACCAAGCGATGAACGAGCAGCGCGAACGCGCGCGCGCGGATGCTGCAGCGAAGCGCGCCGTCGTTTCGGTCGCCGAACTCCCCGCAACGAAGAGCGAGTTTCTGGGCTACGACGGATTGGACGGCCACGGCTCAGTGGTTGCGATACTCTCCGGTAACGATCTCGTCGACGAGATGCGCGAAGGCAGCGAGGGGCAGATCATTCTCGACCGTTCGTCCTTCTACGCCGAAAAAGGCGGACAGATCGGCGATCGCGGCGTGCTGCGCGCGGAAGGCATCGAGTTTGAGGTCACCGACACGCAGTTCCAAGGCGAAGCGATCGTGCATTACGGAACGCTGCGCCGCGGAACGATCCGTCCCGGCGACATGCTCACCACGCACGTGCACGCGAGCTGGCGCCGCGAGATTCGCCGGCATCACACGTCGGCGCACTTACTGCAGCGCGCCCTCAAAGACGTGCTCGGTGAGGACGTTTCGCAGGCCGGCTCGTGGGTCGGCATCGACCGCATGCGCTTCGATTTTCGCTCGCCGGCCGGCGCGCTGACGCCCGCGCAGAAACGCGACATCGCGCACCGCGTGAACGAAATGATCCGCGACGATTCGCCGCTGGAAACGAAGGTGATGAACCTCGAACAGGCGCGTGAAAGCGGCGCGATTATGATGTTCGGCGAGAAGTACGGCGAGAACGTTCGCGTCGTAACGGCCGGACCGTCGGTCGAGTTCTGCGGCGGAACGCATGCGCACTCGACCGGAGAGCTCGGATTGTTTGTGATCTTGAGCGAGTTTTCCATCGGATCCGGCATCCGCCGCATCGAGTCGTGCGTCTCTCAGGCGGCAGAAGACTTCACCGCGCGTCAACAAGAACTCGTCGCCGATCTGTCGTCGGCATTGGTGACGACGCCCGAAGAGCTGGGCGAACGCGTAAACAAGTTGCAGCGCGACGTCAAAGATCTGCAGAATGCCGTCGGCGAGCTCAAAGCGCGCCTGGCGGCGGCGGACGCGCAAACGTACGTCGATTCGGCGGAACGCGCGAGCGATAAAACGTTCGTCGGCGCGGTCGTGCACGAAGCAAATGCCGAGGCGCTCAAGCATCTGAGCAGCGCGATCCGTCAGCGGCTTCGCAGCGGCGTGATTGCGCTTGCCGGCGTAGACGACGGAACGGTCAGCATTTTGGTGAGCGCCAGCGACGACATGGTGAAAGCCGGCGTGCACGCCGGTAATCTCGTCAAACTTGCTGCGCCGATCGTCGACGGGCGCGGCGGCGGACAGGCAGCGCAGGCGCAAGGCGGCGGCAAGAATCCGCAGGGCGCGCAAGATGCCGTCTCGGCCATCCGACAGGCCGTTCTCGGCGCGTGATACCGGCGCTCGCACTTGCAGCCGCCGCCGTAACGGCACCCGTGCAGCTCGATTCGCAGATCGTGATCCAGCGATATGCGCGTACGATGCTGCGGCTGACGGCTCCGAAAGTGCTCGTCTTTTCGTACACGGTTTCGCAAGCGGGCCCGACGGCGATCGAACAGACGCACCGCATCTACCGCAGCGGCGAACTCGTTCGCGACGAAACGCTGCTCGTTGATGGCGCCAAGCAAAAAACGATTCGCATCTCGCGGTACCGCAACCGTTATACGCTCTCCAATCTGGCGCCGCGTCTTACCGAGTACACGTTTCTTTTCGAAGGCGCGACGCGCAGCGGTTCGACGCTGCAGTACGCTTACAAGGCCGTCCCAAACGCGCCTTCGACGAACGGATTTGCGATCGACGGCATGGTGATTGACGGAAAATCGTTCCTGCCGTCGCTCGTGCGGTTTCACACGGTGTCGGCCGGAGCGCGCGGAGACGGTACCGTTACGTTCGTTCCGTCGGGCGCGTATTGGGTTCCGCAGGTCGTGAACATCGAAGCGACGCTCGCGGGTAAGAGTGCGCGCGAACGCATCACCTTCAGCGGTTACCGCTTTCCGTTGAGACTTCCGAAATCGACGTTCCAAGGGCCCAGGCCCCTCCCGTCGGCAACGCCGCCCGCGTTCTAATCCCCGCCTGGGCTGCGTGGCTGGTGCCGTTCGCGGTCTACGCGTGCAGCATCTCGAGCGCGCCGGCGTATTGGGATACGGGCGAAGCGCAAACGGTTCCGTGGATCTTCGGGATCATGCATCCGACGGGCTTTCCCGTCTACACGATCTTCGCCGGCATCTTCGAACACGTTTTTCCGTTCGGGACCGTCGCGTGGCGCGCGGGCTTGTTTTGCGCACTGGCGATGAGCACGGCTGCGTGGTTCGTTGCACGCTGCGTGCGCGAACTCGACGGCGATTGGTGGGCCGCATGCGGCAGTGCGTGGCTTTTTGCGTTCGGATGGGTGGCATGGACGCGCGGCACCCGCGCCGAGGTGCACGCGCTGGCCGTCTGCTTCGCAGTTGCGGCGCTCTTCTTCGCGCTGCGATATTTGCGCGAGCCGCGCACGGATACGCTCTTCTACGGAATGCTGGCGTTTGCGCTCGGCGCCGCTACGCATCCGGTCGTGGCGCTGCTCGCGCCCGCACTGCTGATTGTCCTGACCGAACGGCTGCGGTCGTTTACTCCGCGCGCGATTGCAATTGCAGTCGCTGCCGTTGCCATCGGCATGGCGTTCTATGCGTACCTGCCGCTGCGCAGTGCGCAGATCACCGCGGCTCATGCGGATCCGACGCGTACGATCGGGCTGCCGCCGGGACGCGCGTTCTGGGACAACAATCATCCGAGTTCGCGCGGCGGATTTTTGCGGGAGATCAACGGCTCCGAATACGGCGCGGGCGGAGCGCTCGCGCGAATCACGCGCATCGAGACGTATCGCGATGGCATTCCCGGCTATCTCGACACCCTGCTCGACGAACTCACGCCTGTCGGCGTTCTCCTCGCAATCGGCGGGTTCGGCGTGCTGTGGCGGCGCGACGATGCAACGGCCGTCATCTTGCTCGCGGCGTTTGCTGTGCCCACCGCCTTTTCACTCGCCTATACCATCGAGGCGGATCCGCGCCGGTATCAACTCATCGGTTTTGCGATTGTCTGCATCTGTGCCGGCTGCGGTCTTGCTCCGTTTCTCCGTGCGCTGCGCGCACCGGGATTCGTGCGCATCGCATGCTCGCTCGCGCTCGGCGTCATCCTTGCTATCGTCAACCGCGGCACGTTCGACCAGCGCACGTACGATGGCGCGCAGGCGGTAATCACCGGCGTTCTCCAGAAAACGCCGGACGATGCGATTCTCATCTCTCCATGGATCGACGCGACGCCGCTGGCCTATGCCGCATACGTCGAACACCGTCTGGGCGGCCGCGTCGTCGATAGTGCATGGCTGAGCGAGGACGCCCGGCGGGTTCCGAAGTGGACGAAGACGCGGCCGGTGTACGTCGTGGGACCGCTGTTCGGGGAAGTGACCGGGTTTTGGACGCAGCGGATACACCGCGATCCCGATATCTACCGGCTTACGCCATTGCCGGCGCAGTCGCGTTTGCCGTCGCCTTAGCCGCCGGCCACTTCCGGTCGACGCCGTATAACAACTACGTGCTGCTCGCGCAAGCGTTGCTCGGCGGGCACGCGTGGATCGATTGGCCGGGCGCCTACATCGACGCGCTCGCATACAACGGACAGCATTACATCATCGAAGGTCCGCTGCCGGCGATCTTGCTGATGCCGTGGATCGCCTTGACCGGCTCTGCGAACCAAACGGTCCTTGCGGCGCTGTTGTTCGGTGTCGGAATCGGTGCGGCATACGCGTTGTGCGAACGGTTTTCGCTCTCGCGCTCCGCTACGATTTGGCTCTGCGTGCTGTTGGGTGCGGGCACACCTCTGCTCTGGTGCGCGCAGCTCGGCGACGTGTGGTTTATCGCGCACGTCTCTGCGGTGTGTTTTACGCTGCTGGCACTGCTCGAGTTGTTCGGCGCGCGGCGGCTGTGGCTTATCGCGCTGTTTGCGGTTTGCGCTGCGGAGTCACGCTTTACACTCGTGCTCGTCATTCCGGTGTATGCGGCGCTGGCGTGGCATTACGGCGAGCGACGTCCGCTCGCGTGGGCAGGCGGCGCCGGCGTGATTGCCGTGACCGCGTGCTTATGGGTGTGGTACAACCTCGCGCGCTGGGGCGTTCCGTACGACATCGGTTACACCGCGTGGTACCACCAAGACAGCGCGGGCATGCCGGTGGGCTCGCCGTTCCAACTGCGCTACCTCACGTACGAACTGCAGTCATTCTTCGTTCAGTATCCCGATTTTCGATCGCAGTTCCCATACGTTATTCCGTCGGTTGCCGGTGTCGCGCTCACGTGGACGTCGCCTGCCCTGATCTATGCGTTCTTCACGCGGAAGATCGGTGCCGAAGTTGCGGCAATGTGGATCGCCGCGATTCTTACCGCCGCGCCGAACTTCGTCTACTACGTGAACGGCTTCGCGCAGTACGGCATGCGCCACGCGCTCGATTTCATTCCGTTCCTGTTCGTCTTGACGATCTTTGCGGCGCGGCAAGGCATGCGCGCGTGGACGAAGGTGTTGATTGCATACTCGGTCCTTGCCAGCAGTTACGGCATCTGGGTTTGGAACGTGTTCGTCCGGACGGGAAACTAGGCCGGCGTCAGCGCCTCGAACGCTGCCCGCAGTTCGGTTGCCGATGCGGCGGGCGGCGCGCACTGTTCGCCGATGCAATAGTAGGCATGCGCGGACTCTTGGCCGTCGTGCGGCGCCCCCGTTCGTATTGCAAGTAGCGGCACCGGCAGCCGCAGCGCGGCTTCGCGCAGATCCCGCGTTTCGTCCGGCGCGCCGGCGATCTCCAAGGTGGCTGCAGGCTGCGTATAACGGCGCACTGCGCGGGCATATGCCGCAGCAAAGATGCCGCTTCGTTCGTACGCCTGCGCGTAATACGCCAACGTAGCATGCGCGAGTTCGCGAAACCGTCCCTCGTGCGTTAACGCGGCCAGCCGAAGGAAACAATCGGCAATAACGGCGTTGTCGGAGAGCGGGCGCTCGCGCAAATCGAGATTGCCGATCTGCTCTTCGATTGATGCGTGATCGTAGAATCCGCCGCCGCCGGCAGCAAACGACGCGACGATTTCATCCGCCATCTCGCATGCGCGTTCGAAGAATCGCGGCTCGCCGGTTTCGCCGTGTGCGTCCAACAATGCGCGCAGGTACGCCGCCTGATCGGTCAACAGACCGCGAATCGTGGGCTCGGCGCCGGGCTCGAGCACGTGAAAGAGCAAACCGTTTTCATCGCGCAACGCGTGCAGGGCGTCCAGCGCGCGTATCCCGATCCCGAGCAGTGCGTCGTCTTCAAGAACGTTCCCGGCCATGACGAACGCCGCAGCTAGACCCGCGCTCCAATTACTATAGGACGTGCGGTCGACGTACGGCGCTTGCAGCTTTTTGCGTTCTTCCAGCGGCAGCGCAAAGTACGCCTCGTCGGCGTCCTGGCTGCCGGCGAAAAGTCCTGAATCGCCGTTCAATAACACCGTGCGTACGTACGTGCACGCCGAGGTCAGCGTCGCCCGGAACTGCGGATTACGCGTCTCGCGCACAAGCGTAGCGAGAATGCGCAGAAGCGCTCCGTGATCCTCGCTCATCTTTTCGAAGTGCGGCACCGACCAATCGCGGGTCGTCGAGTAGCGGAAAAAGCCGCCTTCGACATGGTCGTACATTCCGCCCGAGCTCATCGCGAGCAGCGTGCGAGCCAGCATGTCGTAAAGCCGCTGGCTGCGCTGCACCCGCCATTCTTGGAGCAGCAACTCCAGCACGTCGGTCATCGGAAACTTCGGCTCCATTCCGAATCCGCCGTACTCTTCATCGAACTGCGCTTCGATCGCATGGAGGACAACCGCGACGATGCCTGCGCCGACGTCGCCCGGCTGCGCCGTGCGCGACGCGCGCTCGCTGCGGATCGATTGGGCGCGTTCGTGGATCTGCTCGCGGTTCTCGCGATAGAAATCTCGAATCTGCCCGAGCGCACCGAGCATCTGCGGCGGCGGCAGATACGTACCGCCGGCCATTAGTGCGCCGTCGGGCGTCAGAAAGGCCGTCGTCGGCCATCCGCCTTGATTGTACCGCGCGTTGACGTCCGGGCGGCGATCGTTATCGACGCGTACCGGAACGTAGTCCGCATTGATCGCCGCGATGACGTTGGGATCGGAGTAACTGGTCTCGTCCATCACGTGACACCAGTGGCACCACACCGCGGAGATCGAGAGCAGTACGGGCTTATTTTCCGCGCGGGCGCGATCGAAGGCGGCTGCGGACCACGGCTGCCAGTCGATCTCGTGCGCGCGGTTCGGGCGCGGTGAAAAATGCATGTTACTCCCCGTATCCGCGCGCAAACGATGACAGATAGAAGACCATAAAGATGACGTACCCGCCCAAAAGCGGCACAACCGGGATCGACCGGACGGCAATCGATGCGGCGAACGCCGCCATAAAGCACAACGAGACGAGCGCGTACCGGCGGTGCACGGCGGGTGTCATGCCGTACACCTCGCCCTCGTAGTAAGTAGGAACGGCTTGCCTGCTACGATACACCGCAACCAGGGAAATGATGAGAGAGAGCACGATCCCGGCCGCAGACATGCGGCCCCTAATTTCGGCGGCATGAGTGGAACCGCTTGCAAGGTGGGTATAACTCGGCCACTGCAAATCGAAAGGAGCGAGAACCTGTATGGCTGACGGACCGGTTGTTGTAAAGGATGGCGATTCTGGAGGCGGCGCTGCGGCGCTCGGCATCGTTATTGTCGTTCTGGTAGCAATCATCATCGCAGTCTTCGTTCTGCATCCGTGGGCGAGTTCGACGACGAGTAACTCAGGCACCGGATCGACCACGACGACCACTACTGGCACTAATCCGGGCGGATCGTCCGGCGGAGGACACTAAACCATGGGCGGCATTCTTTGGACGATTATCGTCATTCTGTTCATCTTCTGGCTGCTCGGCTTCGCGGTGTTCCACCTTGGCTCGATCATCCACATCGTCATCGTCATTGCGATTATCCTACTCATTTGGAATCTTCTGACGGGAAGAGGCGCCCGGGTTTAACATAACGGCATAATGCCGGCAAAACGAAGCGGTGCGAGCCGGTCTCCACGGGAGGCCGGCTCGCTCCAGCGTTATCACCAAAAACGCGACTTCTCCGACACGCCCGAACCGCGCGGCGCGCAAAAGCGCAGCGGCCGCAAACTGCGGTTCGTCATCCAGAAGCACCGCGCGTCGCGGCTGCATTACGATTTCCGCTTAGAGGCGGACGGCGTCCTCAAATCGTGGGCCATTCCTAAGGGCCCGTCGTTCGATCCGAAAGACCGGCGTCTGGCGATGCACGTCGAGGATCATCCCATGGACTACCGCAGGTTCGAGGGCATCATTCCCGACGGCAACTACGGCGCGGGCGAAGTGATCGTTTGGGATGAAGGCACGTACGAACTCGTTGAAGGCGACGACGCCGCTGCCGAGATCGGCGCGGGTAAGATCAAGTTCGTCATGCACGGCAAGAAGATGCAGGGCGAGTTTACGCTGGTGCGCATCAAAGGCCGCGGCGGCGAGGGCGGCGATCCGTGGCTGCTGATAAAAGACCACGACGAATACGTCGATCCGAAATACAGCGTCGAGAAAGACAACAAGTCCGTAAAGACGGGGCGTACCGTCGAGTCGTACGCCGACGATCCGAAAGCGCCGCACTGGGTGTCGTCAAAGAAAACTGCTGCCACCGTTCGCAAGGCCGCGCAAAAAAAAAAGATAAAGCGCGATAAGCTCCCCGTCGTGAAAACGCCGATGCTGGCGACGCTCGTTGACGAGCCCTTCGACGATCCCGAGTGGCTGTTCGAGGTGAAGTGGGACGGCTACCGGGCGATCTGCACCGTTCACGAAGACGGTTTCGTCGAACTCGTCTCGCGCAACGGACTGGATTTTCTCGGAAAGTTTCCGCAGTTCGAAGGACTTGCGAAGGCGTTTACCACGTTGCCCATCGTCGTCGACGGCGAGATCGTCAGTCTCGATGCGCAAGGGCGCTCGTCGTTTCAACGGCTGCAAGAGTCGCTCAGCAGCAAACGATCCGGGACGCGCAGCGCCGCGCACCTGACGTTCGTCGCGTTCGATTTGCTGTACGCGGACGGGAAAGATCTGCGTAAGGAGCCGCTCATCGAACGCAAAGCACTTTTGGAGCGGTGCATAGCGGATCCGGAGCTCGTAATGTTTTCGAAACACGTGGAACAACGCGGCTGCGCGCTCTTCTCGCAAGCCGAAAAACGGCGGCTGGAAGGCATCATCGGCAAGAAGATGGAGTCGCCTTACGTCGAGCGGCGCACGCGCGATTGGGTGAAGATCAAAGCGCAGCTCGAACAAGAGTGCGTGATCGGCGGCTTCACCGAGCCGCGAGGCAGCCGTTCCGGCTTCGGTTCGCTGCTGCTGGGATTGTACGACGGCAAGGAGTTGCACTATGTGGGCCACGCGGGCACCGGCTTCAGCCAAAAGTTGCTCGGCGATTTGACAAAGCAGCTCAAAGCGATCGAGCGTAAAACCTCACCGTTCGTCAATAAAGTCGAAGCAAACACAAAACCGCATTGGGTCGAACCCAAACTCGTCGCACAGATCCGCTTTACCGAATGGACCCGCGACGGTTTCATGCGGCAGCCGGCGTTTTTGGGGCTGCGCGTCGATAAGCCGCCGAAGAGTTGCAAGCGCGAGCGTGCCGTCGATACGGACGAAGTGGCGTAATGGCCTCGCGTACCACGCATGCGGTAACGATCGGCGGGCACGATCTCAACCTTTCGAACTTGGAAAAGGTGCTGTGGCCGCGCGACGGCTACACGAAAGGCGATCTGATCGCATACTACCGTGCCGTTTCGAAGTGGCTGCTGCCGCATTTGGAAGACCGGCCGCTTACGCTGCAGCGCTGGCCCGACGGAATCGACGAGCAGACGTTCTTCGAAAAACAAGCGCCGAAATACAAGCCTGAGTGGATCCCGACCGTCTCGCTTGCGGCCGACGAAAACTCGCGCAAAGTCGCCTATCTGCTCTGCAACGATGAGGCGACGCTCGTGTGGTGCGCAAACCTTGCGTCGATCGTGCTGCACGTCTGGTATTCGCACGTGCCCTCGATCGACAAGCCGGACTACGTGCTGTTCGATCTCGATACGTGTGAGAAGACGACGACAAAGACGCTTGCGGAGGTCGCGCTCGCCTTCCGCGACGAGCTCGCTGCGATCGGTTTGCCGACACTCGTGAAAACCTCGGGCGGATCCGGTTTGCACGTCGTCATTCCGCTCAAGAGTCAATACGATTACGACACGGCAAAACGGCTGGCCGAGATCGTTGCGCACCGCATCAACGGCCTTCTGCCGGAGACGACCACGCTCGAACGCAGTGTTTCGAAGCGACCCAAGACCTCGGTGTACCTGGACTACGTGCAGGTCGGGCGCGGCAAAACCGTCGTGCCGCCGTACGTCGTGCGCGCGCGCGACGGCGCACCGGTTTCGATGCCGCTGGATTGGAGCGAAGTCGAAGCGATGCGCCGCAAACGCGGCACTCCGGAAGCCGTCATCGGGCAATGGACGATAAAGACGGCGCCCTCGCGCCTGAAAAGCGAGGGCGACTTATGGTCGGGGCGCGCATGGAAGCCGGCCGCGCTGGAAAAGGCGCTGAAAGCGGCGGCCAAGGCCTGGTAAACACAGCCGGGCAAGCAGGCTAGACCGCTAGGGTATAATGGTGGTCCGGCGCTCGGATGCCGGAGGGAGAATTTCGAAGACTCATGGCTCACGCGATATGGTCAGGGGCGATTAACTTCGGATTGGTAACCATCCCGGTCAAGTTGTTCACCGCCGTGCGCACCAACGATTTGTCGTTCAACATGCTGCATGCGAAAGACGAAGGCCGCATCAAATACGAGCGCGTCTGTTCGGTAGACGGCAAGCCGGTGCCGTGGGACGAGATCGTCAAAGGCTACGAATACGAGAAGGGCGAGTACGTCATTCTCACCGACGAAGACTTCAAGAAAGTCAATCCGGAAGCGACCCAGAGCGTCGACATTCTGGAGTTCGTCGAACTCGAGAAGATCGATCCGATGTACTTCGACAAGCCGTACTATCTCGAGCCGACCAAACAAGGCCGCCACGCCTACGCGCTGCTGCGCGAAGCGCTGGAGAAGGCCGGTAAAGTGGCGATCGCGCGCGTCGTTATCCGCACGAAGGAAACCATTGCCGCAGTCAAGCCGAGCGGCAATGCCTTAGTCTTAGAACTGATGCATTGGGCCGACGAGTTGGTCGAGCAGTCCGATCTGGATTTTCCGGGCGATATCAAACTGCCCGAACCCGAGATGAAGATGGCCAAGATGCTCATCGACGCGATGAGCGTCGACGAGTTCGAAGCCGATAAATTCACGAACCGCTATCACGACGAGATGATGGCGATGATCGAAGCGCGTGCGGCCGGCAAAGAGTTGCCCGCGCCGAAGAAGGCGCCCTCGCGCAGCAAAGTCGTCAACCTCATGGACGTGCTGCAGCAAAGCTTGCAAGAGAGCAAGAAGCAGCGTGCCGCGCGCGGTGCGGCCGCGCCCAAGCGGGCCGCTCACCGTGCGACGCCGTCGAAATCGACGGGCAAGCGCAAAAAGAAGAGCGCTTAACTTCCGGTTTCGGGAACCGTTTGCGCCGCGGCACGTCCGCGGCGCTTTTCGTTGGTGTGCACGCGCAGGCCGAGCGCAAAAGCGATCACCGCAAAGAACAGGGATGCCGCGGATGCCCACGGCGAGCCGAACCGCCCGAGCAGACCCGTACTGATCGGCGGCGACACGATGCCCGAAAGCGAATCGAGCGACGACGTCACGCCGAGCACCGTTCCTTGGCGCCGTTCGTCGACGGTGCCGCTGATAAGCGCCGTCAAGCCGGTGTTCGCGAAAGCCATGCCGACACTGAACAGCGCCATGATCGGAATCATGAATAGAAACTCGTGCGCAAACGGCACTAACGCGAATGCGGCAACGAGCGAGCCGATGCCGATCAGTGCCATCGTGCGATCGCCGAACTTGTCGGACGCCCGTCCCACGCCGCCTACATTCGCGATCACGTTCAGCACGGCAAAGATCGAGTAGAAATAGTACGTCTGCCCCTGCGAGAAATGCAGCTGGTAAATCATATACAGCGTGATAACGCTGAACCAAGCGTATAGCGAGAGTGCAAGCGCGAGTTTTTGCCAGAGCAGCGGCGAGAGTTCGCCATTTTGGAACGTTCGAAGAATCTCTTTGTAACCGACGTTGGGTTCGTCGGTTTTCGCGCGCGATTCGGGCAGCATGATGACGGTGATGATCAACGTCAGAAGTTGTAAAGCGGCGGCGGCCAAGAACGGCGCCGAATGCCCGTAGCGAAGGAATGCGGCGCCGATAAGCGGCCCGAACGCCATGCCCGCAGCGAAGGTGGCGCTGATGTACGAAAACGCGCGCGCACGCTCTTTCGGCGTAACCAGATCTGCCACGTACGCTTGCGTCACGCCGATATTGCCGCCGGATACGCCTTCCACGATGCGCGCCAGAAAGATAAACCAAATCGTCGGCGCGTACGCAAGCATTGCCCAACCGATCGTCGCGCCGATTTGACTGACGATCAACACGCCTTTGCGGCCGATGCGATCCGAGATATTTCCCCAGACCGGCCCGGCAATCAATTGGCAAAGCGAAAACGTGGAAAACAAAACGCCGATCGTAAACGGCGAAGCGTGCAGATCGGTCGCCAAAAACGGCAAGCTCGGAATCAAAATACTGAAACCGAGAATGTCGACGAACGTGATGCCCAGGATCGGTAGGAGTTTGCGTATCATGGCGCCTCGATTGGGAGGACGAGCGGCATGAGCCGTTCGCTTCTGCGTACGATCGTCAAGCGGTAACTGCGGCTTAGATCGATCACCGTCATGCGCCGGTGCAGATCGTCCATGTCGCGTACGGGGCGGCTTTCGAATTCGATGAGAACGTCGCCTTCGCGCAGTCCGGCCGTCTCCGCGGGACTTCCGGGCTCGACGGAGATAACCAAAACGCCGCGCGAATCGTCCAAATCGTGCAGCCGCACGAGGCGGCGCGGCAGTTCGATATTCTGTCCGGCGATGCCGAGATAGCCGTACCGCACGCGGCCGTCGCGCATCAGCAGGCCGCCGATGAACTTCGCCGTGTTCACCGCAATCGCAAAGCAGAGTCCCTGACCCGGAAAGACTGCGGTATTCACGCCCACGACCTCGCCGTCCGCATTGACGAGCGGTCCGCCGGAGTTGCCCGGATTGAGCGCCGCATCGGTTTGAATGACGTTGTCGATCAGGCGTCCGGATTGGGCGCGCAGCGAGCGTCCAAGGGCGCTTACCACGCCGGCGGTAACGGTGTATTGCAGCCCCAACGGATTTCCGACCGCGACGACCAGCTGGCCGGGCTGCAGCGCCGACGAATCGCCCAGCGCCGCCGGAATGAGGTCGGGAGCGTCAACCTTCACGATGGCTAGGTCCGAGTGCGGGTCTTCCCCGCGCGCGTGCGCCCGAAGTTCGCGGCCGTCGAGCAGGCCAACCGTAATGTGCTCCGCCTCGTGCACCACGTGGCTGTTGGTCAGGATATAGCCGTCGGGTGTGAAGATGAAGCCCGAGCCGTTGCCGCCGCGACGGCCATTGCGAACTTCAATAGAGACCACCGACGGGCTAACGGTTTTTGCGGCATGTGTAACCGCAAGCGAGTAAGCGTCGAGGTGCGAGGGATCCGCTAGGAACTGTACTGCAGCAGACATGGTGCTCGCACCAACCGGAAAAAGGGCTGACGGGTTGCGGGTAGAATCGGGCTCGGTCCTCCTTCGATGCCTCAGGACTACGGCCTAATGGCCTTCGGCTGATGCAGGCTGTTGAAGGGTGCTGACATGCCCAGATGGCGGAATTGGTAGACGCGCTGGTTTCAGGTACCAGTGGCCGCAAGGTCGTGGGGGTTCGAGTCCCTTTCTGGGCAGTTTCTGCTTTTATCGCTTGCGCGAACGTCGTTGACGTTTGCCTTGCGTGCCGCGATGCACGCGGCGGCAAACGGCGCCTCGTTCACGCAGAGCGCTAAAGAGCAGAAACGGCGCGTCGGTCACGCTGCCGATAGTTTATAAAGAATGGCTGCAATAGTAGGGGCCGTCGTCATCGTCGTGTTGATGGCAAGCGTGTTGACGCGGGTCGTCGTGCTGCGCCGCGCAGGCGTGCAAGCCGCAAAGTTCGGCGAGATCGATAAGACCGATTTTTTCATTCCGCCGTTCGCGCTGCTTTATTTCTATTTGATCTTCGCGCATGCGTTCGGCTGGCCGTCATTTGCGAATCGCGCGTTCTTTTCGTCGGTAGCCGCGGCGTGGCTCGGCGTCGCGCTGTGTTTGGCGGGACTTGTCGTGCTATGGCTTGCGATTATCGATTTCGGCACCAGTTTTCGCATCGGCATCGACACCGGCAAACCGGGCGAACTCGTGACGAACGGCATCTTTGCACGAACACGTAACCCGATCTACGTTGGGTTCGCGTTCGTCTTGTGCGGCGAGTTCCTCATCTTTCCGCATCCGGTACTGCTGCTCTACGTTGCAGCCGGTTTTGCGCTGTTCCACCGGCAAGTCTTACGCGAAGAATCGTTTCTGCGGGAACGTTACGGCGACGCGTTCCGCACGTATGCAGCGCGCGTTCCGCGCTATTTGTTTTAAGCCGAAGCCGGTTCCGGCGATAGTGCGGCCGCGCGCGTTTCAGGCAATGCAAACGCGGAAAGCACGACGAGGCCATACGCACATACCGCAACGATCGTCATCGCCTCGCCGATGTTCGCCCGCGCCGACAGCCAGCCGATGAGCGCCGGTGCAAAGCCCGCAACGCCGCGCCCCGCGTTGTAGCAAAAGCCCTGCGCGGTTCCGCGAACGCTGCCCGGAAACAGCTCGCTCAAGAATGCACCGAAGCCGCTGAAGATGCCCGACGCGAAATAGCCCAGGAGCGGCCCGGCGATATAGAGTTGCCAATCCGCGGATACCCAATGCAGATAGACCGGAACGACGATCGCCGAACAAACTGCGAAGATTCCAAACGTCTTACGCCGTCCGATCGCATCGTTGATGTAGCCGGCACTGATGTATCCCGCAAACGCTCCCGCGATGACGAAGTATAAAAAATTTCCGGTGCTGACTGCGGGCAGATGCCGCTGGGCGTGCAGGTAGGTCGGAAGCCACGTGAAGATGGCGTAGTATCCGCTTTGCGCTCCGGCGGCAAGCAGCGATGCAAGCAGCGTCCTGAGCCGGAGTGTTCGCGAAAACAGTTCGTGAAACGCGAAGCGGCGCTGCGCTTGAAACAGCGGGGCATCGTTGACGTTCCGCCTGACGTAGAACACGGCTATTGCCGGCAGTACGCCGATAAAAAACAAAACGCGCCACGCCGTTTGCGGCGCAATCGTTGCTAAAACGATTTGTGCCGCGATGTTTGCGGCAAGCCATCCGAGTGCCCACGAACTCTGCACGAACCCGAGGTTGCGTCCGCGGGTACGATCGGCGGACCATTCGGCGATCAACACGGAACCGACGGCCCATTCTCCGCCGAAACCGAACCCTTCGAACGCGCGAAGCACGGCAAGCTGCGCGTATGATTGCGCGAAGCCGCACAGGCACGTGAACGTTGCATACCACGCGATGGAGATCGCCAGCGTTCGCGCTCGTCCGATGCGGTCGGCGACCATGCCCATTACGACGCCGCCTATAGCGCTGGCGGCAAGCGTGTACGTCGCAAGAAGTCCACCCGCGGCGTTTCCGATGTGGAATGCGGTCAAGATGAGGGGCAGCGCGTAGACGTAGAGATAGAAGTCGAACGCGTCGAGTCCCCACCCCAGTGCCGCGGCAATCAACGGCTTGCGCATGGGTCCGCACGTTCGTTCCTCGTCAGATTTCTACCGCTCGCCTACTTGGAAAGCGTTGTTGCCGGCGGCGGCGTAGCGTATGCGATAGGGCGCAGGGTAAAGGCTTATCCGGAGGAGCTGCACCATGCCGGAGATCACCGTTCAACAACAGTTGTCGCTGCCGCCCGTCAGCGCGGTCGCCGTAATGCGCGACTCGCTCGTTGCGATTAAGACGCTGCGCGTCGACCTGCTCGAGCTCGGGTTTCCCGACGTCGGTTATGTGGCCGTGCCGATCGATCTGGAGATCGGCAGTCAACGGTTCGAAACGCCGTCGGTGTTTCCGATCACGATTCGGGCACAGCGACATGCCGAGGCGTTTCCGATGTTCGAGGGACAAGCCGGAGCTGATGCAAACGGGCCGTCGTCATCGACGCTTTGGATCGGCGGCGAATATACGCCTCCGATGCAGCAAATCGGTGCGATGATCGACGCCGCGGTGCTCGGCCGCGTGGCGCGTCACGCATTGCAAAAGTTCGCCATGGAACTCGCCGGAGCGATTACGCGTCGCGGCCGGGAACGCGAGATTCGCGAAGTACGCGCTCACCGGGGCGAGTAGGCGCGGTTCGACATTCCGACGAACAGCGCGCCCGGTGCACGCGCTACTCGTTCTCAACTCGCGTTCGCGACGCGGTATCCGCGACGGCGACGCCGTTTGCCGTGCGCTTGAAGACGCAGGCGTACAGTGCGAACGGAACGCCGATGCCGGACCTTTTGACGCCGTTATTGCGGCGGGCGGTGACGGAACGATCGTCCGTACCGTTCCGCTCGCGCTCGAGCGCGATCTGCCGATGGGAATCGTGCCGCTCGGAACCTTCAACGATCTCGCGCGATCGCTCGACATTCCGCTCGACGTGCACGAAGCGTGTGAAGTCATCGCGAACGGCAGCGAACGGCGCATCGACGTCGGGCGTGTCAACGGCGTGCACTTCGTCAACGAAGCGAGCATCGGCATCTCGACGCGTATTGCGCGCCGGCAGACGCCGGACGTCAAGCAGAGATTCGGATTCTTAGGCGTAGCGATGACGACGCTGCAGTCGCTGCGCGAGACGCGTCCGTTCTTCGCGCACGTGCGATACGGCGGGCGCAGCGAACGTCTTCGCACGCTGCAGATTACGATCGCGAACAACGCGCGTTTCGGCGGGGTCATCGAACGCCCCGATGCTTCCCTCGACGACGGTTGGCTGGACCTGTACAGCGTCGAGGTGCGCAGTTGGACGCAAGCCGTGCCGCTGGCGGGAAAAATCTTGCGCCGCGACGCGTCGCCCGGGCAGGGACTGCGCACGCGGCGCGCGCCGGTGTTTCAAGTGCAGACACACCGTCCGCACCACGTTACCGCCGACGGCGAGCCCGCCGGCATGACGCCCGCAACGTTCGAAGTGCTTCCGCGCGCCCTCCGGGTGCTGGTTCCGAACCCCAAAGGAGTTTCGTCTTGAAATACCGCCGTTTAGGTCATTCCGGTTTGCAGGTGTCCGTCGTCGGTTTGGGCTCGTGGCTCACGTACGGCGGCAACGTCGGCGCGGATACCGCGCGCGATTGCGTCATGCGCGCGTGGGAACGCGGCATCACGTTCATCGATACTGCGAACGTGTATGCGCGAGGCGCGGCTGAAGAAGTGCTCGGTCCGATTCTCAAGGATCTGAACCGCGATGCGCTCGTCCTCGCGACGAAAGTCTACTTCCCCATGGGCGACACGCCGAACGAACGAGGCCTCTCGCGCAAACACGTGCGCGATCAGCTGCATCATTCACTGCGGCGGCTGCAAGTCGACTACGTCGACCTGTATCAGTGCCACCGCTACGATACGCTCACGCCGCTCGAAGAGACGTGCC
>DASSRQ010000191.1:0-7536 GCA_035701665.1 Vulcanimicrobiaceae bacterium
CGCTGTTGTACGTTCCGGTCGTGCCGAACGTGCACGTCGTTCCGTTGACATAATCGACGACCATCGTTCCGCTAACCGCGTTTGAAGCGCCGATCGAAAGAATGACTTGCGCGTCCGTAACGGCACCGGCTTGCTGTTGCGCGATCGTGCCGCCGGCCGTACTCGAATGTTGTGCGAGCGTGGCCGTCGCCGTGTAGTTCCCGTGAACCGAATCCGTGACCGTTCCGGTGTAATCACCGGAGATGTTTGCAACGGTGGGCGTGGTAGGAGCCGGGCTGGAAGTGTTGGAGCAGCCCGAGATCATGGCGCCGGCGCACAACGCAAAAAGGATGCGCCTCAAAGTAGTTTCGAGCATCCGCAAGGCTTTGTATGGGCCCGGCGGAGCACCTGCACGTTAGGTCCGGCGAAGCGCCGCGATGGCGATATCGTCGTCGATGTCGCTGCCGGCCTCGCGCAGAAGCGCGTCGCATACGTCGGCCAGGCGCTCGTGACGGGACGCCGTTTCTACCAGACGCCTTATCCCCGCGTCGATGTTCTCGCCGCGGCGCTCCACCAATCCGTCGGTATAGAACAACAAGACGTCGCCCTCATCGACAGTTACGCGTTGAACGGGCGGAGGCGGTCCCTCAAGGCCGAGCAGCGTGCCTCCCAACGGCAGCACGGACCAGACGCCGGCCTTGCGATACAGCAGCGGCACATGGCCCGCATTTGCAAACGCGAACTCGCCGCTCTGCGCATCGTAGATTCCCAAACAGACCGTCGCGGTGATCGTGGGATGAAGTGACATCAAAACGCGGTTCAAGCGCTCGACGACGGCATCGGACGCATGTCCCTCGATTGCAAAGCAGCGGATTGCGGTGCGCAGTTGCGCCATGATCGTCGCCGCTTCCAGCGAATGGCCGGCGACGTCTCCGATAGCAACGACTACGCGCTGCTCGTCCAGCGCGAACACTTCGTAAAAGTCGCCGCCGACTTCGACGTGCGCGGCGCCCGCGGCGTAGCGCGTTACGATCTCCAAACCGGCAACCGCCGATACGGCATGAGGCAAAAGATTCTGCTGCAGTTTGAGCGCGATCCGGCGCTCGATATCGTAAGAACGGGCGTTGCGCAGCGCCGTCGTGGCGGCTCGTGCAAACGCCGAAAACAGCAGGGCGTCTTCCGGCGAATACAGCGAGATCTTCGGCACGTGGATGAGCACGAAGCCGGAGCCTTCGCCGGTGATATCGCCGCCGAAGTACGCGCCGGGCGCGGGCAGCTGCGGCACGGCTGCGTTAACGAGTGCACCGTCGACGCGCTCGGCGGCGCGCGCCGCGGTCAAAAGGCCGGCGGTGACCTTGGATGCGTCGGCCGCAGGCAGCCGGGACGCTTTTCCGTTCGGCGCGAACGCGATCTCCGCGCCGTCTTCGGAATCGATAGCGACCAGTGCCGCGGTATCGAATAACAGCGACGCTTGTTCCGCGATGGCGGTATGTAACGCGCGCGTACCTGCGGTGTTATTCAGCACGTCCGCGGCTTCGTTTAGCCGCTGGAGTTGTGTCGAAAGTTTGACGGCAGTCTTTTGCGCCGACGCCGCACGCATGAGCGCCTCTACGGTCGCGATAAGTTCTTCGCGCTCGACCGGTTCCACCAAGTAGCCTTCAGCGCCGCGCCGCAATCCTTCGGAACGATCCGTGGAACTTGTCGACATAGACGAAATGTGCAAGACGGGAAGTGCGCTTCCATTGACCGCCTTGATCTCTTCACAGACCTTATAGCCGCTCATGTCGGGAAGGTTCACGTCGAGTATCGCGAGATCGAAAGCGGTTTGGGCCATCAATGCCAGCGCTTCTTTTCCGAGGCGGGCTTCGGTGACTTCGTAACCGGCCCGGCGCAGCCAAGTCGAGATGACGTACAGATTGCTTTCCGAGTCGTCGACGACGAGTACGCGGTGCGGCAAATCGGATTGAACCGCGATCATTGCGCGGTCTCCGTTTTCTTAAAGGCGTTTATGACGGCGGTGCGCAGTTTGTCTTTGTTGACCTGCGATTTGCCAAGAAGCGCGGAAGCCAGGCCAAGCGTTCCGAGATTTCCCAAGTCGATCTCCGTCGACGTCACGATAACGCCCGGAATGCGGCGCAGATCGGGATCGGCGTTCATCTCGGCGAGGACGTCGGCTCCATCGATATCGGGCATCCGCAAGTCAATGAATGCGATGTCGGGGGAGTGCCGGCGCATCATCTCCAGTCCTTCGCGGCCGCACGTTGCCTCGAAGATGCGAGCCGCAATGCCTTGCAGCATGCCGCGAAGGGCAGCGCGGAAGCCGGCATCGTCGTCGATGATGAGCGCGGTTTCGATTTCTACGTCCTGCACTGTTCCGGTCGGCGGCGTTTCGCGGGCGCTCAGGAGCGCCTGCCATTGAAGCGGCAGCAAAACACTGAAGGTACTGCCTTGCCCGGGAACGCTCGCAAGTGAAAGCGTTCCGCCGAGTGCCTGCACCACGCGCTTGGCGTAGGGAAGGCCTAAGCCGCTGCCTTTGTGATCGGCCTGAAGCGGTCCGCGTACTTGGAAGAACTCCTCGAAAACCTTTTCTTGATTCTCGGGTGCGATGCCGATGCCGGTATCTTCGACCGAAATTTCGATCTCGTACGGTGTGGGAAACTGCACGCGTACGGCGACATAGCCTTCTTGCGTAAACTTCAGCGCGTTCGTAACGAGATTGCGGATCACTTGCGTGAAAAGCAGACGATCGCTTTGGATCGATATGCCCTCGGGCGCGCTGAACGTGAGGTCGACGCCTTCGCGCGCAAGCGGTTTCAGCGAACCGCGCAACTCCGAGAAAACTTCGTCAATCTGAATCTCCGAAATCTCCGGCTGCAGCCGTCCGGACTCGGCGCGCGCAAGGTCGAGCAGCGCGTTGACGAGTTGCAGCAGTTCGTTCGCCGATTTCGACATCAGCGAGAGCTGCTTGCGTTGTTCGACGGTAAGCGGATCGCTTTGCGGATCGAGCATGATGCGGAGCAGCCCCAGTGTCGAGTTGACCGGGCTGCGAAGCTCGTGGCTCACGCTTGCCAAGAAGCGGCTCTTCGCTTGATTTGCTTCGTTCAAGCGCGCGCTCTTGTCGTCTAGTTCGGCATATAAGGCGACGACGCCGCGGTTGGTTTCCTCCAATTCGCCCGCTAACTGATTGTACATCGCCATGACGCCGCGATTCGTTTCTTCCAGTTCGGCGTTGAGTTGCACGAGCTGGTCGCGGCGTTCGCGCAATTCGTTCAGTGTGCGAATCAGGTCGCCGTTTTCGATGCGCAGATTTTCGAGCGGCTCGAATGGAGCGGACGGAGCCACGGCTTCGCGGAGCGCGGCGGCATCGACTCTGCCGGTTCGCGGCGATGCTGCGCGCCGCAGCATCACCGTTACAGTCTCCGGCGTCTCGTCGGTCACGCGGATATCGTCGACCAGACGCGAAGCGGCATCGAAGCCGCCCCCTTTTGCTAAACCGGCACGCGGAAACCGTTCGATCTCGATGCCGATATCCGTATCCGAATAGTTGACGAACCTCGCCGTCGCACCGGTTTTATGCACGAGCGTTTCGCGTCCCAACTCGCTTAGCGCGGTTGCGAACCGCACCTGGTCCGCCTCGTCGTGACCCAGAACCGCGCATGCCGCGCGACCGCTTTGACGCAGCGCGAAGACATCTTCGGGACGATTGATCGCGATGGTGCCCAGCCGCGTGCTCATGCCACTAAAATAGACGCATCGTCATGGTGAATGCCGGCGTCGCGGAAGAGTGTCGCTGCGATAAGCCGGCGGTCGCGCGTTCGAAGACCGGGATACTGATTGAGGTCCCACTTCGTGCTCAAGCCGTCCGAATGCATGACCAAGACGGAGTGTTTCGGAAACGCCGCTTCGATAGCGCGAATTCGCTTGATGGGCGCGCCGGCGATGCCGGGCGCGGAGATCAGGCCGCGCCGCTGCTCGCCGTCGTCGATCCACGCGGCGATGTTGCCGATGCCGGCAAACGTTACGCGTTCGATGTCGCGCTCGATCTTGACGATTCCGACCGCTGCGCCGCGCGTCGGCCGAAGCGCTGCTCCGATGTGTTCGAGCAACGCGACGACGTCGTCCACGTCGGCTCGATCTTGGAATGCACGCACGGCTTCGCGCGCGGCCATCGCTGCGAGTTCACCGTGGCCGAGTCCGTCCGCAAGCATCAGCGTCGTCGAAGTGCCGGGCTCGCGCGCAGCCCATGCGTCGCCGCAAACCGTTTCGCCGTCCATGGGACGGGTTAACGCCGCGACCGCCGGATTCGCGCCCGGGGTGCGCGAGTTCCAAAACGTCGCAACGATCGCGGTGCCGCGGCCCGGAACGGAGTGCGCATCGAGGGAGGTTGCAAAGCGTTTTACCGCTCCGAGACCGATGCCGAGCGTTCCGCGCGTCGAATACCCGTCCGAGAAGAGTTCGCCCAAATCGGCTATACCGGGTCCGGAATCGAGCGCGAGCAGTTCTATTGCTGCTTCGCCGCCGTTGCGCAGCGGACGGATCAGGAGCACGCCTTGCTTCGCATGCCGCTGGAGGTTAGTAGCGAGCTCGGTTGCGGCGATCGCCACTTCGCCGACGCGGGTTTCGGAGAAGCCCAGACGCTCGGAAAGGCGCGCCGCCGAGCGCCGCGCATAGCCTGGCGCACTCGCTTCTTCGACGCGGATCCATTCGCCATCGATGGGCGGCCGGCTTAGCGCGTCCACTTCACGACGGTGACGCGCGTGCCGCGGCCGGCCGCTGTATCCAGATCGAAACCATCGACCAATCTGCGGCTGCCGGAAAGGCCCAATCCCAATCCGCCGCCGGTACTGAAGCCGCCGGACATCGCGCGCGGGATATCCGGAATGCCGGGCCCTTCGTCGGAAAAAAGTGCGCGTACGCCTTGGCGCCCGTGTTCGGTGACGAGTTCGAGCTCCGCATGTCCGCCGCCGCCGTGAATGAGCGTGTTACGTGCAAGCTCGCTTGCCGCCGTTACGATCTTCGTTTGATCGACGATCGAAAGCGCGGCCTTGAGCGCAAGCGCACGCACGGTCTGACGAACGCGTACGACATCGGAGTCGCTGCGAATGTCGATCCGCTCCGCAGCCGTTCCGCCCGCGGACTGCAAGACGCTAGGCACTTTCGGCCGCTGCCGCGAGCGGCTCTTCTCCGGCGCCCGTTCCATCTGCGCTGGCGCCCTCGCCGCGCTCCGCAAACCGGCGCGCGAGCAGGTCGAACGCCATCTCGGCATTCAGCGCGGTGCGGACTTTTTCTAAGTAAAGTCCGAGTTCCGCAAGCGTAATCGCTACGGCCGGCCGCATGCCCACGACGACGGTGTCGGCGTCGAGAACGTGCGCCATCGATGCGGTGACCGAGAGCATACGCCCGATAAAGCTATCGACGATCTCCAATGCGGAGATGTCGATGATGACGCCCTTTGCGCCGGTCTCGACGATCCGGTTCGACAGATCTTCTTGAAGCGCGATTGCCGTGTCGTCGCCGAGATCCGTCTGAATCGAGACGAGCAGGACGTCACCGACTTTGACGATGGGGATTCGGTTGCTCACGCCTTGCGGTCGCCTTTGCGAATCTCGAAGCCGGAACGCGAAAGCGTCGTTCGCAATGCGTCGGCAAGCGAAGCTTTGGTGGCGATGTCGCCAAACTCGATGCCGAGTGCGACAATCGTCTGTGCGATCTGCGGACGGATACCGGAGATGATGACCTCCGCGCCCATCAGCCGCGCCGCCACGACGGTCTTAAGAAGATGCTGCGCGACTTGCGTATCCACGGCGGGAACGCCGGTGATGTCGATGATCGCGTGTGCGCTCCCGGTGGACACGAGTGCGGTGAGCAGCGACTCCATGACCACTTGCGTGCGCGCAGAATCCAGCGTACCGACGAGCGGCACCGCAACCACACCTTCCCACAGTTTGACCACCGGTGTGGAAAGTTCGAGCAATTGCTCGGTTTGGTTGGCGATGATGCGTTCGCGGGTCTCGGCGAACGTTTCAAACGTGACGAGCCCGAGGTCGTCGATCAAATGCGAAAAGGCGGCAAAGTCGGCATATGGGATCGTCTCGCCGGCCTCGCCAACTGCCGAAAGGACGGTGTCACGCAGCGCAAAGACAGCGACGGCCGTTTCCGAAGGGCTGAATCCGTTGCGGGCGCGCGTACGCGAATACTCTCCGAGCATTGCGCGCAGTTCGTCGAAACACGGGTTCGACGATTCGTCGGCGCCTAGGCGAGCTGCCTCGATGAGCGCATCCAGCATCGGCAGCAGTTCCCGTTCGGTTTCCGCGGTGCTAATGCGTCCCTTGGACGATTTCGTAACTGCCGCGACCCATTCGCGCGAGATGCGTTCGCGTCCGGCGCGCAGAAATTCCGCCATGCGCTCGTTGCCCGTGTTCGTTTTCAGTACCACCTCTAGTCCCCAATGTTCAAAAAAAGCGCCTCATTACACAGGCACCAATAAACTGAACCCCGGCAAAAATTTCTTACCACCGGCGCTGGCGAATTTTGCCCGCGCCCGCCTGCTTTCAAACATAATTTACGTCAAAAAAAGAAGCCCGCATGCCTGCGGGCCTCTTGTCGTTCGCTTGCCTGGTTATCTGTGGCGGCGAGCCGCGTTTTACGCGGTGTTAGATACCATCGCGTCCCACCGCACGGTGAGAACAGCAATATCGTCCGAGTGGCCCGAACCGGTTACGACGGCCGACCTTAGTTGTTCCGCGGGATGCGCGGCTTCACGGATGTCTTGCCGCAGCAGCGCGGTATGCAGTGCTTTCCACGCACCGGCAATGTCGCGATTCCATTCCAGCAATCCGTCGGTGAAGAATGCCGCGAACGAACCGGCGCGCACGTCCAACGTTTGCGAGGTCGAGCGTACCGGGCCGAGATTGCGAAAGCCGAGCGGGAGACCTCGGTCCTCAAACGGATCGGTAATCGTTCCACTTCCATTCCACAGCAACGGACCCGGGTGGCCGGCAGACGCGCAGGTCAGCGTGCTGCGAATGGGATCCACGAGCGCGACTACCGCCGTCGTGAAACCTTCGCGCGACTCTACTTGCAGCATACGGTCGACGACTTCCAATGCGCGCGTGGGGCTTACGTCGGCAAAAAGTGCAGCGCGAAAGCCGTTACGTAGACGGCTCATCCACGTTGCCGCCTCCAGGCCATGCCCCAAAACGTCGCCTACGGTAATCGCAATGCGCCCGTCTTCGAGTGGAAACGCATCGTACCAGTCGCCTCCGACCAGCATATTCTCGGACGAGGGTTCGTAATAAGCGTCGAACGATATTCCCGGCACCGCGGGTAGTGCGCTGGGAAGCGCCGCTTTTTGAAAGACGGTCGCGACGCGTACGACTTCATCGTAAAGCATCGCTTTTCCGATCGCCGTGGCACAGCGCCGCGAAAGGTCCTGAGCGAGGAGCAGCGATGCCTCGTCGAATGGCGCGGCGGCGCCGGTGCGCACGAGCGTGAGCGCGCCTACTGCACCGCGCGTTTGCGTGTTCAGCGGCAGAACCATGAGCGAACGGTAATCCA
>DASSRQ010000192.1:0-16343 GCA_035701665.1 Vulcanimicrobiaceae bacterium
GCGTTTGCGGCCGCTCTGGACGTGCAGAGCCCCCATGCGGTGCTCTTCCAATCGCACGGGACCCAGACCCAGCACGTCACGACCGCCGTTACCGTGGGCGAGTTTCTAAAAGAACGCGGCATCGCGCCGGGTCCTGCCGACTACGTTCACCCCTCGCTGAACACCCCGCTGACCGACAACCTGGTCGTCGAATACGCGCCGGCCATTCCGGTCAAACTCATCACCGCCTCGGGCACGAAAACCATCACCACCACCGCCACCGACGTCGGCTCTCTTCTCGAGGAAGAGGGCGTCGATCTCGGCCCGCACGACGTGGTGCGCCCGTCACTTTCGGACCCGCTCGAAGCGAACTCGACCGTCCGTATCATGCGCGTAATGCAATGGGTCTCCAAACAGAGTAAACGCGTTGCGCAGCGCACGATCCACGTGATCGACTTCGCACTGCCGCCCGGACAAACGCGCGTCCTTAAACCGGGTGCGCCCGGATTGACCGAAACGATGGTCGATTACACGCAGACCGACGGCCGTTTGAACAAACATATTCTCGGAGACCGCATCGTTCGCAAACCGCAGCCGCGCGTTATCGCCGACGGCGTCGGAACGCGCGAAGCGATCGCACAATTTGCCAAGCACGGTTTAGAAAAAACCGCGTATATCGCATCCCAAGCGCTCGAGATGGTCGCCACTGCATACACGGCTCAATGCATCGGCTGCACCGGCTATACAGCCAGCGGCTACCGCGCGGGCCACGGCATCGTCGCCGTCGATCCGCACATCATTCCGCTCGGGACGAAACTGTATATACCGGGATACGGATTCGCCATCGCCGGCGACACCGGCGGCGCGATCGTCGGGAACCGCGTAGACCTGGGGTTCGATTCACTTGCGGACGCGCTCGACTACGGGCGCCGTCAGGTCAAGATCTACATCTTGAAATAAGGCCTTCTCACGCATAGGCTAGAAGAGCTCGCGGTGCATCCGCGGGCTCTTTTAGATCGCTTCGGCTACCGTCCGAAAAAACGGTTCGGACAAAACTTTTTGGTCGACGAACGCGCCGCGCAGCGGATCGCCGAATTAGCCGCAGCGGCGCCGCGAATCGTCGAGATCGGTCCCGGAACCGGCGCGCTGACACGCGCGCTGATTGCAACCGGCGCGCACGTTGCAGCGATCGACGTCGACGACGAGATGATCCGCATTCTGCACGCCCAGCCGGAACTCGCGGCCGCCGAGATCGTTCACGCGGATGCGCTGACGTACGATTTCGAAGCGTTTGCGCAAGGCGGGCGGTGGACGATGGCGGGAAATCTGCCTTACAACATCGCGACGCCGCTGATCATGCGGCTCATCGAGATGCAGCACGGTCCGGATGCGCTCGTCGTCATGGTGCAAAAAGAAGTTGCAGGCCGGTTCGCTGCCAAACCGTCGACACCTGAATACGGCAGTCTGAGCGTCGCCGTCCAATACGCGATGCACGTCGAACGCGCGTTTACGCTCGGTCCCGCGGCGTTCTTTCCGCGCCCGAAGATCGACAGCGCGGTCGTCGTCCTGCGGCGCCGCGAGCAAAAAGCCGTCGCCGTAAAGGACGAGCACCGTTTTTTGCAGGTCGTCCGAGCGGCATTCGCGTACCGCCGAAAAACGCTGGCAAACAGCGTTCACCTTGCATTGGGATTGCCGCGCGCGACCGTCGCACAAGCGCTCGAAGACGCCGGCTTGGAAACGGAGATACGTGGAGAACAGCTCGGCCTTGAGGACTTCGGACGACTCGCTGATCGACTACCCGCCTAATGCATTCAACGTCGGATGGACGATTCTCGCGGCCCTAGGCCTCGCGGTCATCTTTTTCATCGTCCTAGTCGCCGGCTCCATCGTCTTTCTCGCACAGCACGGATTCGATCAATCGGTGCTCCGGCAAGCAACGACGAGCATGTTCTTCGTCGACGTACAAGGCGTTGCCGAAGTCATCATCATCCTGTACATTCTCGCGATCATGCCGTCGCTCTCGAAACTTTCGCTGCGCGAGATCGGGTTCCGCAGCGGCACGTCGCGCGATTGGAAGATCGCCGGACTCGGCATCGTTGCGATGTTCGTGCTGATAACCGTGGTCGCGGGCGCGTTCACCACCCTGCTGCACTTTAAAACACCCGAAGTCGCAATCGCGGTTTACCAGCACGCAAACAGTACGGACAAAGTCCTGTTCGTTCTTTTCGGCGTCATACTCGCGCCGGTTTTTGAAGAGTTCGTCTTCCGCATCTTTTTGTTCAGCATGTTCCGCAAATGGCTTGGAACCGCGTGGGCGATCGGGCTGAGCTCGTTCCTCTTCGGAATAGCGCACTGGCAGCCGCCGAACGTTCCGGCGATGTATCTCTCGATCACGTTTCCGCTGATGCTCGGCGGTGCCGTGCTCGCGTACGTCTATAGCCGCACCGGAAAAGCGTGGGCGAGTATCGTCACGCACGGTGCGTTCAACGCTCTTACTTTCCTTGCCGTAACGTTAGTGCCAAGCCTGGCGAAGTGAAACTCGGCGTCGACGCGATCAACCTCGCCGCGGATCGCCGCGGAATGGGGCGCGTCGTTCGCAAGACCCTCGAAGATTTGCAGCGGCTGGGCGTCACGCCCACGCTCATCGTCAGAAACGCGCGCGACGCGGAAGCGCTCGAAACGATCGAAACGACGCAACTTCCCGTCGTTACCGCCGGTTCGCTGTGGCGCCGGCGCCTCGACCGCGTGTGGTATCCGTGGAACGGTATGCGGTTTTCGCCTCACGCCTACTCGATTGCGACCGTTCACGACCCGTTCGCGTTCACGTATCCGCACCACGAGTTCGTTGCTCGCTGGCGCGAACAGGCGCCGATCAAACGTGCTATCGCGCGCGCGGATCGTCTCACGGCGGTATCGGCTTGGACGGCAAATGAAATCGTACGCCTCTTTCCGCGGGCAGCCGATCGCATCGAAGTCGTACCTAACGCCGTGGGCGAGTTCTGGAAGCCCGTAGAACGGCGAGAACAAGAGCCGTACTTCTTCTTTCTTGCCGGACGCGAATCGCGCAAGAATACGGCGATGCTCTTTCATGCGTACGAAGCCGCGTTCGCAGGCGGCGGCCCGCGCCTGTTCGTGACGGGATCGCTCTGGGAAGGCGACGAGGCGATTTTGAATGCCATGAAAGCGCCGCATGCCCGTATCGATGCCGACGACGCGCAGCTTCGACGGCTCTACGGCGGGGCGTTGGCGGTGCTGGTTCCTTCGCTAGCCGAAGGCTTCGGTTTGCCCGCGCTCGAGGCGATGGCTTGCGGCGCGCCGGTGGTAGCTGCGAACACAACGGCTCTGCCGGAAACCTGCGGGGGCGCCGCGCTGCTCGCCGATCCCGGCGACGTGGACGCGTGGACGAAGGCGCTGCAGCGCCTCGCCGCAGACCGGCCTTTGCGCGAAGACCTGCGCGCGCGCGGACTACTGCGCGCCGCGGATGCTAGGCACGACCGGCTCGCGCAAGCGCTGCTGCGATGATCGTTTGCAGCCGCGCGATGAAGCGATCGGGCGCAAACGTTTCCGCATGCGCGCGCAGCCGCGCGGCATCGTAACGCGAGGCATCGAAGCCGCGCAGCACATCTGCAAGCGCCTCCGGCGCCGGCGCCGCGAAGAACTCGCCGGTAACACCGGCGATCACCGTCTCCAATGCACCGCCGCTGCCGTATGCGATCGTCGGACGCCCGCACGCAGCGGCCTCGAGCGGAACCAGTCCGAAGTCTTCTTCACCCGGAAGAATCACCGCGCGCGCATCGCCCATCAACGCGGCTAAACGCGCATCGTCGACATAGCCGAGCAGCGTGGACGTCGTCCCGTGCGCAAGCCGGCGCAGCTCTTCTTCCTGCGGCCCCGTTCCTGCGATCAGCAGCGGAACGCCGGCAAGTTGCGCCGCTCGAATCGCTAAATCGATCCGTTTGTACGGCAATAGCCGCGATGCGATGAAAAAATACTCGCCGCTGCCGCGTCCGACCGGAAAACGGCCGACGTCAACGGGGCAATGCAGCACTTCGGCATCGCGTCCGTAGTAGTGTTTTACGCGGTTTGCAACGTTGCGCGAGTTCGCGACGAACAGCGTCGGGCGCATCGCGGCGCGGCGGTCCCAGGCGATCAGCGGCGCGACGATTGGACGCAGCAGCGCAGTGCGCACGTACTCGTCATACGCAAAGGCAAACCGGCTGACGGTATTGATGTAACAGATGTGAACCGCATCGGGCGGCGCGATGACGCCTTTCGCCCACGCCGTAGTCGAACTCAAGATCAAATCGTAGCCCGAGAGATCGAACGATTCGAACGCGCGCGGATAGAGCGGCGCGAGATACCGGAAATAGGTGTTTGCTCCCGGAATACGCGCGAGAAACGACGTCCGCACGCGTTCCGGCGCGACGAAGTCACCGGTCTTGCGCCGATCGTAAAGCGCCGTGTAAACGGGCGCGTCCGGGTACGCCGCGGCGAAGTGCGCGAAGACGCGCTCCGCGCCGCCTCGCTGATTCAGATAGTCGTGGACGAGCGCGACGCGCAACTACTGCGTTTGCTGGGAACGCGGAAGCACGAGCGCGATGGTCGGCGTGCTGAGATACCGGCTTGCGACGCGCTGCAGATCGGCCGGCTTCGTTGCGTTGATGGCTTTCACGAGCTCGGTCCGGTAATCGCCGGTAAGGTGATGCGATGCATAGACCGCCGCCAAAAACGACCGGTCTTCGAGCGTCTGCGAATCTTCGAGCAGCCGTCCGATGGCGAAGTTTTTCAACTCCGCCAAGTCGCCGCCCAGACGCGCCTGGCCGAGAACGCCGACAACGCCGAGCGCCGTCGAAAACGCGCGAGACGGATCGCCTAGTCCGCCGTCGACGTACAAGATAACGTTCGCCGGCGAAGAGTCGAAGTTGTAAAACGCTCCGACGCCGCGCTGCGCTGCCGGACGCGTCGCGATGCCCGGCACATCCGAGACCTCGGAAAGCGTGCGCTGCATGAACTCGGTCAAAATGAGCATCGCGCCGAAGTCGCGGCTCGACATATCGGGCGCACGATACTGCGCCACGAGCCACGGCACGGGAACGTCGCGGCGCGCGATAATCTGACGCGACGTGGACGGCAGCGGACCTTGCTTTATGGCAACCGCCGCAGACGTGCCGGCCGGCAAGCCGTCGACGACGGACGCGGGAGGCGTGCCCGCGGGGATCGCGCCCGCTGCACTGACGACCGCATCGCCGCGGCGGTAGTGCTCGTTATAGAACGCGCGCGCATCGGTGCTGGCAAATCCGGCAAGCGTCTCGCTCAATCCGTAACGCGGCAGTCCGGCGTCGGAGTTCTGATAGAACGCGCGGTTGAGCATGTCGATGCCGACGCGAAGCGCGGAGGTCTGATCGCGAGCGATCAAATCGTTTAAGTGCGTTCGCGCGTCCGCAAGCGTTGCGGGCGTAAAGTCCGGATGCGCCAGCGCATCGTGCAGCAGCTGCAGCACGGCCGGAAACGCCTGCGACGAACTCTCGACGTAAAAGCGCATGCGGCGCGGTTCGGACGAAAACGAGACCGAACCGCCGGCGGCTTTTACCGCGTCCTCCAGCGGTGTGCCCTGAACCGGCGTGCGCAAAATCGTCTCTGCAACGAGCGATGCAAGGCCGTTCTGGCGCGATGTTTGCCGGTCGAGCCCCGCTTGCAGCAGCACTTGAACGCCGGCAAGATCCGCCGAGGCGTCCGGCTGCTGCACGTACGTCACGTCCGCCGGCGCAGCCGCCAGCAGCATGACGCAAGCCGTCAGCGCCGCAAGTTTTTTCACGTTGCCGACCCCGATTTCGGTGCGGTCAGCAGCTGCACGATCGCCGGATGCTGCAGATACTTTGCCGCGATCGATGCAACGTAAGACGGATCGAGCGAACGCGCGATCTCCACGTATCTCTTCGATTCGTCGCCGGGCGCGTATTGCGCGTTTCCTTCGACCGCATACCAGCCCGCGTTGTCCGCACGGCCGGCCGGCGTCTGCGACTCGGAAAGGATGCGGTACAAGAACGCGTTTCGCGCTGCTTCAAACGATTTGGCATCCATCGGTTTGGTCAGCGCCGCAACGGCCTCGAGCACTTTCGGCCGTAAAGCCGGCGCGCCGGAGCCGCTCAGCGTTCCTACTAGAACGCCGGGATCGTGCAGCGTGATAAATTGCCCGCCGATGCTCACGTCGCTTTTCTTCGAGACGATCGCGTTGATGGCGCCGTACTGCGGGTCGAACAGGTAGTCGGCTAAAAAGTCCATCGCCGTCGCCGCTTTTTCGTCGGCAATCGGCGGCCCGGGAAACGCGATTCCCAAACCGGCGACCGGCCCGTTTACGATCGCATCGACAGGCGTATTTGAAAGCGTCGAATCGAGCGGCGCGTCCTGCGAGTTGCCCTGCGATCCCGCGCTGGTGCGTACGCCCGCGAGCAGCTTGTCGTCCGCGCTGCCGGCTATCGAAAGGACGGCGTTCTGCTGGCGGAATCCGCGCGCAGCAAACGACCGTACCGCGTCGAGCGTGATCTTCGTAACGTCCGCGGCAGTTGCCGGAACGGCTGCGTAATGCGCGGGTCCGCCGCTGAAGATGCGCGCGAACAGCGCGTTCTGCAGCGTTGCATCGGCGCTGTACTGCTGTTCGGCTGCGGCGATTGCGGTATCGCGCAGCGCGGCGTGAAAGCCCGCATCCGTGATGGCGGGCGAGAAAAACGCCGTCGTCATCGCTCGTAAAACGGCCGGCGCTTCCCACGAGGGAACGCTCGCGCCGATCATCGCGATATCCGGATAGACGTTGATGGAAAGCGTGCCGCCGTCGCGTTTGACGAGGTCCGCAAACGACGTACCGTTCTGCGGCGCAGACGCCGCTAGTGCCGCGATCGCAACGCGGGCCACGCCCGGGGTCGCCGCCGCGTAGCCGGATGACGGCACGCGGTACCACAGGTCGATCGCCGTCGTTGCGGCCGACGGATCCTTGTGCACGATGTACTGCCCGCCGAGCGGCAGCGTTCCCGACGATTGCAGCGGTCCCGCTGCCGCAGCGGCAGCGAGGACGATCGCCGCGATCACGTTACGCCGGTTCCGGCGAGATGTTCGGCGGCAAACGCCGCGGAGCCGGGGCGCGGCCGTCCGGCACTGCCGGCGCGTCGCCGCTCGGGCCGACGGGTGTTCCGCCGCCGCCGTGCGTGTACGGACGGTTTTCCAAAATCGCGCGCACTTCGTCCGCTTCTACCGTTTCATACTCCAGCAGCGATGCGACCATGCGTTCGACTTTGTCCCAGTTCTGCGTGAGGATCTGGCGTCCGCGTTCGTAGCAGCTCTCGATGATGCGGCGCACTTCGGCGTCGATCTTCGATGCGATCTCCTCGGAGTAATTGCGTTCTTCGCCGAGATCGCGGCCGAGGAAGACCTGATGCTGGCCGCGGCCGTATTGAATCGGGCCGAGCGTATCGGACATGCCGTACTGCGTGACCATACGGCGCGCGATCTCCGTCGCTTTTTCGAAGTCGTTGCTTGCGCCGGTCGTGACGTCTTTGAACTTGATCTCTTCGGCCAAACGCCCGCCGAGCATGCGCGTGATAACCGCGAGCAGCTCTTCTTTCGTCTGGCTGTGACGGTCGTCTTCCGGCAGCGACCAGGTGATGCCCAGCGCCATGCCGCGCGGGATGATCGTGACCTTGTGAATCGGATCGGATTTCTCGGTCAATGCGCCGATGATCGCGTGACCCGACTCGTGATATGCCGTGTTTTCTTTTTCTTTTTGCGACATCACGATCGACTTGCGCTCGGGCCCGACCATCACGCGGTCGATAGCCTCGTCGCAGTCGTTCATCTCGATGACCGTTTTGTTGCGGCGAGCCGCGAGCAGCGCGGCTTCGTTCAGCAGATTCTCGAGATCCGCACCTGAGAATCCGGGCGTGCGTTTCGCAAGCGTCTCGAGTGCGACTTCGCGGCTGAGCGGTTTGTTGCGCGCATGCACTTCGAGGATCTTCTGACGGCCTTTGATGTCCGCGCGATCCACGACGATCTGGCGATCGAAGCGGCCGGGGCGCAGCAGCGCCGGGTCGAGCACGTCGGGGCGGTTCGTCGCGGCGATCAGGATGACGCCGGTGTTTTGATCGAAGCCGTCCATCTCGACGAGCAGCTGGTTCAGCGTCTGCTCGCGCTCGTCGTGACCGCCGCCAAGGCCGGCGCCGCGCTGGCGGCCGACCGCGTCGATTTCGTCGATGAAGATGATGCAGGGCGCCGACTTCTTCGCTTGGTCGAACAGATCGCGAACGCGCGAGGCGCCCACGCCGACGAACATCTCGACGAAGTCCGAACCGGAGATCGAGAAGAACGGCACGCCCGCCTCGCCGGCAATCGCACGGGCGAGCAGGGTCTTACCGGAGCCCGGCGGGCCGAGCAGCAGCACGCCTTTCGGAATGCGCGCACCCAGGGCTTGGAATTTTTTCGGATACTTCAGAAACTCGACGATCTCTCCGAGTTCTTCTTTTGCTTCGTCCACGCCGGCAACGTCGTTGAAGGTCACCTTCGGACGGTTTTCAGAGAGCATCTTCGCGCGCGAGCGCCCGAACGAAAGCGCTTGGCTTCCGCCGCTCTGCGCCTGCCTCAAGATGAAGAAAAACAGCAGACCGATGAGCAGGAACGGTAGGATGCTCAGCAGCGAGGTGAACAGCGTGCCGTTCGTCGGCGCATCGAAACGCACGTGACCGGCCGGCACGTGCTGCGTAACGGCTTGGTCGAACGCGTAATCGCGAATCGAAGGCACCGTGGTCGCATACGCCTTGCCGTTCGTCAGCGTGCCCGTGACGTTGCCGGCCGCATCCGCATGGAAGTCGGCGACTTTGTTTTGCACGAGATACGAATAGAACGTGCCGTAGTCGAGGCTGGTGTCGACGGCCGATGACAGCAATCTCTGCACGACGACGAGCACGATCAAACATGCCGCCAGAATCAGAAGAATGCCCCGAAGATGCTTAGTCACGCCAATGTTTACCTTACTGTTGAAAAACTGCCGGGCGCAGCTGCGCGAGGTACGGCAGGTTCCGGTAGCTTTCCCGGTAGTCCAAACCGTAACCTACGACGAACTCGTCCGGCACCGTTAAACCCACGTATTCGACCGGTACGTCGACCATCCGGTGGAACGGCTTGTCGAACAGCACGGCCGAGCGCAGCGAAGCGGGCTCCCGCCCCCCCAGCAACGCTCGCAGATACCGAAGTGTGAGGCCGTTGTCGATGATGTCCTCGACCACGAGCACGTTTTTGCCGGCTATGTTCGCGTCCGTATCCTTTAATAAACGGACCTCCCCGCTGGAACGTGTCGCGTTGCCGTAGCTCGACACGACGAGGAAATCCAGCTCGATGTGGCTCGGCCCGTCCGGCACGTCCGCGATGGCACGCACCAAATCGGCGGTCACATAGAGCGCTCCTTTTAACACGCCGAGCACCAGCAGCGGTTGCCGCCGGAAGTCGCTTGCAATCCCGGCTGCCATCCGTGCGAGCGCCTGGGCGATTGCCTGCTCGTCGAACAGGACTCGCTCGATGTCCTGGGTCTTCATCGTACCTCCCGATGTACCGTCAACTCGCCGTTCTCAACCGAGAGCTCGACGCCCGGCGACATATGGAATCGGCCCGACCGGCCGCGTTCTAAAGCGCGTACGGCCGCAGCGACGTGCTCGAAGTCCACGCCCTCCAGCGCGCCGTGGGTATGCAGCGTCTGCCTAACCCGCTCCCGCCGCGCCGCTTGGGGCCCGCCGTCCGCCTCTTCTTGCAGCAGAAACGCCGCGCGAGAGACGGCTTCGTCGAGCGACGGAAACAGCGGGCGCAGCGCGGTCAGCGCTTCGCGTACCGCGTTCCGGCGGTAGGTGAGATCGGCGTTCGTCGGATCGACTGCGTACGGCAGCGCGGCGAACTGCACGTACGACGTGACGTCCGCGCGCGAACGCCGCAAGAGCGGACGCACCAGGTCGATGCCCGGTTCGAGTTCGCGGCGCGCCGGCATGCCCGCGAGCCCGCGCGACCCGGTGCCGCGGAACAGCGCTAACAGCACCGTCTCCGTCTGATCTTCGGCGGTGTGCGCCGTGGCGATAGCTGTGGCGCCGCACGTGCGCGCGGCCGCGGCGAGCGCTTCATACCGCGCGTCGCGCATCGCGTTCTCGCCCGAACCTTCAATCGTTAGGCCGCGCACGATGACGCGCAACCCAAGCGCCGCACCGATGCGCAGCGCGACGGCTTCGTCTTGCCACGCCGATGGGCGGCGGCCGTGGTTGACGTGCCCGATCGTCAAACGGAGATCGAGCGGCTTTGCAAGCGCGGCCAAGAGCGCGGCCAGGCCGGCGCTGTCCGCACCGCCGCTGCACGCAATCAGCACGTGCTCGCCGCGCCGCAGCGCACCGTCGCGTTCGACCGCCTGTTCCAGTGCGCGCTCGGGATGCGTCCCGCGCATCAGCGATGCCTCGCGAGCTCGCGCTCCACGTCGCGTTTGGCAATGCTCTCGCGTTTATCCCAGATCTTTTTGCCTTTAGCCAGGCCGATCTCGATCTTCGCCTTGCCGCGCGTGAAATACAGACGCAACGGAACGAGCGTCAGCCCTTTCTCCGCCGCTTTTCCGCCGAGACGCTCGATCTGTTCTTTGTGCAGTAACAGTTTGCGCGGACGGTTCGGTTCGACGTTCGAAAAACTGCCTTCTTTATACGGCGGAACGTGCATGCCGAGCAGCCAGATCTCGCCGTCGCGCAGACGCGCGTACGCTTCGCTCAAACTCACACCGCCCTGCCGGATCGATTTGATCTCGGTGCCGGTCAACGCGATGCCGGCCTCGAGCGACTCGAGGATGTGATACTCGTGGCGCGCGCGGCGGTTGTCGATACTCGGTGAAAGATTTTTGTTCGCGGCCTTTTCGGCTTGCCGCACCTGTTTGGATTTTGCCAATGATTACTCGATGCGCCCCTGCGCGACGAACCGTCCCTCGCCCTCGAGCAGCACTTCGCCGCCGGCGTCGCTGACGCTCGCTTCCAACTCCATCACGTTCCGGCGCATCCAGCGAATGCGCGCGCGCACTTCGAGCGGCTGCTCCAGCGGCACCGGTTTGCGAAACCGCGCGTTGAGACTTGCCGTGACCCCGCGATATCCCGCAGCACCTGACGCCTGCGCCATCGCTTCATCGAGCAGCGCCAGCGCGATTCCGCCGTGCGCAATGCCTTGCCAACCTTGAAACTCGCCGCGCAGCTGCGTGCTGGCACGCACGGCGTCGTCGCCGTCCTTTTCGAATTTGAGTTTGAGGCCCTTGTCATTCTTCGGCCCGCAGACAAAGCAATTTCCATCATCGATTGGAGTCATCAACGCTATCGTCCCACGTCGAGCCGCGCGGCTAACGCGGGCGGAAGTTCGGCTTGAACGATCTTCGCCTGAACGTCGGCGATCGGATAGTCGTAACGCACCCACTGCACGACGCGCGTCTCGTCGTCGAAGCGCACGAAGCACGGCTGCGGATTCAAATCGCGCGGCTGGCCGATGCTGCCGACGTCGATGATGTACCGCATGGACTTATCGAGCACGATCTCACCGCCGCCTTGCATGTGAGCGTGGCCGATGTTCCCCTCATCGTCGATCGAGTAGTACTCCGCAATGTGCGTGTGGCCGACGAAGATGATCGGCGCGTCGGTGCGATCGAAGGCCGCGCGCGCGTGCCGCTTATCTAGCAGATACTCGAAGTAGTGTACCGGCGCGCCGTGCACCATGAGAAACTGCGGATGACGCATCTCATAGCTTAGACCGTTGAGCCACTGAACCAGGTCCTTGTCGATGACGCGCTGCGTCCACTCGATCGCGCGGCGCGCGGCCGGATTGAAATACTCCACGCCGAAGTTGTCGACTGCGGCGACGTCGTGATTGCCGAGCACGACCTCGGTCGCGCGCTCGCGCACCAGCCGCACGCATTCGTTCGGATTCGGACCATAGCCGACGATGTCGCCTAGGCACATGATCTTCTCGTCGGGGCCGATCAGCGAAAGCGCTTTCTGCAGCGACTCGAGATTGCTGTGGATGTCGCTGATGATTGCGTATTTCAAGCCGCAAGCTCCGCTTCCGCATCCCGCAGGCGCGCGGCAAACTGCGTGCGCTCGTCCGGCGTTCCGACGCTCACGCGAATGTACCGGTCCAGCGGCGGCGCTCCGGGTTTTCGGATGAAGACGCCGCGTGCCAGCAGCGCGCGCACCATCTCCGTCGCGCGTTCGTTCGTGTCGAAATCGATGCAGACGAAGTTGGTGTGCGACTCGATCGCGTGCCGGCCCAGCGAGCGCGCCAAATCGTAGTAGTCCTGACGGCCTTCTGCGACGGCGGCGATCACGGATTTCGTAAACGTTTCGTCCTGCAGCGCAGCGAGCGCGCCGATCTGCGCGTTCCGGTTCACGCCGTACTGAAGCCGGATCTTCTCGAACGTCTGCACGTTGCGCGCAGTCGCGATCATGTACCCGATGCGCGCGCCGGCCATGCCGTACGCCTTCGAAAACGTGCGCATGCGCAGAAGGCGCGGATGCAGCAACGCCTCGGGGATATCCGCCTGCGGCGCAAAATCGATATACGCTTCGTCGAGCAGCAGCAGCGTCTGCGGCGGAAGCGCTGCAAACAGCGCTTCGATCTCACGCGCGCCGAGCAGCGTCCCGCTGGGATTGTCGGGATTCGCAAGGTACAGCATCGAGGGCTTCGTTTCGCGCGCACGAGCAATAAGCGCAGCGGCATCCACGCGGCCGTCCGGCGCGTACGAAACGGTATCGAGCAGCGCGCCGTAGCCGGTGACGTGATACGCGAAGGTCGGATACGTTCCGCGCGTTGCGAGCGCGCTGGAACCCGGAGCGGTAAAGGCGCGCACGGCTAGGCCCATCAGATCGTCTATACCGGATCCGATGCAGATGTTTTCAATCGAGCAATTATGGCGCGCGGCGAGCGCCGAGCGCAGATCGTACGACTCGGGATCGCCGTACCACGAAAGGCGCGGCAACTCGGCCGACATCGCGGCAACGGCCTTGGGCGAGACGCCGAACGAACTTTCGTTGGCCCCCAAACGGATGAGCGAAGAAAACCCGCGCTCGCGCATGAGCTGTTCCGGCCCGATGAACGGCGTGCTCGCAGGAATCGCTTCGATGTGCGGCGCCGCCAAAAATTCCGTGTTCAGGTTCTCCCCCGTCATAGTCGCCGCACCCGTACGGTCGCGCCCGCCGGCAGCGACTCGACCTCCTCACCTAACACGATGAGGACGTCGGCGCGCGCCAGCAGGCTCGAGGAACTCGAGCGCAGCTCCAGCGGATACGCCTTCGCGGGCGAAACCGCCTCGTCCAGCCGAGCCGGAACGTACCACGTCCAGCCCTTACGTTTTCTGAGCGGGCTTTGCAGCTCGGCATGCAGGCCGGCCGGCGGCCGGGGCGCGCGTCCCGCCAGAGCCTCGAAAACGGGGCGGACTACCATCTCTAAGATGGTCAAAGCCGACCCCGGATTCCCGGGCAGGCCGATGACCGGTTTGCCCCCGGCAGCGGCCAGCACCGTCGGCTTCCCGGGCTTCACGCGCAAGCCGTGGACGATAACCCCGGGTTCGCCCAGCCGGGCGGCGACCTCCGGTGTTACGTCGCGCTCGCCGACCGACGAGCCGCCGGTCAACACGACCGCATCGCACACCTCGAGCGCCTTGCGGAGCGCCGCTTCCAGCGCGGACGCATCGTCGACAGTCGTCGCGAGATGACGCGGCTCGGCACCCATCCTCTGAAGGGCGGCTGCAATTCCATAGCGGTTCGAGTCGTAGATCTGGCCCGGTCCGAGCGGCTTCCCGGCTTCGACCAGCTCGTCGCCGCTCGACAGCACGCCGACGACGGGCCGCCTGAAGACGCGCACCTCGCTGAACCCGAGCGTGGCAAGCAATCCCGCTGCCGCCGGACCGATCGTGGTGCCGGCGCGCAAGATCGTCTCGCCGGCCTGCATGTCCGAACCGGCGGGCGTGACGGCGTCGCCGGCCGGAGCCGCGGGCAGCGTTACGTCCGATTCGGTCAGGCCGGCGGCGTCTTCAATTGGAACTACCGTATCGGCTCCGGCCGGCAGCATGCCGCCCGTGGGAATGCGTACGGCCGTTCCCGACGCGAGCGCGCCGTCCCAAACGCTTCCCATGCGGATCTCGCCGGCAATGCGCAGCCGTCCGGGCAGATCGGCCGAACGCACCGCAAATCCATCCATCGCGGAACGCGGAGCCGCCGGATACATGCGGTCCGCGGCAGCGTCTTGCGCTAAGATGCGTCCCGCTGCATGCTGCAGCTGCACGATCTCGATCTGCGGCGGCGTAAGCTGCGCGGCGGCGAGATAGCGTTCCAGCGCTTCCTGCGGTTCCAGGAGCGCATCGGCTTGAAATCCAATGCGGCGTGTTTCCATGCTCGATCTTGCTTTGATTCGTCGCGATCCCGATCGCGTTCGCGCGAGCGCCAAGCGGCGCGGTCACGACCCTTCGTTCGTCGACGACGTTCTGCGCCTGGATACGGAGTACCGCTCGGCGCTGACCGAACTCGAGACCGCGAAAGCCGAAAAGAACCGCATCTCCGCGGAGATCGGAAAGGCCGCCGACAAAGCCGCGGCCGCGCGCGATCTGCGTCCGCAGTTGGACGCACTCGGCGAACGTATCCGTCTCGCCGAGGAACGCGCATCACAGCTTGCGATGGACTCGCCGGATTCACCGCTACGCGCGCTGCTGACGCAAACGCCGAACGTGTTGGACGACAGCGTCCCCGAAGGCGCGGATTCGGATGCCAATCAGCTCGTGCGCTCGCACGGCGAGCCGCGCACATTCGATTTCGAGCCGCTCCCGCATTGGGAACTCGGCGAAAAACTCGGCATCCTCGATTTCGAACGCGCCGCAAAACTTTCGGGAAGCCGCTTCTCCATCCTGAAAGGCGCCGGCGCACGCCTCTCGCGCGCAATCGTGCAGTTTTTCCTCGATCGCGCAAACGCGCGCGGCTACACCGAAGTGATTCCGCCCGTACTCGTCTCGCGTGAAACGATGTGGTCGACGGGCCAACTCACAAAGTTCTCCGACGCAATGTTCCAAGACCAAGACGCGGATCTCTTCATGGTACCGACTGCGGAAGTTCCGCTCGCGGCGATGCACGTTGGCGAAATTCTTGCTGCGTCCGATCTGCCGTTGAAATACACGGCTTACACGCCATGCTTCCGCAAAGAAGCAGGCGCGGCCGGCAAAGACACGCGCGGTCTAATCCGCCAACACCAATTCGAAAAAGTGGAACTCGTGCAGTACACACTGCCCGAAACATCGTTCGAAACGCTCGAAGCGCTAACGCGCGACGCGGAATCGCTGCTTGCCGAGCTCGAACTGCCGTACCGCACGATGCTGCTGTGCGCCGGCGACACCGGCTTCGCTTCAGCAAAAACGTACGACATCGAGGTCTGGCTCCCCAGCGCAAACACGTACCGCGAGATCAGTTCGTGCTCGAACGTCACGGACTTCCAATCGCGGCGCGGACAGATGCGCTTCCGCCGCGACGCAAAAGCAAAACCCGAGCTCATGCACACACTCAACGGGTCGGGCCTAGCCGTAGGACGCACGCTGCTCGCGATCATGGAAAACTATCAGCAGCGCGACGGTTCGATCGAAGTGCCCAAAGCGCTTCGCTCATACTGCGGCTTCGATCGCATCTCTGCTCCTTAATTTCCGGCTGACGCGGGCGGCCGGGGGTCTCCCTGCCGGACCGCTGCATATTTTTTCCATCCCTGGAAAAAATAGGCGCTGCGAACTGCATTGCTCGCACCGCCGGCATCCGTGCCTGCGCGAGCAATGTCAGGCGCTCCCGCAGAGAGACCCCCGACCGCCCGCGTCAACCAGAAATCACTCGCAAAAATACAAGTCAGCGCGCCAGTGTGCGCGCAATCGTTTCGACGTAGTTGGACCGAACCGGCGCCTCCGCGGATAGCAAACGCCGGCTCTGGATCAGGACGCGTGACGTGTTTTCGCCGACGGCTTCGATCGAAATGGAGATGCGTTCAGAGTTCACGAGTCCGAACGATGCATCAATCGCGCGAGGCGAGTCTTCCGAAGTGATGTTGCCGCCCAAAACGTCCGTAACGATCGTGCGGCAGCGTTCGTAAGCCGCAGCTTGCGGCAGATCGAGCTCCACGGTGCGCGAAGGATGCAAAGCGACGCCGGACGGGCGATCGATCTTCAGCCATTTGAGGAAAAACTTCAAACTCGTTCAGCCCATCAAGAACGGTACGCTGGCGTCCACGCGGCGTACGACGGCGAGCGTCGAGATCCGGTGCAGCACCTGATCGAAGTTGCCGTCGGCAGGCACGCTGACGAG
>DASSRQ010000193.1:0-9262 GCA_035701665.1 Vulcanimicrobiaceae bacterium
AAGAACAGCCCGATGGCGACCGAGACGCCGAAGGCCAGCAGGACAGATGGAATCGACACGACCGGCGTCGGAAAGCCCGAGCTCGCGATGGCCGGGATGTTCGGCGCTTCCCTGGCGAGCAGCGCGCCGACCGCGATGCCGAGCGCCCCGCCCAATCCACTGAGCACCATGGCCTCGATGAGGAACTGGACCAGGATGTCGCCGCGCCGCGCGCCGATGGCCTTGCGGATGCCGATCTCACGCGTGCGCTCGGTTACCGAGACCAGCATGATGTTCATGATCCCGACGCCCGCGACGAGCAGCGCAAGACTGCCGATCGCGGTGAGGCCGATACCGATACCGCCCAGCACGTTTTCGAAGATGCCGAGCGACGCGCTCTGATCTTGGACGAGGTATTCGCCGCGCGGATGGATGCGCGCGAGCGCGGCGCGGACTGCGGCGATGGCGTCGACGGCTCGCGTTCCCGGCGTCGCCCAAAACTGAATCATGTCGACGGTGCCGGACGCGATGCGGTGCATCGTGGTGTACGGAACGTAGAGCGAATCGCCGACGGTGCTGTTGAACAGGCTCCCGGTAACAACGAAGACGCCCACGCACGTGATGTGCTGCGGGCCGACGTTAAAGGAGCGGCCCAATGCTGCATCCGCGGAGCCGAAAAGTTTTTCGGCGGCTTGTTTTGAGAGAATGCCGACTGCGGCAGCATTCGCAACGTCGTCGCTGCTCAAGCGCCGGCCCGAAACCATCTGGACGCCGTCGCCTTCCTTCATTTCATAGGTAGAGGTGACGTCGACGAAGTCGCGTTTGCCGCTTACGGTAATCTGGAAGCCCCGGCCGTTATAAAACGGGATTGCACGCGTAATGGAATCGCCCGCGTACGCTGTTACGAGCGCCGGATCGCGATAGTTGATCGTCGCCTGCGAAGGATCGTTTTGCGCCGGATCGGGCAGCGCGATGAATCCCGGATCGCCTCCGGAAGAGATGACCGACTTGATGCCGTTTTGACCGGCTTGACTCAGGCCGAGCACGGCGATCACCGACGCGATGCCGATGATCATCCCGAGCGCGGAGAGCGCCGTTCGAACGCGGTTACGCCAAAGACTTGCCAGCGCTTCTGGAAGGTATGCGAGAATGCGCGACACGTTACGGCGCCGGCGTCACCGCACTGCCGTCGTGAATCAGCGGATTCTTTTCCGCCACCACGGTGTCGCCGGCTGCGACGCCGCTCTTGACGACGATCTGCGTGTCGCTGCTCGCTCCGACCGTGACCTGCGTTTTCACGGCGCGTTTATTCCGGATGACGTAAACGTACGACTTTCCGCCCTCTTTCGTTACCGCAGCCGACGGGACGACGACGACGTTCGGAACGTTCGTCGTGAGAATGTCGACGTCGACGCTCATACCGTCGCGCAAGAACGACGGCGAACGATCGAGGCGGATGGTGGTGAGCACCTGCCGGGCAGTGCTGGACGGGTCGCTCGACTTCGTCGCGACGGGCGAGATCGAAGCGACGTGCCCGACCAGCGTGCGGCCGGGGAAATCTTCACCGGTGACGTCGGCTTGCTGCCCCGGATGCACGTTGATGATATCTTGTTCGTCGACTTGCGCTTTGACGATATACGCCGTATCGGGCGCAATCGTGAAGAGCGCTTGTCCGGCCGTAACCGGATCGCCGACGCGCATCGTCGTCAGCGGGTCGTTCGCCTGCGGCGCGAGCGTTTGAATGATGCCGGAAAACGGCGAAACGATGCGCGTAAACGAAAGCTGCTGCTGGTTCGCCTGATTGAGAATCTGCGCTTTTTGCGCCGCGGCCTGGGCGTATTGCACGCTGTTTTGCCCGTAGCCGGTTACGGCGCCCAGGCGCAGCTGTTGAACCGCCTGATCGTACTGGACCTGCGCTTGATCGAGTTTGGCTCGATCGGCATCGACCTGATTGCGCGGAATCGCCTTGTTGGCGTACAGACTCACGTCGGCGCGGTAGATGCGCTGCGCTTCGGCAAGCGCACTGCGAGCCGTAGCAACGTTCGCTTCGTATCCGACCCGCGCGTTGCGTTCGTTGATTCGCGCCGTTTCGATGTTGGCTGCCGCCGAATCGTAATCGGCCTGCGACGACTGCGCGTTCGATTGCAGCGTCGGATTGACGATGGTAGCCAGTTGCTGTCCGGCCTGAACGCGGTCGCCTTCGCGTACGTCGATCTCGCCGATGTTGCCGCCGATAAGCGAAGGAACGGTTTCGACACGCGGATGCTGCACGACGCCGTTTTCCGGCAATTTGGTGACGAACGACGTGCGGTGAACCTTGGCCGTTTTTACCGCAACCGCATCCGGCCCGCGTTTGCTGAAGAAGACCGGGATGGCAATAATGATTGCTAAGCCCAGCGTGATCAGGATGAGATTGCGAACGCGGTTCATCTTCCCTCGAAATCGGCGACGTCTTGCTGCGGCGTGTAGATTCCGGTTGCGGCTCGCAGCTTGACGATTGCGGTGGCGTAAGCGACGCGGGCGTTATACAGATCGGCCTGCGCAGCGAGCGACGCCTGCTGGCGCTGCTGCACGTCGATGAGCGTGATGATTCCGTTCTGATACTGCAGACGGGCGACGCGCGATGCTTCTTTGGCGTACCGGCTTTCGTCTTGCGCCGATGCCAGCTGGGCGAGCGCAGTTTGAGCCGCGCGATAGGCTTGGCGCACGTCGAGTTCTACTTGCGCCTGCTGCGCCTGCAGATCCGCGTTTGCGGAGGCTATCTGCGCATCGAGATTCGCATGGTTCGCGCGGCGCGAGCCCCAGTCCCAGAACGGAAACGATACCGATGAGATGACGCCCAGATTCCAATAGCCGGGCGTACCGCGCGGAATCGTAATGCCCGGCGGAACGGACCGCTGCTCTTCAACCGCGAGCGTCGGCGAGAACTGATTGCCGAACGACGCGAACGTTTGAATCTGCGGAAAGAGATCGGTGTCAGCGGTGCGGCGGTTCGTTCGCGCGATCTCGACGCCTTGCAGCGCGGAACGCACTTCCGGACGGTTCTGCTGTGCCAGCGCGATCAACGCCGCGAGCGGTTGACGCGGCAGTTGCGGCTGAGCGATGGCTGCGGGGACCTCGAACTGCGAGGTCAGCGGCGCGCCGATCGTTTGCGCGAGCGCCTCGCGCGAGTTCTCGGCATCGGCCTGCGCGGCCGCAAGCGTATAGTGGCTTTTCTCCACTTGCGCGTTCGCGCTCAAGACGTCGACCCCGGCCGCGACGCCGGCGCGTTCTTTTGCCTTTGCGACCGACAGCAGCGCGTTCTGATATGCGAGGTCGCCGTTATCCAAACCGACGCTCTCGAGCTTTCCGGCGTAGGTGAAATACGCGTTGGCGACTTCCGAGGCGATTTGGTGCTGCGTTTGCGTCAGTTGCGTCTGCGCCTGTTCGAATTGCTGCCGTGCAACCTGCGTTTGAATCTGCGCCAGCCCGCCGTTGAACGTGTAATTCGTGCCGATCGACGCCGTGTTCTGCGAGAAGACCGAAGCTTGCGAGGTTCCGATGATGGAGTAGGCACCGGAGTAGTTTTGCGACTTCTGCATCTGGTTCTGCAGCGAGCCGGTAACTGCGGGCAACGCGTTTGCGCGCGTACGCAGATATGCCGCGTGAAGTTGATCGACCGACGCCTGCTGTTTGGCTACTGTCGGGCTATGGACGAGCGCGTATTGCACCGCCTGCGCGAGCGTAAGGCCCTGCGCGCAGGCCGGTGCACAAAAAACGCTGCTCAGAATGGCGGTCGCAGCTACGGCCCGCAAGCTGCGAACCAGCACTAAGCGAAACCCATGCCGCGCGCGAACGAAGCGAATCCGGCTGCAACGAATGCGCCGAGTAACAAGACGATCGTCGCCATCGTATAAGCGACGCCGGCGCTGGTTTTGGCCATGACGCGCAGCATCGTGGCGTTCAGGAACCAGCCCCACAGCGAAAAGACGGTGATTGCCGAGAAGAACGCGGCCAGCACGGGAGAGCCGTTATGGAAGAGCATCCCAAGGCCCGGCACGGCGGCGTAGAGATCGGACGTGGAGTTGAAGCTGTCGGCGCCGCGGATGGTCGTGATGAGCCCCAGCGCGATCGCGCTGAGTCCTAGCGTAGGAACGGCGATATTCATCGAGCCGCACCAGAGCCGCTTGAAATCGGCTTGTCCGCGGCCAATCGCGTTTCCAATCAGCATGAAGAGCGTATTGAAGAACACGGCGACGAAAAGCATGATCGCGACCACGACGTACGAGCTCGCGTTCGGCTTGCCGGCGTTCGCGACTGCCTCTTGTTTCTTTTCCGCCGACATGTTCGCAAAGATCGAACTGTTGGTAACCGCGTGCTGCATCATCGCGACGCCGGCGTGACGCGACGCGGGGCCTTGAAGGAACGTGCCCACGAGCAGCAGGATCAAGGCGATAACGCACGCCCAGCCCCACGTCGGGACGCGGCTCAGCGTCTCGAACGCTTCGTTCGGCGCGGCAATGGTATTAACGACCGTCGATAAACCGTTCGGTTTTTCGGCGACGGGTGCGGATACGGTCATAAACGCTCCTTGTGAAAGCGAGGACGCCAACTGCTATACGCAGGCGGGCGGTATATGTTTCATCTCGTCCGGCGGCAACCCCCGTTCGATTGCGCGAAACACCCGTTCCAACCGCGCCTTTCGAAGTTCCAATAACTTCAGTTGCAGAATCGTCCTCGCGCGCCGCAGCGCGCGCTGCGAGTAGAGGCTCGTAGAGGGCACCGCTGTGTGACGGCCGCGAGGCACAGGCGCGCCGGCCAGCAGCAGGAGCGAGGTCAGGGCGACCATGGCGCGGTATCGGTTGTTCATGCCCCTCACTCACGACCGACACACCGCTTACCTAGGTGGCTAATACTCCCGCAAGCCCGCTCATCGTGCCAGACCCGCCGGGCGAGCCCTACCTCCGGGTCATTCCGCTAGGCGGCTGCGGCGAGATCGGCCGCAACATGACGCTGATCGAGACCCGCGACGATATGGTTGCGGTCGACTGCGGCCTGATGTTTCCCGACGAAGAGATGTACGGCGTCGATATCGTCATCAACGATTTCACGTACATCCGGGAGCGGCGCGAGAAGTTCCGCGCCGTCCTGGTAACCCACGGCCACGAAGATCACATCGGCGGCATCCCGTATCTGCTGCGCGAGTTCAAAGTCCCGGTCGTCGGAACGGCGCTGACGAATGCGCTGATCAAGGCGAAGTCTCGCGATCACAAGATGGTCGGCGATGCGGAGTTCCGCCTGGTGCAGCCGGGCGAGCGCGTGGCGTTCGGGGAGATCGAGACCGAGTTCGTTCACATCAACCATTCCGTGGCCGGTGCGTGTTCGCTCGCGATCCGCACGCCCGTCGGTACGATCTTTCACACGGGCGACTTCAAGTTCGACCAAACCCCGATCGACGGCAAGCCCGCGGACTTCGCATCGATCGCCCGGATCGGCGATGAAGGCGTGCTCTGCATGCTCTCCGACAGCACGAACGCCGAGCGGCCGGGGCATACGCTTTCGGAGCGGATCGTCGGTGAAGCGTTTACCAACGTCTTTTCGCACGCAAAGGGACGCATCGTCGTCGCGTCGTTCGCTTCGAACGTTCCGCGCATTCAGCAGGTCATCGACCATGCGATCCGCTTCGACCGTAAGATTGCGTTCCTCGGGCGTTCGCTTGCGAACGTCGTGCATTTTGCCTCGGAACTGAAGTATCTCAATATTCCGTCGGACCGCACGATTCGCATCGAAGACGTCGACGAATATCCGCCGGAGAAGATCGTCGTGATGACGACCGGTTCGCAAGGCGAACCGATGAGCGCGCTCACGCGCATGTCCGTGCGCGATCATCCCAAGTTCAAAATCGTTCCGGGCGATACGGTGGTCATCAGCGCAACGCCGATTCCGGGCAACGAAAAAGGCGTGTACCGCACGATTAACAACCTCACGCGCCTGGGCGCGACGGTGGTGCACGGGACCGACGGCCGCTCGCACGTATCGGGCCATGCCTCGCAAGAAGAGCTGCTGCTGATGCTCAACCTCGTACGCCCGGAGTTTTTTATTCCGGTGCACGGCGAGTACCGTATGCTCGTGCAGCACGGTCGCTTGTCTACGAAGACGGGCGTCGATCCGCAAAACGTGTTCGTGGTCGAGAACGGCGACGTCGTCGAGTTCACGCACGACTACGGCGACAAGATCGGTAAGACGTACGGCGGCCACGTGCTCGTCGACGGCTCGGGCGTCGGCGACGTGGGCGAAGCGGTGCTGCGCGACCGGCGGCTGCTCGCGGCCGACGGCTTCATCATGGTTGTCGTTACCATCGACAGTGAAGAAGCGCGCGTGATCGCGGGCCCGGACGTCGTCTCGCGCGGCGTCTTCTACATGCCCGAATCCGACGGCGTCGTGGACGAACTGCGCGCGGAGCTGACGACCTTGATCGAAGAGGTCTCCGTCGAGGGCATGCGCGACGTGAATACGGTGAAAGAACACATCCGCAGCGGTTTGGCTAAATCGATCCACGCGCGTTACCGGCGCCGTCCGGTCATCGTCCCGGTCGTCATGGAGGTGTAACATGTCCACGCGAAAGTCGTTCCTGACGGCAGCCGCATCGCTGCCGATTGCGGCAGCCGTTCCGGCCGCGGCTTCGACGCCTGCACCGACTGCGAGTCCAGCAATGCCCACACCCAAGCCGACCCCGAAACCGCCGTCCGACGCCGCTAAAGGATTGGCGGAGATCGCGCGCGCGTTCGATCCGAATCTCACGGACAAAAACATCGACGACATCGCGGGCGGAATCGACTACAATCTGAGCTTCGGAAAGCGCATCAATCCCAAAGGCCGCGCCCTAAAGAATTGGGACGAACCGGTCACCCCGTTCTCGGTGCCGGAATGACGCAAGAAGATCTCGCCTTCTCCGATGCGCTCGCATTGAGCGCGCTGCTGAAGAAAAAAGCCGTCTCATCGGTCGAACTCACCAACCTGTACCTGTCGCGTCTTGAAAAGTACGGCAAGACGTATGGTGCCGTCGTCACGATCATGCACGACCGTGCACTGCGCGAAGCGCGCGCTGCCGATAAAGAGCGCGCGGCCGGAAACGTTCGTTCCGTGCTGCACGGCGTTCCGTACGGTGTAAAAGATTTGCTCGCGGCAGCCGGGGCGCCGACGACGTGGGGCGCCGCGCCGTACCGCAACCAGGTCTTCGACTTCGACGGAACCGTTGTGAAGAAACTGAAGTCCGCCGGTGCGGTGCTGCTGGCGAAACTCGCGATGGTCGAGCTCGCCGGCGGATTTGGTTACAACGACGCCGATGCATCGTTCACCGGCCCCGGACGCTCTCCGTGGAATCGCGATTATTGGAGCGGCGGCAGCTCGAGCGGTCCGGGCGCAGCGACGTCGGCCGGCCTTGTCGGTTTCTCCATCGGTTCCGAAACAAACGGATCGATCATGGTGCCGGCGGCATTCTGCGGTGTGAGCGGGCTGCGCCCGACGTATGGCCGCGTCAGCCGCCACGGCGCGATGGCGTTGATGTGGAGCAGCGATAAACTCGGCCCCATCTGCCGGTCGGCTCGCGATGCGCAGGCGGTGTTGGAAGTCGTCGCAGGCAAAGATCCGAACGATCCGACGGCGCGCGATGTCGCCTTCAAGACCATTCGAGCACGCCGCCCGAAGATTGCGGTGATGAAGGATTCGACGGCTAAGACGATGCCGGAGATCGTAAAAAACTTCAACGCCTCGCTGCGCGTGCTCGAATCGTTCTGCGACGTCGTTCACGATTTCGAGATCCCGAAAGGGCCCTACGGTTCGGTGTTCGGCGCGATCTTCAACGGAGAATGCGCCTCCGCGTTTCGCGATCTGATCGAGAGCGGGCGCTCGCGCGAGTTGCAGTCGGTTGACGACCGCATCGGCGGCTATCAAGTGTATGGGTCGCTCGCCGTGGATTTCGTCGACGGGCAGCGCCGCCGCGCGCAGTTGAACGAAGCGCTGTATAAAGCGATCGAACCGTACGACGCGATCGTCTATCCGACGCTTTCTACCGTGGCATATCCGGTCGGCATTCCGTTCGACAAAGCGTATCCGGATAAGTGGGGCGGCAAAGTCGAACTCGGCAGCCCGGGAAATCTCGCGGGATTGCCGTCGCTCAGCGTTCCGAACGGATTAGGAATGCATCATCTGCCGAGCGGCCTTGCGTTCATGGGCCGCGCGTGGGGCGAGAAACAACTGACGGCGATCGCTTCCGAGTATCAAGCCCGCACGAAGTTTCATCTCATGCGCCCGCACCTGGTGTCAGTGGACTAATCCGCCCATCGGGTAAACCTCGAAACGAAGCCCCGCTTTTTTGGCGGGGTCTTCGTTTATAATGCGCTGCGCCGCGAGGTCGTCTTCCGCGTAGAAGAGCGCGATTCCCCAAGACGATTCGGGGTCGAGCACCGGTCCGAAAGCGACGGCTATCTTTTTCTCGAGCAGATTTCGCCAATACTCGCCGTGCGTCTGCATCACCGACAGTTCTTCCGGCGTGATGTCCAGATGAAACGACGGCCGCGGCGCAAAGAGTTTTGCAGCGAATGGTTTCATAACATGCGCTTCGGCGGAAAACAAAAAGGCGCCCGCCGAAGCGGACGCCTTTTGCCGTCTAAAACCGGTACGCTTTAGACCTTGATGTTCACCGAGAAATACGCCGAGAACGGATTGGCTTGGCCGCCGCTCGTCGTCTGGAACACCGAACCGAAGTTCGGGTTGTACGGATACTTCACGTACGGGTCGATGGTATCGCCCGGATTGTAGAAGTTGTTCACGTACGTGCCGCCCGGTCCGTAGTTGCAGCCGGCATTGCCCGAGATCTTCCACGGAACATTGCTGCCGCCGAAACATTTGGCAACGACGTTGATGAGATCGACGCGTGCGGCGACCTTCTTCGAGAGGTCGTACGAGATCGACAGGTTGCCGTCGAATACGTTCGGCTCGCGGAAGGCGCCGTAGTTGTCGAACTTGCCGGTGTACGGGTCGGGCGTCAGCACCGTTCCGCTGCACGCTGCAGCGTTGAACGGTAAACCGCCTGCCGCACCGTTGGGATAGCGCGGGTCGCCCGTAGCGGTCGTGGCGCCGGGGAGCGTTTGCGAACATGTCGCAGGATTTACGCCGACGACCTGCGTCGGCCGGCCGTACTGTCCGCCGCCGAAGAATTCGAACGTGGGCGTTACGTTGAGCCGGTCGTGTTTGTAGTTGAGGATTAGTGAAGCGACGTGCGGCACGACATAGCTCTGATTCG
>DASSRQ010000194.1:0-24697 GCA_035701665.1 Vulcanimicrobiaceae bacterium
AACCGCATCGATGCGATGCGCGTAATGCACGAAGCGCGCGACCGCGGCGAACTCGTCACGGGGCTGCTGTACATCGATACGGCCTCGCGCGATCTCTGCGCGCGTGAGAAACTTCCGGTCAAGCCGCTTGCGGCGCACACCGAAGACGAACTGCGCATCTCGCGCGACGATTGGAACACCCTCATGGCGGGATTTGGGGGCTAACCCTTGTCATGCTGAGCCTGTCGAAGCACTGTTGAGTGACGGCGCAACGCGCCGGAATCGAAACGTCTAGAAACGCAAGAAGCGCGGTTTATCCGCGCTTCAACTTTTTAACGGGGGCCTCGACAAGCTCGGCCGTGCTTCGACAAGCTCAGCATGATACGAAAGCGCGAAGCGTACAGCTCTAAGCAAATATAGCAATCTCGTAAGCGTCCGGATCGAGAACGAACAACTGATAGTTGCCGTCCAAATCGGCCGGGCCTGAGACGACTTGGCCGTTTTCGCGCAGCTTCTGCGCCCACGCGTCGACCTCGGCGCGGTTCTCGACTTGGAATCCGAAGTGGAACTTACCGCGGCCGGCCGGCGGATTGTGGCGCAGTGTGAGCACGAAGTCCGGCCACTGAACGATCAAGTCGTCGTCGCGGTGCTCGATGCTCAAGCCGAGCACCCGGCCGTAAAACGCTTCCGACTCTTCCAAATTGCTGACGCCCAGCGTCAAACGTGAAACTCTTTTCATAATCCCTTATGCGGCCGGATAGTGTCCGTCGTCGCCGTATGAAACGAACAGCGTGTACTCGCGCTGGAAGCGCAGACGCACCGTGCCCGTCGGGCCGTTACGGTGTTTTGCGACGATGAACTCGGTCAAGTCCGGCTCGGGCACGTCGTTGTTGTAGTAGCCCTCGCGATACAGGAACGAGACCATATCGGCTTCCTGTTCGAGCGACCCGGAGTCGCGCAAGTCGGAAAGCATCGGCCGCTTGTCGGCGCGCGTTTCGACGCCGCGGTTCAACTGCGCGAGCGCGATGATCGGAACGCCGAGATCTTTCGCGGTAACTTTGAGCGTGCGGCAAATATCCGAGAGCTCTTCGTTGCGGTTTGCGCCTTTGCTCAGCACGCCCGGACGCAGCAGCTGCAAGTAATCGATGAATACCGCCGAGAGCCCGTGCTGCGACTTCAAACGGCGGCAGCGGCTGCGCACTTCCGATACGGAGAGGCCGCCGGTATCGTCGAGATAGATCGGCAGTTCGTTGAGCACACCCATCGCGTCGGAGATCTTCTCCCAATCGCGGCGGTCCGTCTTGATGTTGCCGGTGCGCACGTCGTGCATGCTGATGCGCGCTTCCGAACAGATCAGACGCTGCACGAGTTCGTCGTTCGACATCTCGAGCGAGAAGAATGCGACCGGTTCCGTCTCTTCGTGCGCGGCTGCGACCGCCATGTTGAGCGCAAACGACGTTTTGCCCATGCCGGGACGCGCAGCGAGAATAATAAAATTGCCGGGCTGAAAACCGGTCGTCATCTGATCGATGTCGCGGAACCCGGCGGTCAGGCCCGTGCGGTCGCCGCGGCGGTGGAACAGGTCGTCGATGTGCTCGAACGCCGGCTTGAGCAGGCGGCTGACCGGCGTGAACTCGCCGGTATTGGTGCGCATGCCGATCTCGTAGACGAGTTGCTCGCTTTGATCGAGCGCGCCGTCGACGTCTTGTTCGTTTTCGAATCCGAGCTGCGTGATGCGCGTGCCGGCGTGAATCAATCCGCGCAGCACCGATTTCTCACGCACGATTTTTGCGTAATACGATGCCGACGCCGCCGTCTGCACCGTGTCCATCAGCGACGAAAGATAGGGCAGTCCGCCGACGTTGTCGAGCTGTCCGCGGCGCCGCAGTTCTTCGGCGACGGTGATCTTGTCGAGCGGCTCGCCGCGATCGTAGAGATGCAGCAGCACCGCGAAGATCGACTCGTGGACGTGCGCGTAGAAGTCGTCCGAACGCACGATCTCGCACACGACGCCCATGATCTCGCGATCGACGAGCACGGAGCCGATGAGCGCCATCTCCGCCTCAAGATTTTGGGGCGGAATGCGGTCGATGACTGGTAAGTTTGTGACGCTCATGAACGGGCAGAACTACTGCGCCGTCCGCGCGCCGCCCGCCTTGTGGATTTCTTGTGGACAGCCAACGTGCGAAGCGCCTGGTCCACCGACGAAATCGGCACGACGGTGATCCCTGCCAGCGTTCGATCGATTTCGTGCATGTTTTCTTTCGGAACGAGTATAGCGCGCATACCGGCTTGTCGTGCAGCATACAGCTTTTCGACGATGCCGCCGACGGGCCGTACCTTGCCTTGAATCGAGAGTTCGCCGGTGATCGCGACGTCTTGCGGCAGCGCCTTCTTCATCAACGCCGAGTAGAGCGCGAGAAAGATCGCCAGCCCCGCCGAGGGTCCGTCGATGTTGCCGCCGCCGATGACGTTGATGTGCAGGTCGTAATCGGCCGTGTCCAAGCCGGTGACGCTGCGAAGCACGGCGGCCGCATTGAACACGCTGTCTTTTGCCATCGAACCCGCGGCGTCGTTGAAGCGCACGGTGCCCTTTCCGGGAGCACTCGCGGGAAACGCGACGCCTTCGATCTCGATGATGCTGCCCAGATAGTGCAGTACCCCAAGGCCGAACGTTTTGCCGACCTCGCGGGCCGCGCGTCCCTTAACCAGCGTGTGCTGCACGAGGCGCCCGGACTGCACGACGTCGCGAACGTCTTCTTCCGTGATGGTCACGTGCTCGTTCTTGACCTTCATCCGGTACAGCGCATGACCGTATGCATCGGCGACGATCTGCACGGCCCGGCGACCTTCGATGGTATACGTGGCGATCAGCGCTGCCACGCCGCGCGCCGCTTTCGCACCCAGGCGCTTGATGGCGGTATTGACGATGGAGACGATCTGATGCTGCGTGAGCGGTTCGAAGTACACGGCGGCGCAGCGCGAACGGATGGCGGCGTCGATGTCTTCGGGTTCGCGCGTCGTCGCGCCGATAAGGATGAAGTCCGCGGGTGCGCCGTTTTTGAAAAGCCGCTTGATGTACTCGGGCACGTTCGGCGCATTTTCGTCGAAGTACGACGACTCGAACGTCACTTTCTTATCTTCGAGCACCTTGAGCAGGCGCGTCTGCATCAGCGGATCCATCTCGCCGATCTCGTCGATAAACAGCACGCCGCCGTGCGCGCGCGTTACGAGCCCGAGTTTCGGCTCCGGAACGCCGCCTTCGGCGAATTCGCGCCGGCTGCCCTGATAGATCGGGTCGTGCACGCTGCCCAGCAGCGGATTGGTGGTCTCGCGCGGGTCCCAGCGCAGCGTCGTGCCGGACGCTTCGACGAACGGCGCCGTCTTGCCGAACGGTGTGTAGGCGCGGGCTTTGGCCTGTTCGAGCGCCAGACGTGCGACGGTGGTTTTCCCGACGCCGGGCGGCCCGTAAAGAATAACGTGCTGCGGATACGGTGAAGAGATCTTTGCCAGCAGCGAGCGGATCGCGGCTTCCTGGCCGACGACTTCCTTGAGCGTCTGCGGGCGAAGCAGCTGCAGCGCCGACGCGGAAAGGCCGCGTTCGCTCAGTGCTTCGAGTTCTTCGAGCTTCTTCTGCGTCGCCGGTGTTTCGGGGCCGGTATCTTCGCGAAGCGCTTCGAGTTTGAGATCTTTGAGATAATCCTGATGGCGCTCGGCCATCTTCGCGTTGATCTTCCGCTCGATCGTGTCTTCGACGCTGCGCTGCGCGATCAGGTCGGCAAGGCGCTCTTCGATCTCGGCGATAACGCGGCGGGTATTGGCGCGTCCCGTGACGCGCTCGAGCGTGGGGTCTTCGAAAACCAAACGCTGCAGTGCGCAGACACGGTCTGCAAGCGTCTGCGAACGCATCATCTTGAGCGCGTGCATTTTGCCCGCGCGCAAGACGACTTTATCTGCGCCGATAGTGGCTGAAAGAACGTCGTAAAGAGCCGCTACATAGCGGCTCAATTCGTCTTCGCTGCCGAATTTGCGGCGAAAACGTGTGACGTACGGGTTCTCACCGGCGCCGGCCATTGGCCTATCCGGCGACCACGCTCACCATCGTCTTAGCGACGACGTTCTTACCCAGGCGGATCTCCACCGGGTAGCTTCCCAGCGCTTTGATGCTGTTCTTGACTTCGATCTTGTGTTTGTCGAGGTCTACCGCGAACGCTTCGTGGATCGCCGTGGCGATATCCGCGTTCGTGATCGTTCCGAACAGCCGGCCGTTGCCGCCCGCTTTCGCGCGCACCGAAACCGGTTTGCTTTCCAGCAGTTTGGCGAGTTCTTGCGTATCCGCAAGAGCCTGCGCTTCGCGCTTGGCCTGCGCTTTGTTCTGCTGCTCGAGCATGGCCATCGCGCCCTTGGACGCTTCGGCTACGAGACCGCGCGGCAGCAGAAAATTGCGCGCGTATCCCTCGGCGACGTCGACGACGGCGCCTTTTTTCCCGAGCGCTTTTACATCGCTCAGAAGGATAACTTTCAAGAATTTACTCCGTTACGAACGGGAGGAATGCGATCTGGCGCGCGCGCTTGACCGCGATCGTCAGCATCCGTTGATGCTTCGCGCAGTTTCCGGAGATGCGGCGGGGCAGAATCTTTCCGCGCTCGGAAACGAACTTCTTGAGCCGCGCGACATCCTTATAGTTGATGTCCAGCGCTTTGTCGGCGCAGAAAGAACAGGGTTTGCGCTTCGGCCGGCGTTCTTTGACGGCGCGCTTCGTTTTGGTTGCCATGAGTTGTCCTTTCACTAGGTGGTTTGCGGTCGCGTCGTGTGGCGCACGCGCGACCCTAGCGAAGTGACGCGCCCTTGCAGGCGCGCCACTGTCCCTTCTTTATGAAGGGGCTAAAGCGACAGTCAGTATAGCGCTTGGGGGTGGGGTTTGCCTACCCCCAAGGTCGCGGACGTTAGTTGCAGCCGTTCGAGGTCAGCAGCACGTAGCCGTCGTTCGAGGAGATGGTGAGCGGGTTGCTTACCGGGCGGCCGAACAGGTCCGTGTAGGTGTGTCCTGCCGGCAGGTGGGCGATTTCCTTATTCGCTCCCGATCCGCCGTTCACGACGACGATGGCGTTCGCAAAGCGGCGGTAGTAGATGCTCGGGTTGCTGCCGTCGCCGGCACTGTAGTACTCGCCGCACGGCGCACCGACGTTGGTATTGTACTGGTCGTGCCAGGTCTCGGTGCCGAATTGGTTGCCCTGAGCCGCATACAGCGCTTCCGCTTGCTCGTTGGCCATCAGGTACGTCGCGACCGACCAATCGATCTGCGGCGTGCCGACGGTGACGCCGCCCCAGTTGTCGTCGGTAAGAACCGCGACGCCGTGCTGCTGTGCGTACTTCGTCCAATCGGTCGTGCGCGTGAAGTACGCCGCCGAGCCTTTGACGTAGGTTCCGAAGAACGTGTAGCCGTCTTCGTTCAGATCCGCATCGACGTTGGCGAGGAAGGTTTCTTCATCGGCCGTGAGTTGGTTCGCCGGATGGTTGACGATCAGTTTCAGATGGTACTGCGAGAGCGTCGGGTCGGTCGTCAGCAGCGCGTGCGCTTGTTTCACCCATGCGACGACGTCGAGCGCCCAATTGTGATCCGTGATGCCCGTGTAACGCTGCACCCACGTTCCGTTTTGACGGATGCCGCAGCCGTACGAACCCGAGCCTGCGCCGGCATCGGCTTGCCAGAACGTCGCTTCGTCGATTGCGAGCGCGTGATAACCCAATTTGTGCGCGTACGCTGCCATCATACGGATCTGATAATCGACGACGGCGGGATTGTGAATGTCGAGCGGAACGTTCGTGTTGAGTCCCGGAACCCACGCGGGCGTCGTCGTTGCCGCACCTGCGGAGGTGCACGCATACAGGATCCAATCCGGATGATTCGTCTGCCACCACGTCAGCGTGTGACCGATTTGGCCCCAGCCAGTCGAGCTTTCATCCGTTTCGAGCGCGTTGTAGTAACCGGTTTGAAGCGACGGATTGCTGTCCAGCCACGACGTACCGATATTGTTTCGCGCGCCCCAGACGGAAACGTAACGGTGGCCGTTGGTCGAAGCATTCGCCTGCGAGATATAGCCGTTCGCCGTGTCGTCAAACACTTGCATTGCGGAGATCTTGCCCCAGCTGCTCGGCATGAATGCCGTCGTTGCAGGCTGCGTCATGCTGCTCGGAGCAGCGGTCGGCGCGGGCGTTGCGGTGGGAGCGGCAGTCGGAGCAACGGTCGGAACGGACGGAACGATCGCGACCGGTAGAGACGTCGGCGCTGACGTCGGCGATGCCGACGGAGCAGGCGACGCGACACCCGATTGCGCCACATACACTGCGTTCAGCGAGGTACTGACGGAGCCGACACCCACGGCTTTCACGGTCTCGCCGACATAAGGAGCCGCGCCCGAGATCTTCGTGCCTGCATTCGTAACGACGTTCAGATAGCCGATGCCCTGGCCGCCGTTGATTTGAAACCCATTCGACTTGAGTGCAACGATAGCACCGCTGACCGTGAGCGGCGCACCTTGCGCGACGGCCGTTGCCGTCATCGTTGTTGCCGAGCTTCCGCTCCCGCCGACAACGACCGCTTCACCGACAAACGGTTTCGTTCCGGAGAACACCGTTGCGCTCGTGGTATAGATATCGAAATATCCCAGACCCGTTCCGCCTTGCACTTGGAACCCGCCCGAGATCATCGCGACGACGTTGCCGCTGACCGTTAGCGCCGGTCCCGAAGACGCGAGCACACTCGTCGAGCCGTCGGTTGCTCCGCTTGTTTGCTGTGCGGGCAGAAAGGCCGCGGAGTTCGATTGACCACCGCCGCCGCATGCGGTAAGTCCGGTTACAAAAAGAATAGCGGCGACTCGTAATGCACGAAACGTCTTCATGCATAAACAAGTCGGCGCTATGGGTCTTTTGACTTAGGACTCTGTTTGAATTTTTACGCGATCAGATTAAGGTCGCAACAGTGCTTTCGTATGCTTACACGCTAAGCGTATAAGCAGTATTTCTTAGAACAAATTCCAGAGATATTGATTGTAGACTTCGTGATGGTACTGCACTTCTTGCGGCTTCACGAACGTACCGAGCAAGCGTGGGCAGCGATCGGCGCTTGCCTGCTTCAGATCCGCGTAGCGCGCCTTTACATCTGCTCCGAGCAATGTCGACGTCCACGACGAGTTGCGGAAGTTCACGAGCGCGTCGTAGATGTTGTCCGGCAGATAGTGTTCTGCCTGACGCAAGTTTTGTTCGGAGCTGATCGCGCCCTCGAGTCCGGTCTTGAAGACGGCGAGCATGACCATGTACGGGTTTGCGTCCGGTCCGACCGAACGGACTTCGACGCGCGAGCTGCGCTCGTTACCGATGGGGATGCGTACCATCGAGCCGCGATCGACCGCGGATGCTTTGATTTGATTGGGCGCTTCAAAATGCGGATCCAGACGGCGGTACGCATTCACACTGCTGTTGAGCATGAGGCAGATGTCTTGACCGGCCGTCAAAATGCGATCGACGAACTCCCACGCGAACGGGCTGAGTTTTTCCTCGCCGCTCGGATCCCAGAAGATGTTTTTATCGCCTTTACTGATCGACACGTTGGTGTGCATGCCGTTGCCGTTCACGCCGACCACCGGCTTCGGTAAGAAGCTCGCCGTCATGCCGAGTTTCGTGGCGACTTGCCGGCAGATCAGTTTGTAGAGCTGAATTTGATCGGCGGCGGCGACGACCTCACCGTACTCGTAGTTGATCTCGAACTGCGCCGGGGCGACTTCGGGATGATCTTTCTCGTTCTGGAAGCCCATCGCGCGCTGCACTTCGGCAACCGTGTCGATGAACGTGCGCAGCGGATCGCCCGGCAGCGAATGATAGTATCCGCCGGTGTTCGCGTAATCGAACTTTCCGGTCTCGTGAAAGCGCCGTTCGGCATCCATTCCTTTGAAGAGAAAGCCTTCGATCTCGTTGGCAGCATTCAGCGTGTAACCGTTTTTCGCGTAGTGATCGTCCGCAAACGCTTTCAGCTGTCCGCGCACGTCCGCGGAGAACGGTTTGCCTTCACGATCCTCGACTTCACCGAACACCAGCACTTTGCCGGGACCGAAGATATCGGCGGGTGCCCAATAGAACGCGCCCCAATCCAAAAACAACCGCAGATCGCTCTCGCGTTGTGCCGTAAATCCGCGAATGGACGAACCGTCGAACGTGAGATTGTCGTGCGACTTGAGCAAGAATTTCTTGTCGTAGTCCAGCATCTGCAGACGGCCTTCGAGATCGCTGAACAGAACGGTGACGGCCTTGATCCGCCGTTCGTCCGTCAGGTACTTCAAACGCTGCTCTTGCGTCTTGCCGGGATCGACGTGTTTCTTACGCTGCTGTTTTGCCTCGAGGTTCATCTCCTCGAGTTCGGCGTAAGGAAGTTCCAAAAATTCGCGCAGTTCGGCCATGGCCCATCGGTTAGACGGGCGGGAACGCTTGCCTTCACCCTTCGGCCTAGGCGCCGGGCCAAAGCGGACGAGTAGGCCTTACGTCCGATTACGGGTACTTTATGGATATGCCGCGAGTGCTGCCCGCCGCCGCCAGCCTGCTCCTCGCCTTCGCCGCATCGGCCGCCGGTGCCGGTGCTGCTGCGACCGTGCCGGACGGCTACGGCATCTACGACCGGGCGCGTCACGTATGGGACGCGCAGCGCTATCCGGACTTTCTGTCTTACACCATCGCGGTACAAGTCTCCGAACGCGGCGTCGAAAAGAGCCGCCACTATCACGTGACGTTCGACGTCCACAACCGCGCCATCGACGTCAACCCGGTGAGCGACGAAGAACTGGCTGCGCCGCCGACGCCGACGGGCATGGTCATTCACTTGCAGCCCAAACGCCAAGGCCACGTGCTGGTCGATAAAAAGGTCGGCAACCCAGGCGACGCCGTCGACTACTTGGGCGTTCCGAAACTCTCGCCGACGTATGCGTTCGGTTTGGACACGGGCGCGAGCGGTGACGAGAACGCGGCGCAGCAAGATCCGAACGCGCTGGTCGCGGAGATCCGCAAAGAATTCAACGACCCGGCGCCGCCGCAGACCGCGCAGAATCAGCCGGGCGGACTAAAGACCATCGCGGTCGTGTCGTCCCGGACGCGCGCGTACACCATTGAAAATGCCGGCACCGAAACGATCGACGGACACGACTGCTGGCATCTGCTGCTCTCGCCGAATCACGATCCGCAGCGTCTGCGTCTGCGCGAACTGTGGGTCGATCGGCAAACCGGACAGACGCGGCAACTGCTCAGCGCCGGCAACTTTACCGGTTCGGTCGCACCGTGGCTCGTCGACTTCACGGAGATCGCCGGCGCGATGTACATCTCGTCGGAAACGGCGATGACGCCCGTCGGCGTGGGCGATCACCGCTACGAGAAAGCCAGCGTGGCATTCGAAACGATTGCGCCCGCTGCCCGTCCCGCCCATGCGACGAACTTCTTTGCAACCAAAGAAGCGATTATGAGCGAACCTGGTCAGGACGGCGGGAACCAGCCTTAACGTATTCGCTCTCCAGCATTCCATAGTGGCGCAGATCGCCGAAACCGCCCTCCGGATTCTTGAAGCCGTCGCGGAACGTGCCTTCGTGCACGAAGCCTTCGCTTTCGTATAACCGCTGCGCCGGAACGTTGGTACCGGTGACCTCGAGCCACAGCCGGTGCACGCGGGCTTCTTCAAAGGCATACCGCTTCGCCGAGCGGACCGCATAGCGTCCCGCGCCCGATCGCGGTGTTGCGGCAATGACGAGATGCAGTTCTGCCAGCCACCCGTCGAACACCGAGAGCACCCAGAGCCCCGCGCGCTCGCCCCGGTTGTCCAGCACGATGCGGCGCACAACGTCCGGCTTGCCATTCATATTGTCGATCACGTGCTGCTCGTCCGGCGGAGGCGAGACGTATCCTCGCGCGTGGGGCAGCGAGTGCGCGGCGACGATGAACGGCGCGTCCTCCACGGAAAAAGGCCGCTCGGTAAAAGCTGCGGTGTCCATAGCAGACCGTGCTTCGACAACGCCGCCGGCTCATCCGCGGATGTACGCCCGGCAAGAGCCCTAAGGTAGCGCGGCGTACCCACTCCGTATGAGCGGCGTACGTGTTTTAGTTGGCACGCGCAAAGGCGCGTTTATCATGGAGTCCGACGGCACTCGTAAATCGTGGAAGATCGGCGGACCGTATTTTGCAGGTTGGGAGATTTACCACGTTAAGGGCTCTCCCGTCGACCCGAACCGCATCTACGTTTCGCAAACCAGCGGATGGTTCGGACAACAGATTCAGCGTTCGGACGACGGCGGCAAAACGTTCGAGCCGGTCGGCAATCAGTTCGTCTACGACGGCGTTCCCGGCACGCATCAATGGTACGACGGCACGCCGCATCCATGGGAGTTCGCGCGCGTGTGGCACCTGGAGCCCTCGCTAACGGAGATCGACACCGTGTATGCGGGCGTCGAAGATGCCGCGCTCTTTAAAAGCACCGACGGCGGCGGCTCGTGGAGCGAAGTATCGGGTCTGCGCAAACACGGTTCCGGACCGCACTGGCAGCCCGGTGCGGGCGGCATGTGCCTGCACACGATCGTTCAAGACTCCGCGAACCCGCAGCGCATCTTCGTGGCCATTTCAGCCGCAGGCGCGTTTCGCACCGACGACGGCGGCACGTCGTGGCAGCCGATCAATCGCGGCTTGAAGTCTGCGCAGATTCCAGAAGAGGAAGCCGAAGTGGGCCACTGCGTCCACCGCATCGCGCAGCATCCATCGCGTCCGCAAACGCTCTTTATGCAAAAGCATTGGGATGTGATGCGCACGGACGACGGCGGCGATAATTGGCGCGAGATCAGCGGCAATCTGCCGACCGATTTCGGATTTCCGATCGATATCCACGCGCACGAACCAAACACGATCTACGTCGTTCCGATCAAGAGCGATTCGGAACACTTTCCCATCGACGGAAAACTGCAAGTATGGCGCAGCCGGACCGGCGGCGACGAGTGGGAAGCCCTCACTAACGGTTTGCCGCAGGAGAACTGTTACGTCAACGTCCTTCGCGATGCGATGGCCGTCGACAACCTCGATTCGTGCGGCATTTATTTCGGAACCACCGGCGGACAAGTGTATGCCTCATCCGACGCAGGCGACTCGTGGACCGCGATCGCCGAACATCTGCCCGCCGTGCTCTCGGTCGAGGTACAGACGCTGCCGTGATCCGGGTTGTCCTGCCGGCGCATCTCAAAACGCTGGCAAAAGTGGACGGCGAGGTGCGCGTGAATGTCGACGGCAGCGTAACGCAAAGCGCGGTACTCGACGCGCTCGAGGCGCAGTTCCCGCAGCTTCGCGGCACGATGCGCGATGCTATCACGAAGAAACGCCGCGCGTTCATCCGTTTCTTTGCCTGCGGCCGCGATCTTTCGCACGAAGCGATCGATGCGCCGCTGCCGCAGGCCGTAACCGACGGCAGCGAACCGTATCTGGTGGTCGGCGCGATGGCCGGGGGCTAGCGCGCTACTGCGCTTTTTTCGTCATGGTATAAAACCACTTGTTCGGAACGACGAAGAAGCGGTTGTGCGGATAGTCGAAATACAGGTCGAAAAACCGTAGATAATCGAAGCCGATCATGGCTTCCGCCCCCTCGGGCGAGCTGTACGGGAAATCCGTTGCAATAACGATCAGCGACTGATAGTTCATGTTTGCGAACATCAGCGAATCGACTTGCGCGGGCCAAATCCGGATCGTCGTTCCGAACGAGCCGCTGTCGGCGAACGGCACCGAGCCTTCTTGCGAGTTCTTGAAGATACTGTGCAGTTCGTCGGGATGGGCGCTCGTGAACGTTCCGAACACCATCGTAAACGGCATATCGCAGTTCAGGATAACGTTCTTGGCCAGCGTACTTCCGATCTGCATCGGAACCATCGGCACGCCGTCGTCCAGTTCGAACGGCAGTTCCAAGCCGTTCTCGATCGGTTTACTGGAGCCGAAGTACTTCGTCGGAATCAGTTCGACGATCTTATTGACGTAATCTACGTGCACGACGTAGTTCGCGAGGAAATCGTACCCGAGAACGCCGACGACCTTGGTGTACTGCGAAACTTTGTATTGGATACCGGCGGTATGTATAGCAAAATTTTTGAGATGCTGCGAACCGACTTGCAGGTCGGCGATTCGGGTCCAATACTCGGTCTGCCGGCCTTTTGAATCGGTTTTTGCGTGCCCGAAGTTGTCGAGGTGCAGCTCTTCGGCAACGTCGTGCGATATCATCGACTCCCGCATGCTCGAATCGAGTTCGAAATCGAGTCCGCGTCCCTGGACGTTGACACGCACGATCGCCGCTCCGAATGCAAACTGCACCGGCAGTTTTTCGCGGACGTCGGAACCTTGCGGCATGCTACTGTTTGCCGGCTGCGCAAACTCGGCCGGCGGGATGGCCATTCCGGCATGGAACGCCGTTAAGCGGTAGTCGTCGTCCAACGCACGATCCCACCACGAATCGTGCACGTGCCACGCCTGTGTAATGCCGTCGACCGTGCGAAAATCGTCGAACGCCGTTGCTACCCGTCCGCGGCTGACGGCATATTCGAACCGCACCAGATTCCCCGTGGCCTTTTCGTAGAAAGCCCACTCGGGATGACGGGATCCCGTTACGTGGATCTTGAGCACGTACGCCGCGGGATCTGCCGACTCGCCGGCAACGGTAACGTCGTTCTTCGGGTCCGCGGCATCTTCGTCGACGCGCAATGCAAAGAAGCTTTCTTCGTCGCGATCCGTCGTCGCATTTACGAAGCCGTTCGGACCGCGGTGCCAACGCTTGTCGCCGGCCTGACCGTACTCTTGCGTGAAGGCGGCAGTGCGGATAACGGAGTGGTAATCCGTTCCGGACCGCGCGAGGTCTTCCGTTCCGCTCAAACCGGTGTCCGTAAAACTCCAGGTTTCTCGGACCGTGTTGCGCGCATTCGGTTTACGCCCGACGGCTTTATCGTGCACTGCCAAGACCTGCTTGAGCGTCACGCTCGTGGGCGTCAATCCCGAGGGCGGCGCATCCAAAGCAGGATCGGATTTCGAAGCGGCGCCGGCGGGCAAGGCTGCGGCGAGAAATAGCGTTATGAGCCCGGCAGATAACGTGCGAAGCATAAAGAAGGCTTCGCGTTGCGAGGAAGTTTTCCGTGAGCCGTACGAACCATGCACTATGCGGTACACGAGCATTCCACTTGCACTCGCGCTGTCGTTCCTGACCGTCGTTCCGGCGGTTGCTGCGCGCGATGCAGCCCTCGAAACGAAGCTCCGGGCAGCGGCAGCCGCCTACGGCGGGAAGGTAGCATTCTATGCCGCGGCTTCCGACGGCAGAACCGCGGAATTGAACGCCGATACGCCGGTACCCACGGCTTCCGTCATCAAGCTGACGGTACTCTTCGAAGCGCTCAAAGAGATACAAGCCGGACGCGTGAGCTTGCACGACACGCTCACCATGACGCCGCAAGATCCCGTGCCGGGTTCGGGCGTTCTGCGGCTGTTCGACGCACCGCTGAAGATTACGCTTAAAGATGCTCTCACGATGATGGTCACCGTCAGCGATAACACGGCCACGAATCTCGTGATCGATCGTCTGGGCATTCAGAACATCGACAACCGCATTCAATGGCTCGGCTTGCACGATACCTGGCTCTACAAGAAAGTCTTCAAACCCGCACCGCCCGGCGTGCCCGCCGATCAGCCTACGTTCGGCCTGGGCAAAACGACGGCGCGTGAAATGGCGAGCGTCATCCAACGGATTGCGACGTGTGCATTGAACGCACCGGGCGATACCACGCCGCCGTCGGCCTCCGATCGCGCGCTTTGCGACACGGCGGTAGAGATGCTCAAGAATCAGACCGATCGCGACGGCATTCCGCGCTATCTCGGCGAGGACGTTGCCAATAAAACGGGCTCTCTTGACGAAGTGCGCAACGACGTCGGCGTGGTCTATGCGAAAAACGGCCCGATCGTTATCTCGGCTTTCACGTACGATAACGCCGACAAGAGCTGGACGCCGGACAACCGCGGCACGCTGCTGATCGCGCGCCTCGCCAAGATCGTGGACGACGCTTGGAAGTGATCGCGTATCGCGAGTGGGAAGGCGCGCCGCCGGCCGCATTCGCGCAATTTTGGTACGCGATGCTGGAAGAGTGCGACCTGCTCGGATCGGGCGCAGTCAGCGACTGGGAGTCGCGCCTCACGAATCACTTTGCAGCGGAGATGCAATCCGGGCGCATGCGCTGGTTCGTCGCCGATGCCGGCGGCGAAGTTGTCGGAACGGCTGCTGCGATTCTTCAGTCGCGCTCCGGCGATATCTGGCTGGACAAGTCGGCGATGCTGGCCGGTATTTACGTCGTGCCGTCGTTCCGGCGCAAAGGCATTGCGCGCGAACTTACGCAGCGCGCGATCGCGTGGTGCAAGGCGCAGGGATGCGCGCTGATCAAACTGCAAGCATCGCAAGCGGGGCGCCCGCTTTACGAATCGCTTGGGTTTACCCCCGGTACGGAGATGCTGCTATGGACCTGACAACTCCGCGGCAATAGCCTTCGCCGTACGCGCTAAGATCGCGTCGCGCTGCGCGGCGCGCAACTTGCACCCGGTAAGATAAACCGCCATGACGATCGGCTTGCGGTGCGGAGGCCACGCGATGGCCACATCGTTGCGCGTATCGCTGTCACCGTAAGCGTTATGCGCGCCGCCCGTTCCGGTCTTGTCTCCGGCGACCCAATGCTGCGGCAAGCCCGCGCGCAGCGTCGTCGCGCCGGTCTGTGACTTCAGCAGCCATTCTTTTAACAGCTCGCGCGAAGCGGGCTTCAACGTGTCGCCCGTGACGAAGCGCTGCATGTCGCGCGCAATTGCGGCCGGCGTGGTCGTATCGCGTACGTCGCCGGGAATCGCCGTGTTCAAGGCGGGCTCGATCCGGTCCAACCGTGTTTGCGGATCTCCGAACGAGCGGATGGAACGGGTAACCGCGGCCGGACCGCCGACGCTGGCAACCAGCAAATTGGCAGCGGTATTATCGCTGAATTCGATCGCGGCCGCGCACAAGTCGCGCACGCGCATCTGCCCCTCGCGAACGTGCGCGCGCGTGACCGGCGCGTATTCGAGCAGGTCGCGTTCCGTGTACGAAACCGGGCGTTCCAGACGCTCCTCGCCGCGGTCCACGCGCTGCAGCACCGCTGCGACGGCACACAGTTTGAACGTGCTGCACATGGCGAACCGTTCGTGCGAGCGGTGTTCGACCGTGCGTCCCGACCCGGTGTCGACGGCAAAGACGCCCAGCCGGCCGCCGCTCTCGCGTTCGAGCTCCCGCAGGCTCGTTTGAACGGCAGCAGCGCGCGCGGCAACCGGAAGCAGTGCTCCGGCAATCAACGCGGCGCCGCTTTGCAAAAAGGCTTTGCGCTCAAACATCGTCCCACACCAATGAGGCGATCTTCCAACCGGACGGCGTGCGGACGAACTGCAGCGATTTCGCGCCCGCGCCCCGCTTCGTTCCATCGTTGTCTTGCCAAGATTTTTCATAGCGGCTGAACCGCTGGGCGATATGCTGGAATATGACGGTCACTTCGGAGGTCTCGTACTCGCAAAATGCGCGGAATCTTCCATCGGTCAACAACTCGCGCCGCGGTTCGGCAAATCCGTCGATGTCGTACACAGCGAGCTTACCGCCCGCGTTGTTCACAATCACGGCATCCGGAATGAAGACATCGTACAAGCGGTCCACGTCGGGCGGCCCGTCCGTGTTCGTAAACGCGCCGTAAAAGTGCGCTGTCAATGCATCGATGGCAGCCTTGTCGTTGGCGGTCTTCACGGCTGAACCGCCGTTCGCGCACGCAACAGCGCACGCACCGAGATGAAGATTTGCAACAGCAGAATGAGCAGGGCCGCCACCAGCGATATCACCGCAGCAGTGTTCCAAAGGTCCGGCCCTGCGATCAAGCGTCCGGCCTGCAGCGTCAAAACGAGACTTGCGCCGATGGCTGCGCTCGTGATGCCGCGAACGGATTCGTGCACGGCCGACAGCGATGGACGAAGAAACAGCGCCATTGCCGAAAGCGCAAGGAGCGCCGTCGCGCCGATCGTGACGTAGTACGCCGGCAGCCACGCTTGCGTTAGCGCTACGTGCATCGCGGCGAGCATGTTTGCCACTACCGCATCCGGCGGAATATAATGCGCACCGCGCGCGTCAAGCAGCACGAGCAGCATCAAGATGTTTGCTACGAACTCCGCGAGCGAACTCGAACGCGGGGCCGCTATAGCGCCCGCAGGCGGCAGCGAACGCGGATCCCAGTCGCGTTCGGCGATCCGGCGAGCCAAGCTCTGCGGAAAGCGTTCGCCGGCTGCGAATGCGATCGTAACGATCGCGCAGACCCACACGATCGAATTGAACGCGGCGTTCAATGCGTTGAAGAAGTGCGTTCCGTTGCGGGTTGCGATCGATGCGGCGGCGCCCGCGAGCAAGATTGCCGCAACGACGAGCACCAGCACCGAGCGCAGCGTCGTCCAATAAAACGGGAACAAATCGGGTCCGATCAGGAATTGAACCGGACCGTACCGCGCCGCGACGACCTGCGGACGCCCGTACGCTTTAATGAGCGCCGCTTCTTCATCATCCGTCAACGGCCGCCCGAGCGAACGTTCGCGCTCTTCGATTTGCGAGTGCAGACTCTCCGCGATCTCGGCGACGATGTCGTCCGTTTGCGGACGCTTCGGCAACTCGACACGCACTGCGTGCAAATAGCGATCGAGCATGGTCATCTCTTAAGCCTCCGCGACGATGCGGTCGAGCGAGGCATTGATTCGCGCCATCTCGACCGTAAGTTTTTCGTAGACGTCCTCGCCCGCCGGCAGCAGCTTGTAAAAGCGTTTGCGCCGCTTGTTCTCCTCGCCCCACCGGCTTTGCAGCAGTCCTTGCGTTTCAAGGCGGCGCAGCAGCGGATAGAGCGTGCCCTCATCGATATCCAGCCCGGCTGCTTCGAGCGCTTTGCGCAGCGTGTAGCCGTAGCGCTCGACGCGCAGCTGCGAGAGCACGGCAAGGGTCAGGCAGCCGCGCCGCAGTTCCAGGCGCAGGTTTTCGAAGATCGATTCCGGCAGCGTACTAGGCGTCATATACTGTGTACCAAATAGTATACGACTCTAGGTCCGGCGTCAAGCTAGTGCTTCAGATAGCCCTTGGCGCCGAGCCACCAGAGGAAATCGTCGATCCAATGGTCGCTCGTCGTTCCTTGCGTTTTCGCCCCGAAGCCGTGGCCGCCGGACGCGTAGATATGCGCCTCGGGCTTGTTGCCGGCGGTCCGTATCGCATTATAAAATGCGGCGACGCGCGGACCGGCTATCGTGTCGTCTTGCGCCCACGCCATAAAGATGGGCGGCAGATTCGCGGGCACCGGCGGCAGCGTTGCACCGAACGGGGCACCGTAAATGAATCCGGCAAAGTCCGGACGAGCCGTAACATCCGATTGCAGCACCGCGGCGCTTTCAACCATTCCGCCGGCGGAGAAGCCGAGAAATCCAATGCGGTTCGGAGCGATTCCCCATTCGTGCGCGCGCGAACGGATCAGCGTTACGGCGCGAATCGCATCCGCGCTGCCGTATTTGCACGCCTGGTCCATGTCGACGTCGGGCACGCCTTGCTGCTTCTTCTCGGCGATACGGTATTTCAGCAGAAAGACGGCGATGCCGCGCTGCGTTAACCGGCGCGCGACGTTCTCGCCTTCCAAACTCATCGTTAACGCGACGCACGAACCGCCCGGCGCAACGATCGTTGCCGTGCCGTTGGCCTTCGAACGCTCCGGCAAATACACCGTGAGCGTGGGGTTCACGACATTCATGACCACGGTTCCGACGGGCGTGTTCGTATACGTCCGGTCCTTTTGCGTCCAGCCCTCGGAACCCGGAGCGGTGCCGGGCCACAAGTTGATCACGAGCGCTGCAAACAGCGCATGAACGAGAAACTGCATGAGCCAGCGTTCGCGGCCGGGGGCAGCCGTTCTTCGCGGCGAACCAACACCCCACGAAGGCTGAGGTATAGCTATGCGTTTTTTCGCGCTTGCATTGGTGCTGCTGGCTGCGGCGCCCGCCCCGGTTCATCACCGCTATCTCGTGACGTGGGCCATGGAGTCCAAAACGTTTCCGGGCGATATGAGCGGACACGACGTTCTCGCCGTCTTCGACATCGACGGACCCGGGTTCGGAACATTGGTTGCGGCACTTCCCGTCGATACGCGCTCGCAGATGGCGCATCACACGAACTATGCGTTACCGCCGAACCGCCGGCTCTTCGCGAACGATTTCATGGCCGGTCAGACGTATATTTTCGATCTGCACGATCCGCGTAAGCCGGCGTTAGCCGGAACATTTACGAATGCCGGCGCGTATCAGCATCCGCACAGTTTCGCGTATCTCCCGAACGGCCACATGCTCGCGACGTATCAAATCAAAGGCGCGAACGACGATACACCGGGCGCGCTCGCGGAGCTGGATGCAACGGGCCGCATCGTACGCACGAGCGATGCCTCGGCGCCCGCCGAGGACGCGAATGTGCGTCCGTATAGTTTGCAGGTTGTCCCGGCGATCGATCGCGTCGTAACGACGAGCGCGGATATGTTTATGAACTCGAGCGTTCCGGCGAGCCACGTCGTGCAAGTATGGCGGCTTTCAGACTTGAAACTGCTCAAGACGATCGTCTTACCGAAACCGAAGATCTATAAAGGCATAGCCGCGCAGTCTGCGGACGAAGCCCGCGTTTTAGCCGATGGGAAAACCGTGCTCGTGAAAACCGGGACGTGCGGCTTGTTCCGGCTGACGGGATTGGAAGGCAGCGATCCGCAGGCCACATACGTGTACGATTTCGGTTACCGCAACTGCTCGGGCGTGCCCGTCGTGGCCGGGAAGTATTGGATTCAGTCGTCGATGAGCGGACACGCGATCGTTTCACTCGACGTCAGCGATCCGGCGCATCCGGTCGAAGCCGATCATCTCTTCGTCGGCAGCGAGGCGCAGCCGCATTGGATCGGCATCGAGCCCGGCACCGGAAATCTCGTCATTACGGGTTACGGTTCGATGATCAACCGTATCTTACTGGCGCGAGTAAATCTTCACACCGGCGCGCTAACGCTCGACAGACGCACGATCGATTTGAGCAGCCGCAAATGGCCGGACGGGTGGACCGGTCCGGTCATTCCGCACGGAACGCTTTTTCTGAGCGACGAGAAACGCTAAACTTCGCCTGAGAGATCGATAAAGATGGAGATCGCACTAACGCGGTTTCCATCGATCGTGAACTGCAGCGTTTCGGGCAGCGCAACCGGCTTATTGGCAACGGTCGTTCCGGGAATCGTTGCAGAATACGCCGCGACAAAATGCTGCTTTCCGGCGCCGGGCGCCTTCCCATAGGCGGCCGCGACGGCCGCATACGAGCTGCCGATGTGAATGCCGCCGCGTCCCGTACTGTAACCGCTGAGATCGGCGTTCGGAAGCGATACACCGGGCGGCGGAGCCGAAAACAGTGCAAGATTGCACGCGTCCGTTCCCGAGACTGCAAGTCCGATATGGTGGACGCGATCGTATTTCTGAACGGCCCACGTTCCCGCGCCCACGGCGTTTGCGTATTCGCCGCAGTGCATGGATTCGCGAGTTTTACCGGGCAGAAAGTCGGGACGGCTAATGGGCACCGCATGGACGGTGACCGTATCGAAGACGTGCGACCATTTCGTCAGCCATGGTGCGACGTTGGCGCCGGCAATCGCGGAGCGGAGAGGCAGAGATACCGCGGCGGTCAGCGCGCAAACAAAGAACACGTTGCGCATCTGAGAAACCTCATTGTCGTTTAGGAGCTTTCTTTTCGCCCGAACGGGCGAGCGCTCCTTAGTGGCGAGCGGTTCCCTGTTGCGTGCCGCGTTCTGCCGTCAGGATGCATCGGCTACATTCCTTCGAGGCGCCGAAGGCGGATGGTTTGAATCAGAAGCGCCGTCCCTATGGAGAGCAAGCTCGGAGCATGGAAGCTGACACTGCGGCGTTGGCAGCGCGAAGCGTTCGACGCCTGGTGGTCGGAGCAGCCGCGAGACGCGCTGGTCGTCGCTACACCCGGCGCCGGTAAAACGCGCTTCGCCGCGCGCTTGGCGCATGCGGTGCTTGCCGAACGGCGCGTGCGCCGCGTATTCGTCGTCGTTCCGCGCGAGCATCTCAAAGCACAGACCGCCGGTGCCATGGCGCAAGCGGGACTTCGTATCGATCACCGTTTTGAAAACGCATCGCGTGCGCTTGCGAGCGACGTGCACGGCGCAGCCATTACCTATCAGCAGATCTCCGCGGCGCCGCAGCTGTACCGGCAACTCGCCGGCGTTCCGAGTTTGGTCGTCTTGGACGAGATCCATCATGCCGGCGATGCGGCCAGTTGGGGCGCCGCGTTAAAAGACGCGTTCGGCAATGCCGTTCACCGCATCAGTTTGTCCGGAACGCCGTTCCGGTCCGACGGCAGCGCCATTCCGTTCGTGCAGTACCATCGCGGCGAATGCGTTCCCAGCTATTCGTACGACTATGCCGATGCGCTCAAGGACGGCGTCTGCCGCCCGCTCGTGTTTCCGCTGCAGGGCGGATACGCCGAATGGGTCAGCAAGGATGGCCAGATGCACGCGTCATCGTTCGAGCAGGCGCTGCGTTCGAAGCAGCGGATGAGCGAACGGCTGCGCACCGTTCTCGTGCACGAGGCGTGGATCGGCGACGTGATTGCGAAAGCGCATGGCCGCCTCATGCACTTGCGCCGCGGCGAACATCCGAATGCGGCCGCGCTGGCGATTGCGATGAATCAGGACCACGCGCGTTTCCTTGCGGGCCTGGTCGAAGCGCGCACCGGCACGAAGCCGACGGTCGTTCTTTCGGACGAAGATAACGCTTCGCGCAAGATCGTTTCGTTTGCGCGCAGCGACGATCCGTGGATTGTCGCAGTCCACATGGTCTCCGAGGGCGTCGATATTCCGCGTCTTCGCGTCGGCGTCTACGCCAGCAACGTCGTGACCGAGATGTACTTCCGCCAGTTCTGCGGACGCTTCGTGCGCGCGCAAAAAGGCGGCATGCAGCAAGCCTACGTCTATCTTCCGGACGATCAGCGGCTACGCGAACTTGCAACGCGCGTTACGGCGGACGTGCGCGGTGTGCTGCATGCAAAAGACTCGCTCGATGAACTCGACCTAGCGCAGCGCGTACGCAGCGAACCGGGCGACACGGACAACTTCTTCGAGGCCATCGCCGCGAACGTCGACGGCGAGCGTGTGTTGGATTACGGCCCCCTGTTCAATCCGAACGCTTACTATGAAGAAAACGTAGCCGTCCTTCCCGCCGTGCGCGTTGAGCACGATTCGGGACCCGAGCCCGAACCGGTCCTAAGTATCGCGGAAGAAAAGGAACAACTCCGCACGGCGCTCTCGTCTTTGGTTTCGCAAGTATCGCACCGCTTTAAAGTCGAGCACAAGAAGATTCACTCGACGCTGAATCAGCGCTACGGCGGCCCGATCGCCCAGGCGACGGTCGACGGACTGCGCAAGCGGCGTGCGACGGCGCTCCGCTGGCTCGAACGCGGGTACGACGGCCTTATTTAAAGCTCTTCGCCGACGGTCCACGACGCGCCGGCGATCAGAAATGTCAGAAGAAACTCCGACCAGTTTCCATGCGATTGCGGCTGCGCGGCGAGCAGCGGCACCCAAACCAGCAATCCAAAAAGAACGATCATGAGCACCATCGAGCGCGCGGCAAGGCGCGCGCGAATGCTCGTCAGCAGCGCGATGGCTGCAAGCGCAAACGCAACCGTCGTGAGGACCGCCCAAAACATCTGATCGGGCGGCATCCACTTCGGCACTAAACTCGCCGTGAATTTTAGGTAGAACGCCTGCGCCAAAGCGAACGATACCGCGCAAAGACCTAGGCCGATACGCGCCGGTGCGGCGGTAAAAACGGCGAGCGCACCGCAAAACAACGAAAACTGCTCGAAGAAACTGCCGTATGCCGCGTATGTTTGCGGATGGGCGAAGATGGCGGGCACGCACGTAAGCGACGTTATTCCGAAGACAACCAGCAGCAGCGCCGACGCGGGTCGAGACGAACGCGGCAGCATCAATCCGATTCCGCCGATGATTTGAGCCGCCATTAGCGCGCCGCCGATGAATTCGCCCGAGGGCAGCCGCAGGAGACGGAACAGGCTTTGCCACGTGTCGGCATCGTGCCACATCAAGGCGATGATGCCGAACAGCACCGCCGACAAACCAAAGAGAATCCGTGCCAATCGACGCCTCCTGTGACGACGTGCCGCAGCGGCGGCACAGCAAAAGCGGGCGATTATCGTAGCAGGTCGTACTCTTCGCACATGTTCCGTAGCATTACCGCCGCTCTCCTTGCCGTTTCGCTCACCGCCGCTGCGCCCGTAACCGGCACTATACGCGGCTTTTCACCCGATCGGCTCACCGCCGAACATCGTTACGAAGCCGTCGTAAACGCGTCGCCGAATGCTGCGCAGGCCATGCGCGACGAGCTCGGCATGGCCTCGTACGTGCATCGCATGGGGCAGGACGGCGATAAACGCTCCGCCATCTACTTCCGCGATCAGTTGGCGAAGGCCGGGTGGAACGCGCAGTTAGTCGAGTACGATGTCGCGATTGCCTATCCGACGACGGAAACGTTGACGCTTACGGCGCCGAAACGCCAAGAAGTCGACCTGTACGAGCCCGCCGTCGCAGGCGATCCATATTCGCAGAATCACAAAGCGATCGGAAAACCGTATTCGGCGTACGCCGCCGACGGCGATGTAAATGGACCGGTCGTCTACGCAAACTACGGCAAACCGGACGATTACGCGAAACTGAGTTCGCTCGGCGTTTCGGTGCGCGGCGCAATAATTCTCGCGCGAGTAGGTGGCGGCGGAAGCCTTACGGGCAAGGCTTACGAAGCGGCAAAGCACGGCGCGCGCGCCGTCCTGCTCTTCTCCGATCCGATGAACGGCGGCTATTGGAACGGAGACGTCTATCCGAAGGGTCCGTACCGTCCCATCGGCGGCGCGATGCGCAATACACTCACGCTATTGGACGATCCCGGCGATCCGACGGCAATCGGCGTTCCGGTGCCCGGCGCGAAACACAAGCCGTTTTCGGCGATTGCGCTGCCGCCGATTCCCGAAACGCCCGTTACCGGCATCGTCGCGCGGCAATTGCTCGCCGCAATGAACGGCCCGAGCGTTCCGTCCGAGTGGCATCCCGGTTTTGCAATGGCGGTGCACACGGGCGGCAATCTGCGCGCGCATTTTGTCATTAAATCGAAACGCTTTATCGGTCCGATGTGGGACGTGATCGCGACGATGCCGGGCGTCGATACCAAACAGATGGTGGTCGTCGGCGGCCACCGCGACGCGTGGACGTACGGCGCCGTCGACCCAATCAGCGGCAGCGTGGATATGCTGCAGCTCGGCCGCGCGTTTGGAAAGCTCAAGGCCCAAGGCTGGAAGCCGCAGCGCACGATCGTCATCGGGTCGTGGGACGGCGAGGAAACGAATCTGTTCGGCAGCGCAACCTGGGTCGATCAACACGCTACCGAGCTGCGCGCAGGGTGCGTCGCGTATGTGAACACCGACGAAGTTGCGTTCGGACCGAGTTTCGGCGCCTATGCTACGCCGGATCTCGCCGGTTTCATGCGCGATGCGGCAACCGCCGCAATTGCACCGGACGGTAAAACGCTGAGCGCTTATTGGCACGCGCAGGACGCAAAACAAGTGGTCGGCGCGATGGGCGGCGGCAGCGATCACGAGCCGTTCGTCTATCACGAAGGGTTGCCCGGCGCGGGCGCGGGCTTCGGTGGTGCGTTCGGCACGTATCACTCCGCATACGACGACCCGTCGTCGTTGCGTCTACTGGACCCGGGGATGCATGAGGCTGCGGCGGCCGCGCGTTATACGGGACTGCTCGTATTGCGCTTGGCAAACGCGTCGTATCCGGATCTCCGCTTAACGGATCTGGCCCAAGCGGTGCAGCAGCGCATCACGGAGGCCAAGGCTTCTGCGTTACTTCCACAAGCGCAGGCATTCACGGCTGCGGCGCAGGCGCTGGATGCGGACGCCGATGCGGCGGTGCAAAGTGGCGATACCGCTCGCGCGAGCGCCGATCAGGCGAAACTGCGGGCAGCCGAGGCGGCGTTCTTCAATATCAACGCCGCAACGTGGAACCGTTCCATCCTGTACGCGACGTCGGGCAAGTTCGACATCCTGCCCGACCTCGAGAAATCATCCGGCACAATCGCCACGGCATTACAGGCGGCGACTGCCGCAGCTATGCTAACGGAGCGTTAATGAAAAGCGAGCCACAAAAGCAACAGTCCCCCTCAAAGCTCATCGACGCTCGTATAAAAGAGCTCGATGATTGGCGTGGTGAGACACTGCAAAAAATACGCACTTTGATAAAACAAGCGTGTCCGGACGTAACCGAAGAGTGGAAGTGGCGTGGCGTTCCCGTGTGGGAAAGCCAAGGAATAATTTGCACGGGCGAGAGCTATAAGAACGTCGTGAAAACGACCTTTGCAAAAGGCGCATCCTTAAAAGATCCGTCAGGCCTGTTCAACTCGAGCCTCGACGGAAATGTGCGGCGCGCTATCGACTTCCACGAAGGCGAAAAAATCGACGAGAAAGCATTCAAAGCGCTCGTCGCCGAGGCT
>DASSRQ010000195.1:0-7869 GCA_035701665.1 Vulcanimicrobiaceae bacterium
CCGCCGCAAGCGGCCAGGGCGCACACCGTTGCTAGTGCTACAAATTTGCGCATTGAGATGTTCCTAGCCCCTCGTTAGTGTCCGTGCCGTGTGCTGATGGTGAAGCCGCTGCCCGTGCTCCAATTTGCCGGAGGCGAGAACTCCATCACGCTGCCGGTGCCGTTGACGGCAAACCACAGATTGCCGTTCAGGTCGATCGTCGGATTGCCGAACGTCGCGCTCGGATAGTTGTTGTTGTACGAGCTGCCGTTCGAGATGGACGAGCCGTTGAACGACGCTTGTTGAATGGCGCTGCTCCCGGCGAAGTACATGCTGCCGTCTTTCGCACGGATGCCCGCAACTTGCGATGCGGCGGTTCCGGCGAAATTCTGGTTACCGGTATGCTTGTAGATGGTGAAGCCCACGGTGGACGTCACGATTTCGTTCGCGCTGTCGAAAGCGCTTAAACCCGTGACCGGACCGGTGGAAACGCCTACCGACCAATTCAAGAACGGGTTCGAAGTCGGAAAGCCCCAGAGTAGTCCGTTGTTATCGCCGACGAGCACGTTATTGTTCTGCACGTCGACTGCCGTAGCGCCGACAAAACCCACCGGGTATCCCGGGCCGATCTGTGCGTAAGGACTGCCGCCCACTTCGTACGCGTCGCCGTCGGTGGCTTCGACCATCCAAAGGTGACCGGTCGCGCTATCGCGCGCAATGGCCGTAAGTTTCGCAGTCGCCGCATCCGCAAGATTCAGGGTAACGGCAACCGGAGCGGTACCCGACGCGGCGTTGACCGGCAGGTACGTCAGGTTGGCATCGTTATTGACGATGTACATGTTGCCGTCGGTGCCCTCGACGCCGTTGACCGGCGTGTCGCCCATGGCAGCTGCGAAATCGGTGACGGAACCGTCGGCGTTGATGCGTTCGATACCGCCCGCGCCGGGTGTCGTCGGCACGCCGAAGACCCAGATGCGTCCTTGGTCGTCGAGCGTCGTCGCGCGAGCATCGGAGATGCCCGTCAGCGTCGGATACGTTTGATTGACGCCGCTGGTTTGGAGTTGTGCGTTCGTAATGCTGTTGCTGTTGCCGGTCGGCGGATCGCTCGACGTGACGGTCAGCGAATACAGGCACGCATCGTTCTGCGTGATCGGAACTGTGGCCGACGGCGGGGAGCTGACGTTATAAGGAGGTGCCGCGCCGTTGATGTTCGCGAGCGTGCCCGCCGGAATGCAGCCGTTAATAGATTGCGTATCGAGCGTGATGTGCGCGGTGTACGGGTTGCCGCTCGGGTCCACGAGGCCGTTACCCGTGCCGTCGCTCATGATGTGGTTGCCTTCGGCATCCTTCAGATCGATCGACAGGTTGACGGGGGCACCGGTGTTCCAGTTCACCGTCGAGTGGTCGAGCAGCAAGTAGACGCTGCTGACTACCGCGTTGATGCCCGCGACCGCAAAGTTGATAGCATTCGTCGAACCTGCGCCGACGGCCAACACCGTGTGCCCCGACGCCGAGAGTTCGTCGCCTTGCGGCGTGTGCGCGTCGGTGAAGCTGCCGCTCCACAAGCTGAGTTCGACGCTATACAGACCGGCCGGAACCGCGAGCGTAATCGTGCACGTGCGGGCGGGGCCGCCGGGAACGGTGTTTACACAGGCTTTACCGTTCGTCGCGGTATTTGCGCTGCCCGTTGCTTCCGAGACATCCGTCACGTAATTGGTCGGCGCGGACGTTCCCGAAACCGGCTCGTTGAACGTTGCGCCGCTGGGCGTATACGTCACGACGGCGAGATTGGTCGAATACGACACGTACCGCCGGCCGCGCGCGATCGCTTTCGCGCTCGTCGGACGCGGTACCGAAAATTGGACCGTTACGTTTTGAGTGCCGGTGCTGGAGCCGCCGGTTGACGGAAGGGCGCTTTTGCCTCCGCCTCCGCCGCACGCCGCCAATGCAAAAACCAGCCCGATGCTAAGTAGTCGACGGTTCACAAGCGCTCCCAGCCTCTTTCCCCGGAAAAATGACAAAAGAGCAGCGCTCTTTCAGCGCTGTTCACCAGCTAGTATCGGCGTGTTGGCGAGTTGTCCTGCGCTTGTGTACTGAGGTGTACGGGAACTTTACTCGAGAGGGCTCCTATCGAGCCACCGGGAGTGTGATGCGCAGTTCGGTTCCGTACCCCGGCGCTTCACTGAGCCGGACGTCCGGCGCGAGTGCGTGAATCAAGAAGAGCCCCCGGCCCTTTTCACGCAGGTCGTCCGCGGGCAGCTCTGCGAGAAGGTCGCCCAGGCCCGGGCCGGTATCGCGAACGGTGAGGACCGGCAGCGCATCGCTCCAATCGATCTTCATCTCCACTAGACCGGGTGCGTGCTCGACCGTATTTGCGAGAATCTCACCGATGATCAACTCGGCGGTAAAGAGCGAATCCCGATCGGCGGCAAAGCGCTCGACGAACTTCATCAACTCGTGGCGGGACGTGTGGGCCGTATAGGCGTCGCTCGAATGGAAGCGCCACTCTTTGACGAGCTTCGCCGGATCCATCGACGCCACGCCCGGTTCGATGGCCGAAAACTGCGCGACGATCAGCGCGATGTCGTCCGATGCCGGAGCATCGCCCATAACGGCGGCCTTCAGCATTCGCGCCGGTGCCGCGGCATACACGTCGCCGGCAAGCTGCGATGCCGCCGCCTTCAACCGCTCTTCAGCGCTGACGATATCCCGCGCGAACTCGGTCAGGCCGTCGGTATACAGCACGAGCACGTCGTCCGGCGACAGCGCCGTCGTGTGTTCTTGCGACTGCAGCGAATCGGCAACGCCGAGCGGCAGTCCGCCGTGGCGCAACGTTACCGCCGCATCGGAACCTTTGTGCGCGATGAGCGGAGCCGGATGGCCGGCGCACGCATACACGAACGACGAACACGCGGAATCCACGATTCCCACGAGCGCGGTCGCGTACTTTTCGGGATGCTGGAAGCGCAGCATCGTGTTCGCTTTTTCCAAAATCGCCGACGGGCTTGCCGTTGCGAGAGCGTAGCCGAGAATCGCTTGGCGCAAACTGCCGGCAATCACCGACGCGCTAAGACCGTGACCGGTGACGTCGCCTATCGAGATCAAGTACCGGCCGTCGGGAAGTACGACGGCGTCGTACCAGTCGCCGCCGACGAGCGCATCTCTTTCCGCCGCGACGTACAATCCGTCGAAGCGGACTGACGGCGTGTGCGGCAACGAATCCGGCAAGAAGACCCGCTGCAGCGTTTCCGCGACGCGTTTACTGCGATCGAGCGCTTCCGTCTGCGCTTGAATGTCGATGTGACTGCCGTACCAGCGCACCACGGCGCCGCTCGCATCGCGCATCGGCAGAATGCGCGTGAGAAACTGCCGGTACGAACCGTCGCGCGCACGCATGCGGAACTCGCCTTCGTACGGCGTACCGTCCGCCAGCGACTGCGTCCACGCTTCCAGCATGCGCGGAAAATCGTCGGGGTGCGGCACCGACTGCCAACCCCAGCCCTTGGCCTGCTCGATCGTTTGACCGGTGTATTCGTGCCAGCGGTTGTTGTACCAATCGATCGCGCCGGTCGCATCGGCGCTGAACACCATGACGGGAACTGCTTCGGCAAGCGCATGAAACTCGCGTTCGAGATTTGCCGCCAGCCGCGCATCGTGAATGTCGAGCACGTACCCCGTCCATCCCACGAAGACGCCTTCGGTGTACTGCGGCTGCGCGCTCGAGATATACCAGCGGTACGAACTCTCGACGTCGGGCGCATCGACGTGTTTGACCCGGTACTCGAAGCGGTAGTCGCTGCGCGAGGCCGCTGCGGCGCGCGCCGCCCCTTGTGCGAGCTTAAAATCGTCCGGATGAATGACCTTGCTCAGCTGCTCGGGCGTGTACGACGACGGATCGCTCGGCAAGCCCAGCCATTCGGACCAGGCCGAATTCGTGAAGGCGATTGCACCGGTGACATCGCGGCGGAACAAGACGAACGGCAGCCGGTCGGCAAACGACCGGAACCAGCGCGCGGAGATGCGCATGGATTGATCGCGAACCTGCGCCGCGGTGAGATTCGCGCGCACGCGCGCCAGCAGATCGTCCGCCGAAAACGGTTTGGCGATGTAGTCGTCGGCGCCGTGCGCGAGACCCGCGGCGGACTGGTCTTCGCCGGCGCGAGCGGAAAGCAGAATGAACGGCGTCGTGGCAAACTCGTGATTCTCTCGAACGGCTCGCAGCAGTTCGATGCCGTCGATCTCCGGCATCATCACGTCGCTCAGAATCAGCGACGGATCGAACGCCTCCAGCACCTCGAGCGCCTCGCGTCCGTTGCGCGCGGCCAGCACTTGATACTGCGGCGAGAGTATCCGCGTGAGATATTCGCGCAGGTCGGCGTTGTCGTCGACGATGAGCACGCGCGCTTGCGTGGCCGGCTCGGCGGCCTCGGCGAGCGCGGCCGGCGGGCCGTTATCGACCGTCGCCTGCAACTCGGCCAGGTATTGATCGCGTATCGCCGCCGTTTCGTCCGCAGACGGCGCGTCCGCGATTGCGCCGGCGTGAAGATGCGCGCGTCCGAGCGGAATGCGAACGGTGAAAACGGTGCCTTTTCCTAACGTGCTTTCGACCGCGACGGCGCCGTGATGCAGCGAGACGAGATCTTTCACGAGCGCAAGGCCGATGCCGCTGCCTTCGTGCGAGCGTGAACGAACGTTGCGCACGCGCCGGAACCGTTCGAACAGGTGCGGCAGATCCGCTTCGCCGATGCCGCAGCCGGTATCGCGCACTTGCAGTTCGGCGCAGCCTTCGACGGCTCGCAGCGAGACCGCGATACCGCCTTCGAGCGTAAACTTCAGCGCGTTCGAGAGCAGATTCAGAACGATCTTCTCCCACATCGCGCGATCGACGTAGACTTCTTCCGAAAGATCGATCTCGCGCGCAAACTCCAGTCCGGCCGATTCGATCGCCGACTGGAACACGCTGCACAGTTCGGCCGTTACCGACCCGAGATCCGTAGCCGCAAACACCGCGTCGGCGCGGCCGGCTTCCACCCGCGAGAACTCGAGCAGCGTATTGACCAGCTTGAGCAGGCGGAGCGCATTTCGCTGCGCGGACTCGACCAGCGGCCGCTCTTGTTCGTTTGCGTCGCGCTGCAGCTCCGCCAGCGGCCCGAGCATGAGAGTGAGCGGCGTGCGGAACTCATGGCTGACATTCGAGAAAAAGACGTTCTTCGCGCGATCGATCTCGGCGAGCGCTTCGGCGCGGCGCCGCTCTTCTTCATACGCGCGGGCCGATGCGATTGCGCTGCCGATCTGCGAGGCAACCAATCCGAAAAAATCACGATACCGCTCGTCGAAGCGCAGCCGCGGACTCACGCCCGCGATCAGAAATCCGGTTGCATCGCCGGCGCTGCCCGCGGAGATCGGCGCCGATACCGCGACGTGCGGCGCTTCGGACCACGGCCCCGGCGGCACTTGCACGAAGAGGTCGCGCAGATGTTTGATAGGCGCCACGGCGTCGGGATGCTGCAGCAGGTGCAGCCAAGGCGAATCCGTCGTTAAGTCTATGCGTTCGGGCGCGCCGCAGTAATCCGGTACGCCGGCCGAAGCGGCGAGAACGGCTTCGCCGGCGGCTTCGTCAATAAGATAGATGAGCGCGAACGGAATGGTTGTTTTATAGCGCTCGAACGTCAGCGCTGCGGCCCGGCACTCATCCTCGCCGCTGCGCGTTTCGCCGGCGGTCGCTGCCAGATCGTGCAGCAGGGCCATGCGGCGTTCGCCGATGACCTTTTCGGTGGTCTCCTGAACGGTGCCGATGACGCCGCCGATACCGTTCGGCGCGGACGCATCCGGAAGCGCGCTGTACGAGAACGTGAAGTAGGTCTCTTCATCGAACCCGTAGCGGTTCATTTCCAGGAAGAGGTCTTCGTTCCACGTGCTCGGGCCGCCGCCGAACACCGAGTCGATCTGCGGTCCGACGACGTCCCAAATCTCCGCCCACGGTATCCAGCCGGAAACGCCGAGCGCATTGGGGTGCTTGACGCCCAAGATCGGCGCGTACTGATCGTTGTAAAACTGAATGTACTGCGGTCCCCACCAGAACACGACGGGGAACCGGTTCGCGAGCGACACGTCGAGAATCGTCCGCAACTCTTGCGGCCAGCGGTCGCGCGAACCCAATGGGGTAGCGCTCCAGTCTTTGGCGGCGATAAGCGCAGCCATCTCCGGCGACGATGAGACGAACACGCTTTCGTCTTGGTGGATGGCCAACAGTAATGCTCCGCACCGCCATCGCAAAAATGGCGAACGTAGCCTATACTACCCGCGCGCGCTCAAAACCAAGCAGGCGGACGGCCTTCAATTAAATGAGGGTTCGTCCCAGCGCCGAGCCCACGCGCTCGCGGTCGGCGGCGGTGCGGTTTTGGCTCCACTTGTTCACGCCGTCGATGCGTTCAATCGCGACTTCGATTGCGACGATCGCGCGGCGGTTCGCATCGAGATACGGGGGATCGGCTTTATCCATCGACCAGCCGCCATCGGGTTCGTTTTCGCGCGTGAGCCCGCGCAGGATCTGTTCCCGCGTTTCATCGGACGCGAGGCTCGCTCTTCCGCGAACGTGCACGGCGCTGTAATCCCACGTCGGCACGCTGTGCTGCGGATCCCCGTACCACGACGCCGAGACGAACGCATGATCGCCGGTAAAGATGCAGAGCACCGGCGCATCGTTTATCGTTTGCCACTGCGGATTGGCGCGCGCGACGTGCAAACCCAAACGCGGCGCTTCTTCCGTTCCGAGAACGACGAACGGGACGTGCGTTGCTTGAATCGGGTCGGCGGCCGCGCCCGGCGCGCTGACGACGACGCCGAACGGATGGGCTTTGATGAACGCGATCTGTTCGCCGCGATCGTTCATGGCGAAGGGCTTGGGCACGTACATACGATGACTAGATACGTTGCGCCAGCGCCTGCGCCTTTGCTTTCACCATATCGCGAATCTCGCGCACGCGTTCCGGCGGCTCGCCCTTCGGGTCGGGCAAGCCCCAATCGTCGTCGATGCGGGCAACGCCCTGCACGTCGCACCCCATCGTAATGATTGTATCGGCGCGGTCCGCGGCATCAGGCGTCAGCAGCTTCGGACGCGCGCTCGCAATGTCGATCCCGTCTTCGGCCATGACGGCCACGACGCCGGGATCGGGAACCTCGGCGGCAATCGTCCCGGCCGATGCAACCTCGATGCGATCGCCCGCAAAGTGCCGCAGATACGCCTCGGCCATTTGACTGCGCCCGGTATTGTGCTTGCACACGAAGAGTACGAACGGTCTAGCCATGCGGGACGAGTACCTCTTCTGCGTCTTGTTTACCCACCGGCACGAGCCAGGCAAACAGCAGCGTAGCAGCAACTGCGCCGAGCAGTTGCACGAGTATGAACGCCGGCGCGTCGGCCGGACGAATGCCGGCGAACGTATCGGAGAACGAACGCGCGATCGTAACGGCCGGATTCGCAAACGACGTCGACGACGTAAACCAATACGCGCCGACGATGTAGCCCGCAACGGCGAACGGTACGGTCGCGCTGCCGAAGCGCACGCATCCCCAAATCACCGCGAGCAGTCCGAACGTCGCGACGAACTCGCCCAGCAATACCGGCGCCCCGCTGCGCGCGTGATGGGAAACGAAGAATACCGGCAATCCGAACATCACGTTTGCGCATGCGACGCCTGCAAGCGCGCCGGCGATCTGCGAGCATATGTAAGCCGGAACGTCTCTCCAAGGCACGCCTTTTTGCATTGCATCGGCAATCGTCACCGCCGGATTGAAATGCGCGCCGGAGATCGGACCGAACGCCGCGATAAGACACACCAGCGCGCCGCCCGTCGCAATCGAGTTCGCCAGAAGCGCGATTGCCGCGTT
>DASSRQ010000196.1:0-9261 GCA_035701665.1 Vulcanimicrobiaceae bacterium
GCAGCTGTTCGCCCGTCCGGAGATGCTGCGGATTGCGGGCGCGCTGCTGCTGGTGCTAGCGTTCGTACCGGGATTGCCGCGGCCCGTATTCGTCGTCCTGGCGCTCGTTGCGTTCGGTGCCGCGCACGCCGCTGCAACGCTGCGCGCGCGGGCGGTTACAGGTATCGATCGCGAACGCGAACGCGCCAAACGGCAAGCGATCCGGCGGCCGGAGATGGCGCTCGGTCTCGTCGGCGTCGATGCAGTGTGTATTGAAGTCGGCGCGGACCTCGCACCGCTGCTTGCGTCCGAAAACTGCGAAGCGCTGCTGGACCGCGTCGGCGAAGTGCGCCGCGCGCTGGCGGCCGAGCTCGGCATCGTTCTCCCCGGCGTGCGGCTGCGCGACGATCTCACACGCGAACCGGATACGTACGCCATTCGCGTACGCGACGAATTAGCGGCGGAAGGGCGGTTGCGGCTCGAAGATCTGCTCGCCGTGGGTGACGAGCCGGCGCTCGCGCAGATCGACGGCGCGCAGACATACGAGCCGGTGTACGGACTGAACGCAAAATGGATCGTTCCGGCCGCCCGCGATCGCGCGCTGCAGGCAGGCGCACTCGTCTTCGATCCGATCTCGATTATCGGATCGCACCTTGCCGAAGTAGCGCGCACGCACGCTGCCCAGCTCTTCGGCCGCCAAGAACTGCAAACGTTGCTCGAACATTTGCGCGCGAGCGTTCCGGCCGTCGTGAAAGAGATCGGCGGCGAAGGTATCGGCCTTCCCGCAATCCAGCGCGCCTTCGGATTGCTGCTGCGCGAACGGGTGTGGCCTCGCGACCCGGTCGCAACGCTCGAAGCGATGCTCGACGCCGCCCAATCGAGCCGGGAGCCGCTCGAATTGGCCGAGGCGGCACGTAAAGTCTTGGTGCCCTCCGCCCTGCGCCGCCGCCCCGGCGAACCGCTCGAGCCGCTGCTCTTGGACCCGCAGTTCGAGCGCGACCTGGCCTCCGGCCCGGACCCCGCCGCGGCAACCGCCCTTCGCGAACAGGCCGAATCGTACGCTTCCGAGGTCTCGCCCGCGCGCGCGGCCCTCGTGTGCACGGGTTCCGTGCGGCCGATGCTGGCCGAGCTGCTCTTGCGGTCGGGCCTGCGGCTGAGCGTCTTCAGTTATACCGAGATCCCGCCCGAGGTTCGCCTGCTCCCCCGCGGCGTAGCCGGGCTGGCCGAAGGGGGCGGGTAGCTCCCCGGGAAAATTGACGGGCCCCCTTGGGACTGATAAACTCTGTGGGTTGCCCTTCACGGGCCTTCTTTATTTCTTCGGTACCGTATGAGCTGGAATAAATACAAAAATCCGATCAAAGCGCTGGTGGTCCTTGCCATCGTCGCATTAAGTCTATGGGCAGCGCTGCCCATCCAGAATAAGATTCACTTAGGCTTGGATCTGGAAGGCGGCGTTCATTTGCTGCTCCAGCTCAAACCGACGGCCGAAGTTCCTGCGATCACGTCTGATATTCAGAACCAGACGATTCAGGTCATCGACAAGCGCATCAACGGTCTCGGCGTCACCGAACCGCTGATCAGCAAAGTCGGTAAAGACCGGATCGCTGTCGATCTGCCTCAGGTCAAGAATCCCGAAGCCGCCGAAAAGGCGCTTAAGGACGTCGCGGTTCTCGAGTACAAGATCATGCCGGAGAATATCCGCGTGCAAGCGGATCAAGCGCTTGCGCTGTGTCCGACCGGCGTGACGAAGGACAAGAAGCTGCAAAAGGTTTGCGACTTCGTCAACAAGGGCGCGTACGATGCGTCCGGCGCGGTCGTGTATTCCGGTAAAGACTTGAAGTCCGCGCAGGCGAGCTTCCAGCAAGCCGGCGGCGCTCCGATCATTCTGTTCACGACGAAAGATCCGAAGAAGTTCTACAATCTGACGTCCAAGAATCTCGGCAAGCCGCTCGCGATGTTCCTCGACAAACATTATTTGTCGGCGCCGACCATCAACGGGCCGATCTCCGATCAAGGTGAGATCACCGGCCAGTTTACTCAGGATCAAACGCTCGAACTCGCCAATAACTTAAACGCCGGCGCGCTGCCGGTCGGTATCGAGATTATCGAGAACGACACCATCGGACCGACGCTCGGCAAGATCGACCTCGCAATGTCGCTCAAAGCTTCGATGCTCGGCCTGCTGCTCGTCTTGATCTTCATGGTCGTCGTGTACCGTCTGCCCGGCTTCCTGGCGGACGTTGCGCTGATCATCTACGTCGTGATGATGCTCGGGCTGCTCGCAGCCGCGCACGCAACGCTGACGCTGCCGGGTATCGCGGGCTTCGTGCTCTCGATCGGTATGGCCGTGGACGCGAACGTTCTGATCTTCGAGCGTTTGAAAGAAGAGCTGTGGTCGGGCAAATCGATGCGCTCGTCCGTGCAAGTCGGCTTTAAGCGTGCGTTTTCCGCCGTGTTCGACAGCCACTTCACCACCATCGTCGGTGCCGGCGTGCTGTATATGCTGGGTACCGGAACGGTGAAAGGCTTTGCGTACACGCTGTTCTGGGGAACCGTGTTCTCGCTCATCACCGCGGTCTTCATCACGCGGTTCTTCGTCGATTTGCTGGTCGACAACAACGTTGCCACGAGCGCGCCGCTCTACGGCGTGAAGAAAAGCGACGTCGGCGTCCTCCAGAAGACTGGTGCATAACTCATGTTTTTCCGCAAACTCAATTGGAACGTCGTGGGATGGTTTCGCACCGTCTCGCTCATCTCGTACGTCGTTATCGCGCTCGGCATCGCCTCGATGGTCTTCCATGTGGCGAAAGGCCAGCCCGCGCTGCAACTCGGCCTCTCGTTTACCGGCGGTACGTCGGTTGACGTAACGTATCAGCAGCCGGTCACGCTGAACGAACTGCGCAACGACCTGATTCCGCTCAATCTTACGGACGAAACGATCCGCACGGTCGGATCGGCTGCGCCTAACGGCGGCTACGTCCGGTACAGCATTGAAACGAACTCGGCGCTCGGCAATAACGCGCAAGACCTCTGGTCTGCGCTCGGTAAAGCCGGCACGGTCGATCGTGCGAAGTCGCAGATCTCCTCGGTCGGCCCAACGCTCGGCCGCGAATATCTCACGAACGCCGTCATCGCACTCGTTGTCGCGCTGGTCATTCAGTTCGGATACAGCGCATTCCGATTTGGAATGAACTACATCTTCGGTACCGTCGTCGTCATCGCGCTCGTTCGCGATGCGGCCATGATGATCGGCATATACGCGCTTGCCGGCCGCCGCGCCGACGACGCGTTCCTCGCCGCGGTCCTGACCGTCATCGGTTACTCGGTCATGGATACGATCGTCATTCTCGACCGTATCCGCGAGAACACCAAGGTCATGGCCGGCCAGGCGTACGACAAGATCGTCAACACGTCGATTCTGCAGACGATGACGCGTTCGTTCAACACGCTCGCGACCGTCGTCATCACGCTCGTTGCGCTGTTGGCCCTCGGCGGTGCGTCGCTCAAGAACTTCGCGTTCGCGCTGCTCGTCGGTATCTGCTCGGGCGGTTACCACTCGATCTTCTACTCGGCGCCGCTGGTGCTCGTGTTCCGCAAGCGCCAATTGGAAGCGGCCGCGCGCAAACGTGCCGCCGGACTTGCGGCAACGACGACGACGCGCTCTGCGCGCAGCGTCGCCGAATCGCGCGCGCTCGGATCGCAAAGCGGTGCGGCTCGCGAAGATATTCTCGCAGCGCGCAAAGCACGCCGCCAGAAAGCCAAATCCACGCGTCCGCCTGGTTCGGGTCCCGCGCGCTACAAACGCACGCGTCCGGAAGTGGAGTCGGGAACGACCACCGCAATCGCGGACGAGGATGCCGAACAGTTCGATCCCTTCGAAGAAGCGCCCGATCAGTTCGATCAGGGGCACGAAGAGATCACGATGAATCTCGACGACTTCGAACCGCATGCGCCGGTACCGCCCGTACCGCCGGCACCGGATGAGTCCGAGCCCCCGCAAAACGCCTAACCAACTGCCGCCTCCGACCCGTTCGGAGGCGGCTTTTGAATTGGTGCTGCGCACTTTCGGCACCGAGTCGCCTGTCGCGACGCCACACGACGTGGCTAGTGCAAGTGAAGCCATGGATGGCGACAAGAACTTGCAAGGGCGGCTGAGCGACGTCGAAGCCTTCGTAACTAGCGCCTTCGCCAACCAGAAAGCGTACCTCGCCCGCGACCCGTTCGCGGGCATCGGCGATCGCGACGTGTTCGTCACGAAGGTGATGGGTGTCTCATTCGAAGGGCGCCAGAATATGGTCGCCGGCCTGCTGCCGGGCGGCGAACTCGATCTCAAACGCCAGCCCGACAATCAGTACGATCCGAACGCGATCGCCGTATACTTCGGCACCTTTCACATCGGCTATCTGCGCAAAGAGATTGCGAAACACGTTGCGCCGCTGATCGACGGCGGCGCGCATTACCGCGCCGTGATCGAACACGTTACGGGCCCTTCGGGCGGTTCGGAACCGGCTCAGGAAGAGAAATTTCGAGGCGTCAATATCCGCGTCGAGCGGGTGGTCGCAACGGCGCGCGATCCGTTTGCCGTGCAGGCGCGCGGCGCGGCCGATGCAGACGCCGTGCGTGCCGCGCTCATCGGCAGCTCGCAGCCGCACGATGCGCAGCAGGCCGTGTTGGCGCGGCTGCAGTCGGGGAAGAACACGCTCGCGATCTTTGGAACGGGCCGCGGCAAGTCGTTCTGCTTTCAGTATCCGGCCGCGCTGCGCGCGCTCGAATCCGAACAGAAGACGCTGATTCTCTATCCGCTGCGCGCGCTTGCGAACGATCAATTCGATGCATTGACGCGACGGCTCGACGCATTCGGACTGCGCATTCATCGGGCAAACGGCTCCATCTCCACCGAAGAGCGCGCGGCGCTGATGGACGCACTCGGGCGCGGCGATTGGGATATCGTTCTTGCGACGCCCGAATTCTTGCAGTTTCACCGGGAAGCATTCACCGGCCGCAGCGCGCCTTCGCTGGTGGTCGTCGACGAATCGCATCATATCTTCGAATCGAAACATCGCGCGGCATACGGGCGGCTTGGCGCGACGATCGAATCGCTCGGACAACCGCAAGTTCTCGCCCTGACGGCGACGGCCGACAGCGAAGCGTTCGCGCAGATTACCGCAGATCTGAAGATCGCCGCTTGGGTGATCGATCCCACCGTTCGCGAGAACTTGCACGTCGTCGACTCGCGCGGCATGCGCGACAAGTTATCGCATTTAGCCGATCTTTTCCGCGATAGCGGCGGAAAAGGCATCGTCTACTGCAACTCGCGCAGCGAAGCGACGAAGACCGCGGAAGGGCTGCGAAAAACGTTTCCAAACGAAGTGATGTTCTATCACGCCGGCATGCCGACGGCGGAGCGAACGCAAGTCGAACAGTATTTCCGTGCCGGCGATCTGCGGATTATCGTTGCGACGTCCGCTTTCGGCGAAGGCATCGATCTGCCCGACGTTCGCGACGTCGTGTTGTATCACTTGAACTTCGACTTCACCGAGTTCAATCAGCAGGCGGGCCGTGCCGGCCGCGACGGCGGTGAGGCACGCATCCATCTGCTGTTCGGTGAAGGCGATCGACGCATCAATGAGTTCATCATCGACCGGCAAGCACCCACGCTCAACGTTTTGCGCGCGCTCTATAAAGGCATGCGCCATATCGCCGCGGGCGGCATGCTTCGCATGACGTTCGTGGATATCGCACGCACGCTCGAACTCGATAAAGCCGACGAGCGTACCGTAAGCGCCGCGGTACGCATCTTTGAAGACGAGGGGCTCGTGGAAACCGGTGTCGACGACGATGGCCGGTTCGTCCGCTTTCTGCCGGTGGACGGTAAAGTCGATATGACGCAGAACGAACGGTTTGCCGAAGGCGAAGCGGCACGCGAGGATTTTGCGAAGTTCTCCGACTTCGTGCTCAGCGCCAAGGCGGAAACGTTGGAACGGATCATCAACCGCCCCATCTATCCCGAGCGCGTCGACCTGCGGCGTTGAGCGACAAAGCGTTCGTACGTGCGGCATGGGCCGCCGTTGCAGCCGTGACCATCTTGCGCATCGCGTTTGCGGCATCGCTGCCGATGACGGGCGACGAAGCGTACTATTGGGAATGGAGCCGCCGGCTCGCCCTCGGCTACATCGACCATCCGCCGATGGTGGCGTATGCGATAGCCGCCTTTGCATGGCTCGGGCATTCCGCGCTCGCCGTGCGTCTGCCGTTCGTTCTTTGCGGCATCGGGACGACGCTCTGCGTAGCCGATGCAGCGCGCAATGTGTGGCGCACTGAACGCGCAGCGGTCATCGCGGCGCTTGGCGCAACGCTCGCACCGATGCTGATCGTGCTGTTCGTTACGGTGACACCGGAAGGGCCCGCATCATTTGCGTGGGCACTTGCGTTATGCGCGGGTGTACGAGCGTATGCGACCGGCTCGCGCGTGTGGTTTGCCGTGCTCGGTGCGGCGCTGGGTATCGCGCTGCTCTCGCATTTTCTCTGCTGGGGGCTGGTTCTCGGTTTCGTTCTCTATACGATTTTGCCGGCGAATCGCTCGCAGTGGAAGCGCGCGTGGATCGCGTTCGCCGTCGCTGCAGCGTTTTATGCGCCGTTCGTTTTCTGGAACGCGCAGAACGGCTGGACGACGTTCGCATTTGCGCTCGTGCACCGTCATCCGTCGGAAGTGCAGATCGTCCGGCCGCTCACGACGTATCTCTTATGTGCGCTCGCGTTTTCGCCGGGCTTTTGGATTGCCGCGACCATCTCCGCGCGGCGCCCGCAGCACGCGCTCCTCGCATGCACTGCGCTGCCGCTCGCATTGGGCCTGCTCGTCGTTGCGCTGCACGAACGCGTCGAAGCGTATTGGTTTGCGGGACCGTATCTTTCGCTTTGCGTTGCGCTTCCCGCAGTCGTCCGGTCGCGCTCGTCCGCCTGGTGGACGCTCGCGCCCGCGGGCTTTTTGAGCGCGCTGCTCTTCGCTGCCGGTATTGCGCCATTCCAACTGTACGGTCTCGCGCAGCACGCCGGTTTGCATCTTCGCAATGCCGGTCCATTCGAGATCTTTTCCTACGGCGAGCTCGCGCAGCGCGCCACTGCGACGGCGAACAGCCGCAAAGCGCTCGTAATGACCGACGGCTATGGTTTTTCGTCGCTGATCGATTACTATTCGGGTGCTCGTCCCGTCTTCATCGGCTACGACGCGCAGGGACAAGAGGCGCGCCGCTGGTTCTCCGATGCAGAGCGTCCTCGCCTCGCCTTGTTCGTTGATAAAGCGCCGCTCGACACGCGCCCCGATTTTCAGCGACAGCTGCGCCTCGCGTGCGGACAAGTATCGCCGGGTCCGGTATTCACGACGAAGTACCGTACGTATTACAGCACGTGGTGCGCGCAGATGCGTCCGGATGCTATCGCAGTTTTACGCTGGCGGCTATGATTTCCAGGTAGCCGGTTCGTCGCCGCGTTTTGCTCTTCGGGTTTCATGAAGCAGGCGGCAGCAGACGGTCGAGCTTCCGATCGATCGATTGCAGTTCCGCGACGAATCGCCGCTCCATCCCATCGAGACGTCCATCGATTCCGCCAAGACGTCCATCGATTCCGCCAAGACGTGCATCGATTCCGTCAAGCCGTGCATCGATTCCGTCAAGACGCCCGTCGATTCCATCGAGACGTCCGTCAATTCCGTCGAGACGGTTATCGATTGAATTGAGCCAACGCTCGTGCCGCTCGAGCGCCGCTGAATGCTCATCCAGCTTGCGATCGACGCGCGCAAAATGTTGGCCGGTCGCGCTCTGCAAGCTCAGCACGGCTCCCATGACCTGGTCGGCGGTCCAGTCAGTGGCCATCTTTGCTCCTACCTCTCGTCCGGGCCGGCGTCCTGCACTAGGCGAGCACACCTTCCGCGGCGACCGCGTGGGTTTCGGTAAAGAAGCGGTTATGCGTTTCGCTAATCTTCGGCGCCCACGGATCGATTTGCGCTTGCGAGGTCGGAAAATGCACGGTCGGGCCTGCTGCGTCGGTGTAAGACGAGCCGCCGAACGGTTCGAACCCGGACGTCTCGCTGTGAGCGAGCACGATGCTGCGGACCGCTTGCGCCGAGTTCTTTGCCGCATCCCGAATGGCTGCGCCCAAACGCTCATCGCTCGCGAGCGTATCGTATAGTGCAATCGCGGGTCGATCCGCACGCCACGGCATATCCGGCGTGGCCTCGGGGAAACGTGCCATACCGTCGACACCGTTCGCGTCTTGCCGTAGAGCACTTGCGCTCGCGCGTCCGGCGTTCGCAATCGCGTCGTTTAGCGCCGTGACGGCATTCTCGACTTTTTCGAACGACGGACGCGAGGTGTCGATCACGTCGAACGCGGCAGCCGGCGTGTAGCCGAACGTGCCTATACCGTACGTGGTGTTCATAACGTCCTTCACGATGGCGTTGGCCATCGCACCGGGTGCCGTTTCGTGCGCGGCTATCGCATGCGCCACCGAACTCGGTACGCCGGGACTGACCATCGTCTCCGGACTTGCCGCTAAGAAGCGGACGCCCGCGTGTGAAAGCGCATCGGCAAATCCCAGCGATGCCATCAGGCATTGGTTGGCAACGACACCATCTACTTTACGGCCGGCGTCTTCGGGATGCGCCTTTGCGTGCATCGCAACGCCGTCCGCGATGGCTCTCGCCATGTCGGGCATCGTCATGATCTGACGCCCGAAACTGTCCGCTTCTAAACCCCCGCCATCGCCTGCCCCGTGGTCTACGAGATCGATCCATGTTTGAGAAGCACCACTTTTTTCGGCATTGTCCAGCGTGCGGGCTACGAATCCGGCGAGGTTTTTCTCGGATGCCATATCTGCGCCGCTTTGCAGCTGCAAGCCATGTTCCTTACCGCCATCGATCGTGAAGTACGACGTAGCGAGACCGAAACCGTCGTCGTCGTCCGGATGGGTCGTGTCTTCAACGGTGAACTGGATCGAATCGTCTTTAGCGCTGGTTGCCAGCGCCTGCTCTACGATCGTTAGTTGCGAGTCGTCCAAATTATTGTCGCCGTCGCGGTAAATGCCGAATTCCAAAGCGCGCGGCGCAGTGCGGAGCAGCGGTTGCATATGCAGATGCCTTTCAGATCGAAGTGTGCTGAAAGGCTATCGCGACGACGACGTTGGGCCGCTAGGGTACTTGCTGTTCGCCGTATCAGCGTAATGGCGACGCCGCCAGACGCCCGGCAAAAGGCTTAACTAAACGAGGAAACGAACTCCGCGGCAAAATCT
>DASSRQ010000197.1:0-8947 GCA_035701665.1 Vulcanimicrobiaceae bacterium
GGTGAACTGATGTTCGATCGTAAGCTGGTAGTTGTTCGAGGTCGTGGGTCGTGCCGGCTGGTACGCGATGCCGTCCCAGTTTTGCGCCGCCCAATACAGCTGCTCGCCGAAGCTGGTGCACTCGACCTGGACCCCGGGATAGCCGCACGCTGTCGGCAATTTCGTACCCGCCGGGAGGCCGAAGGCAGGCGCCAGCACCTGTCCCGAGACGTTGTAGGGCGGTAACTTTCCGTAGGTTTTGAGATACGCGTTCGGGTCGATCTCGCCGAAGTCGACGGACGAGATCGGCACGAACTGCACCGCACGGTTATAGGTGAAGCGAATCGCCGTGTCCTGACCGAGCTTGTACGAGATACCGGTGCGCGGCTGGAACACTTTGGGACGCACTGCGTCGTTCGGGAAGCTGAACGTCGCTTTCGCGTCGCACGTAAACGAAGGCGGTCCGTTGATGCCTTCGGGATCCCACAGTGTCGGCGCCGTATACGTTACGGGGAGGTACAGCGACGTGCACGTGCTGGGGTCGATGCCGGGCGTGGGCATGCGATACGTTGCCGCATCCATGCGCAGACCCAGTTGAATGTTCAGCCGCGTATTCGGCTGCCACTTATCGCTGACAAAAAGCGAGTAATCCTGGCGCTGGACGGTCGAGACTTGCGACCACACCGGATACTTCGCGTTGTTTCCGCCGGCTTGGAACGCATAGCCGCAGAGATTCGGTCCCGCGGCTGCGAGCGGACAGGTCGTATCGTCGTTCGGTAAAAACGCGTTGGGCAGCAACAGCTGATCCAACGTTCCGGTGAACACGTCGCCCAAGAACGAGAACGAATCCGACAAGTACGAGTCGATCGGGTGCAGATGACTGACGTCGGCACCGAACTCGAACAAGTGTTTATCGCTCAGTTGTTTTTGGAGCGAGAGCGTCACGCCGTTGGTCATACCGCCCTGCAGAATGTAGACGTCGCCGGCAAACGAGCCTTCCGTGCTCGGGCCGTCGAACGTGACGACGGAGTTCGTGCGGTATGCCGTGATGTTGAGATACGTCGATGAGTTCAGGTTGTTGGTATAGCCGATCTTGTACGCTTGGTTGGGCTGGAAGTACGTGAACGGTGCACGGTTCGAAGCCTGCTGAAGCGACTCAAACTCGGACGATTGCCCCGGATACAGCGGCGAGACCGCCGAGACTTGATCCGGTGACCAGAAGCAGTTGCAGAACCCATAGGTTCCCGGCGACAGATAGAACGCCCACGTGTTGCGGTACGTCGGATCGCCGGACGGGAAGCAGAGCTGTTGGTATCCGGAAGCGCCGGGAGCGCCGCAAACGCCGTTCGGGTTACCGAATCCGCCGGCACCTTGATAGAAATGGTGGTCGGCGAGATCGACAAAGAGCTGCAGCGACTGCGAGTTGTTGCGCCCGAAGCGGTAGTACAGATTGTCGAGCCATTCACGATCGGATTCGTACTTCGTGCTGTAGAACTCGCCGATGTGCGCCAGCGGGTACTGATTGCGGCCGGGCATGTCGGCGTTGTCCGCGTTTGCGAACGACATGTAGTTGGACCACCGTCCGTCGGGCGTCGCCCAACTGTAGTCGAAGTTCAAACGGTGATCGAAACCCGGCGAACCGACCGCTCCGCCGATATTCGCATAGGCCGGATACGTTCCGCGTTTTGCAACGACGTTGAACGAACCGAAGCCGCCGCCCGTTCCGGACGCGACGTCGCCGCCGCCCGGAGTCAATTGGACTAAACTGACGCCGGCCGTCGGAATGGCCAGGCTGTTATTGAACTGGTTGGAGTAAGCATCCGTATACGGAATGCCTTCGAACTCGAACCCTTCTTCGTATTCGCGGCCGCCGTGGATCACGGGATATCCCGAAGAGTCGGCAGTAGCGCCGGGCAGCGAGATCAGCAAGTTCGTTTCACTGCTGTTGAACGTCGAGCCCTGGAAGTTTTGGATCTGTTGTTGCGTTACCGTTACCGTATCCGTCGTTTGGTTCGGTTGGAATGCGCTGCCGCCGCGCGACACGACGGTGGCAATGGTTCTGAGCGCTTTATTAAGCGCTACGTTCTGCGTTTCGACTTGGTCCGCAAACACCGACACGCCCGGAATGGACGATGCTTGATACCCGGTAAGTTGAAACGAGACGGTATACGTGTCGGCGTAAACGCCGGCGATGGAGTAAAAGCCGCGTGCGTTCGTGGTCCCCGAATACGATCCGGACGGGGATGCAGCGGTAACGCGAACGTTTGCCAACGGCTGATGCGTCGAGGCATCCGTTACGGTTCCGCTGAGTACGCCTGTCGTGCTCGCAATCGCGAGGCCGCTGCCGGTTACGCCAAAGGCAACCAGCAGCAGAACGCAAAGCGCGGCCCGCAGCAACGCTGCATGCCGTTTGCGTAAACCCATTGATGTTTTATATGAACCTCCACGGTTTGATGATGTAGAGGTTGCGTAAACCCGCGAGGGTCTCTCCCACGTTTCGAACCCGCGCCGGACGACGCGCGCCTCTTTCCGGATTATGCGCTATATTGCGGCGAATTTAGAGCAGGCATGCGGGGGCACGCCCGTCACTTTTTTTGCGCGAAGCGCATTTTCCGTAAAAAGAAAAACGCCCGGAGTTCAGGTCATGTGACCGGCAGCAGTTCGGCCTCGAGCCATCCGCGCAGCGCATGCACGGCGCGCTCGGCCATTTTTCCGCGCCTTACCTTCTTGTCGCGAATGTTCGCATCCAAAGGCGGAAACGGTCCCCACGTTACGTTCGCGGGCTGGAAATCGTGCGTCTCGGTGTTCTGCAGATGCGCGACGACGGCGCCGAAGGCCGTCTCGCGCGGAAACGCGATGGGCGCCGCTCCCAGGATTTCGCGCGAAGCGTGAAATCCGGTCATGGCTCCGCAGGCCGCGGCTTCCACGTAGCCTTCGGCACCGGTAATTTGTCCGGCAAAGTAGATCGCGTCGTGGCCGCGGAGTTTTAGATATTCGTCCAGGACACGCGGCGAGTCAATGAACGTGTTTCGGTGCATCACGCCCAAGCGCAGCCATTCGGCATTCTGTAAGCCCGGAAACTTCCCGAACGTTTCTTTTTGCGCGGGCCACGTCAGCCGCGTTTGAAAACCGACGAGGTTGAATGCCGTTCCGTCGACGTTCTCTTTGCGCAGTTGGACGACAGCATAAGGCGTTAGGTTCGTACGCGGGTCTCGTAGGCCGACCGGTTTGAGCGGCCCGAAGCGCAGCGTCTCTTCGCCGCGATCGGCCATCTCTTCGATGGGCAAGCAGCCTTCGAAATAGCGCGCGCCGTCGGCTTCGAACTCTTTGGGCTGATGGCGCGGCAACGTTCGCAGATCCTGGATGAACTGCGCGTACTGTTCTTTGTTCAGCGGGATGTTGATGTAATCGTCGCCGTCGCCTTTTTCGTAACGCGACTTGCGGTACATCTGCGATTCGTCGATCGAGTCGGCCGAAACGATTGGAGAGGCGGCATCGAAGTAATGTAAACGCTTGCCGACGAGCGCGTCGATGTCGGCGAGCAGATCTTCGCCCGGCAGCGGGCCGCAGGCAACGATAACCGGACGGTCGCGCGGAATGGCATGCACTTCTTCCCGGTGCAAACGAATGCGCGGCTGCGATTCGATACGCGACTGCACGCCGTGGGCAAATCGCTCGCGATCGACCGCGAGCGCGCCGCCGGCCGGAACCGCCGCTTCGCGCGCGGCGGCGATGATGATGGAATCCATCATCGCGAGCTCTTCTTTCAGCAAGCCCACCGCGTTTTCGAGCGCTGCGCCGCGCAGCGAGTTGCTGCAGACGAGCTCAGCGAGATCGCCCGTTTTGTGCGCGGGGCCGCTCTTCTGCGGACGCATCTCGTACAGGTCGACGTCCACGCCGCGTTTAGCAGCTTGCCACGCGGCCTCGCATCCGGCGAGGCCGCCGCCGATGACGGTTAGGATGACACGAGCTCGCCTTCAGGTTCTGCCGAAGGCGAAGCGATAGAGGACGTGTCGTGTTCCTTGTTTGCGCTGCATTCGAGCACCGTCGTTCCGCCGCGGCGCGTTTTTGCCACGACGTACGAACCGCACACCGGACACGGCTGCGGTACGACACGATCCCACGAAACGAAGTCGCACTTCGGATAGTTGGCGCATCCGTAGAACACGCGGCCTTTGCGCGACTTGCGCTCGACGATCATGCCGCCGTCTTTGGGACACTTGGCGCCGGTGTCTTTGAGAATCGGACGCGTCGTCTTGCATTCGGGATATCCCGTGCAGGAGATGAAACGGCCGAAGCGCCCGGTTTTAATGACCATCGGTTTGCCGCAGTTCGGGCAGATCTCGTCGGTCGGTTCGTCTTTGATCTCCAGACGCGGCAGCTTCTTCTCCGCCTCTTCGAGTTCGCGAACGAACGGGCCATAGAAGTCGCCCAGCAGTTTGACCCAATCTTCGCCGCCGACGGCAACCTTGTCCAGACCGCCTTCCATCTGCGCCGTGAAGCTCAGATCGACGATATCCGGAAAATGTTCCGCGAGCAGGTCGTTCACCGCGATGCCGATGTCCGTGGGTTTGAAGCGGCGTTCTTCTTGCGTGACGTACCCGCGCGCCTGGATCGTTTCGACGATGGTGCTGTACGTCGAGGGACGGCCGATGCGGTTCTCTTCGAGCGCTTTGACCAGACTTGCTTCGGTGAAGCGCGGCGGCGGCTCGGTGAAGTGCTGCTTGGGGTCGAGCTTTTGCAGATCGAGCGCGTCGTTTTGCTCCATCCGCGGCAAGCGGCGGTTCTTTTCGTCCGCCTGCGTGTCGGCAGTGCCGGCCGACGCATCGTCGCGGCCTTCTTCATAGATCTTCGTGAAGCCGGCGAACTTCAGCACGCTGCCGGTTGCACGGAACGTATACTTGCTTGCTGCGATGTCGACGGTCGTTTGGTCGAACACGGCGGCGGCCATCTGGGAGGCGACGAAGCGGTTCCAGATCAGCGTATATAAACGAAGCTCGTCGCGCTTAAGCACGTGCGCCATCTTCTCCGGCGTGTTGAACACCGAGGTCGGGCGGATCGCTTCGTGAGCGTCTTGGGCACCTTCACGCAGCTTGTGCGTGCGGCCGCCATGATAGTTCTCGCCGTAGGTATCGACGACGTACTCGCGGGCCGCGTCGCGCGCTTGATCCGAGATGCGAGTCGAGTCGGTACGCATGTAAGTGATGAGACCGACGGTGCCTTCGGCGCCGAGGTCGACGCCTTCGTACAGCGCCTGTGCGATCTGCATCGTGCGGCGGACGCGCAGTTTGAGTTTGCGCGAGGCCTCTTGCTGCAGCGTCGAGGTGGTGAACGGCGCCGGCGCGTTGCGGCGCACTTCGCGCTGCTTGACCGATGCGACCTGATACGTCGCGCCCTTGAGGTCCGCTAGGACTTGGTCGGCTTGCTGCTGGTTTTCGACCGCGAGCTTTTCGCCGTCGCGCATGACCAGGTCGGCGGGGAAGACGAGCGAGGGCTGCGAGGGCGCCGAGAGCTGCGCGGTGACCGACCAATACTCACGCGGTTTGAATGCGAGAATCTCGCGTTCGCGGTCGACGATGAGTTTGACGGCTACCGACTGCACGCGTCCCGCGGAGAGTCCGCCGCGCACTTTTGCCCACAACAGCGGCGAGATTTTGTAGCCCACCAGGCGGTCCAAAATACGGCGTGCCTGCTGCGCATTTACGCGGTCGATGTCGATGCGGTGCGGCGATTTGATGGCCGCAAGCGCCGCGTCTTTCGTAATCTCGTGGAGCTCGATCCGCTTGGGTTCTTCGAGTTTGAGCAACTCCGCCAAATGCCACGCGATCGCTTCGCCTTCGCGATCGGGGTCGGTGGCGAGGTATACGTCGCTCGCACTCTTCACCGCGGACTTGAGGTCCTTGATGATGTCGCCCTTTCCTTTAATAGTTAAGTACTTGGGCGTAAAGCCGTTCTCCACGTCCACACCGAGCGTACTCTTCGGCAGATCGCGTACGTGGCCAACCGACGCTTTCACGATAAAGCGCGACGGGAGAAACTTTTTTATCGTGCGCGCCTTGGTCGGCGACTCCACGATGATCAGGGGCTTTTTCACGGGGTTCAGTATAACGCTCGGGTCAAGTCCCCGGCAAATGTCGCCCCTGATTTGCAATTATTGTAAAAATTAATTAAGATGCATTCAACGCGCTAATTGCGCTGTCCACCATCTCAAGTTCGTCCCGAAGGGACGAAGGGAGGAAGAATGGATTCCGACATGATGCAAAACGGCGGCATGATGGGCGACGACGCGTCGGCCCCACGCCGCGGCGGACGCCGAAAAAAAGCCGGCGGACGTAAAAAGGCAGCTGGCCGTAAAGCGGCCGGCGGCCGTAAGAAAGCAACGGGCGGACGTAAAAAAGCTGCCGGCGGTCGTAAGAAAGCCGCGGGCGGACGCAAGAAAACTGCGGGCCGTAAGAAAGCCGGCGGACGTAAAAAAGCAGCTGGCCGTAAAAAGACCGGCGGACGTAAAAAGGCTGCGGGCGGACGCAAGAAAACTGCGGGACGCAAGAAAGCCGGCGGACGTAAAAAAGCCGCGGGTGGCCGTAAGAAAGCTGCGGGCGGACGCAAAAAGGCCGCAGGCGGACGTAAAAAAGCCGCGGGCGGACGTAAAAAAGCGGCCGGCGGTCGCAAAAAAGCGAGCCGCGGACGCAAGAAAGCCGCGTAGTTTTCCGGGATAGATCGAAGACGGCTCATCGTAAGATGGGCCGTTTTTATTTTTGCAGATAAGCGCGTGCGAGGGCGTTGAAGTCGCGCACCTGATCCGATTGCCACGCGGCGCCGCGGCCGAGCTCTTGCGCGAGCGCTGCCGCGACGCCGGGGGCTTGTTCCGCCGCCGATTGCGCGTCCACGAACAGCGTACGCGTGCGGCGTGCGAGGATGTCTTCTACCGTTCGCGCCATCTCTTCGCGCGCGTAATACGGCACGCGATCCGCCGCCGGAAGAGCGTGCGGAGCATCGCTCTGCGAGAGCGGCAGATCGGCGGTGGGCGAGGGTGCGAGCGCAAGATTTGCGGATGACGCGGCGGCGTCGACGGCATCTTCCGCCATCTTCCGGTAGGTGGTCCATTTACCGCCGGTGATGGTGACGAGCCCGCTTCGCGAGATTTCGATCGCGTGCTCGCGCGAGAGCTGCGCGGTCCCGGTTGCGCTTCGGTCGAGCAGCGGGCGCAGTCCGGCCCAGGTGGAGAGCACGTCATTTTCGGCAGCGGGGTGCGCGAGATATGCGTTGAGAGCGCCGAGGATGAACGCGATCTCTTCTCCGGTGGAGCGCGGTTCGATTTCGGCCTCGCCCGACGCAACGTCGGTCGTTCCCGCGAGCGTAAAGCCGTGCCACGGGATCGCAAAAAGCACGCGGCCGTCCGCAGTTTTTGGAACCAGCAGCGCGTTTTGCGAGCCGCCCAAAACGTGCGCCGGAAGAACGATATGCGAGCCGCGGCTGAACGTCAGCAGCGGTTTTGCGGCGGGATCGTCCATGCGGCGCACGGCGTCGGCAAAGATGCCGGCGGCGTTGACGATGGCCTTTGCGCGGATGGTAAAGCGTTCGCCGGTTTCAGTATCGGTTGCATCGACGGCTCTCAGCCCAGCGCTCGCGGCGCGTAAGCCGTCGGCGCGCACGTAGTTGGCAACCGCGGCACCGCGTTCGTGCGCCGTTTGCGCAAGGGCGATCGCGAGCCGCGCATCGTCGAACTGCGCGTCGCTGTAGGCGACGGCACCTTTCAAGCGGTGCGGGTTGAGCGTGCCGATGTGCGCAACGGCGTCACGCACGGACAGCGCGCTGCTGCGCCGGAACGGGCTTTTTCCCGCCAGCGCGTCGTAGAGTTTGAGGCCCGCCCACAGATAGCCGAGTTCGAGCGCGTTGTATGCGGGCACGACGAAGCGCAGTTCTTGCACCAAGTGCGGCGCATTGCGATGCAGGCGCGCGCGTTCGCGCAGCGCTTCCTTTACGAGGGCGATGTTGCCTTGCTGGAGATAGCGTACGCCGCCGTGCACCAATTTGGTCGAGCGGCTCGAGGTGCCTTTGGCAAAGTCGTATGCCTCGATGAGGCCGGTACGGTATCCGCGCGCCGCGGCATCGAGCGCGCACCCCAGACCCGTGGCGCCGCCGCCGATGATAAGAACGTCGAACGTTTCCGCACTCAAGCGGCGCAGCGCGCCGGCGCGATTCACCCTTGCGTCCACCCTCGCGAACGCGCTACGGCGCGGTGCCACGCATCGAGCAGATCTGCCCGCTGCTGCGCGCTGCACCTCGGCACGAACCGCGCGTCTTCGCGCCAATGCGTCCTGATTTCATCGATGCCGGACCAGACGCCGCTTTGCAATCCCGCGAGATACGCCGCGCCGAGCGCCGTCGTTTCCGCGTTTTGCGGACGAACGACCGGAACGCCGATCGTGTCGGCTTGGAACTGCATCGCGAGCGCGTTGCGCGAGGCGCCGCCGTCGACGCGCAGATCGTTCAGCGTCATGCCGGAGTCGCGCTCCATCGCCGCGAGCACGTCGGCCGACTGAAACGCCATCGCTTCGAGGGCGGCGCGCGCGATATGCGCCCGGGTCGTGCCGCGCGTGATGCCGGTGATGGTTCCACGCGCGTACGGATCCCAATACGGCGCACCCAGACCCGTGAACGCGGGCACGAAAAACACGCCGCCGTTGTCGGGCACTTGGTTCGCGAGCGCTTCGATCTCGTGCGATTCGGAGAAAAACTGCATTTCGTCGCGCAGCCACTGCACCGCGGCGCCGGTAACGAAGACGGAGCCTTCGAGCGCGTACGTCGGGCGGTTGCGATCGAACGCGAAGGCGAGCGTGGACAAGAGCTGCTCGTTACTGCGGACGAACCGGTCGCCGGTGTTGAGCATCAGGAACGAACCGGTGCCGTAGGTGTTCTTTGCGCAGCCGGCATCGAAACCGGCTTGCCCGATCAGCGCGGCGTGCTG
>DASSRQ010000198.1:0-2483 GCA_035701665.1 Vulcanimicrobiaceae bacterium
GAACTCGCGGCGCTGTAGGGCTTCTCCCAGCTGCAAGCTGACGGAAGTGTTGCGCGCGCGGCTCGGGCGTTCGGTTTCGTCGAGACGCGCATAGGCCCACGCTGTCGAAACGGCCACCGGCGGTTGTACGACTACGGCGTGCCAGGGCGGCGGCGAACCGAGGGCGGTAACGCGTTCGCCGGTCCCTTCGACTATTGCCGGCGCCTGCACCAAGAAGAACGGCACGTCGCTTCCGAGCGAGCGGGCGAGTGCAAGGAAGTCGGCAGGCGCTACGTCGCCGAGCATGCCGTTTGCCGCTGCAAGCAAGAGCGCGGCCGCGTCGCTGGAACCGCCGCCCATCCCGGCGCCGGTCGGGATATTTTTTTCCAAACGCACCGCGAAGGGCGATGCGGCATGCAGCGCAGCCTGCGCGCGTTCGACGATGTTGTCGCGCGCGAGATCGTCGCGCGAACACGAGAACGCGAATTCGTTCGCGGGTGTAACGTGTAAACGGTCGCAGATGTCGACCGGAACCATCACGCTGCGTACGCCGTGCAGCCCGTCGGGCCGGCGCGCGAGCACTTCGAGCGTTAGGTTGAGTTTCGCGGGTGCGACTAGCACGGCGCTTGCTTTCATCGCGGCTCCCTTGCGCTCACCGGGCGGGACAACCCTGCGGGTATCGCGTAGTGGCCGACAATGCGACCCAGTTACGACGCGCAGCAGAACGAATATTGTGCGTACGTCTTACCGGAGGCGCAGACGCCGTACGGTCTGCTTCTCGGAAACTTCAAAGCGTTCGCGCAGTCCACGGCCAAAGGCGGTATTCGCGGCCTGTGGGATGCGGATACCGATCAAATCATCTTCGGCACGCACCAGATCGCGTACCACGTGCGCGATCTCGGCCAGACCGTCTTTCCGCACCAGATCACGCGAGAGTTCACGTTTCTGCCGTACGCGCAGATATCGGAGTTCACGCTGTTGGACCGGCTGCACGTCACCGAAGCGTTTTACGTGCCGCATGGGCCGCAGCACGATCGTTTGGTGTCGTTCGTTATTGACGTTACGCTGTTCAATCCGGGCTCGCAGACGATCGACGTCTCGCTCTTTCCGTGGGCACTGCTCGTCGGCCAACGCTTTTACGGCGAGCCGGAACATGAAGTTCGCGCCTTCGTCGAAGACGGATTCATCTGTTCGAAGAACCAGCAGACCGGTGCCGAGCGCTGGTGGGGCGGCTCCCGCACGCCGCGCGCCGCGATCGTCGGACTGCGCGAACAGGTCATGCTGCAGCACATGCGCAGCGGTTCGCTCCTTAAAGAAGGCCATCTCGAAGAGGTAACGCCGCAGCTGGCCGAGTGCGTCAGCCGCCGCATCTTCGGAGCATTCGAGTACCGCATGACCGTCGCCCCGGGCGCGCGCGAGTCGCTGCGTCTTGCCGTCGTGTATCACAAGGACGGCCGTGAAAAATCGCGTCCGGCGCTCGAGCAGTTGCTGCGGGACAAAAAAGCGCTGCACGAAACGCAGCGCTACTATTCGACGAAACTCAAGGACGCGCGCTTCATGTGTCCCTCGCCGGTCATCAGCCGCGGCGTCGTGTGGGCCAAAGCGAACATGCTTCGCATCGTCAAGGAGTATCCGAACGGCTGGGGATCCACCAACTCGCCGCCGTCGGATATTCTTGTCTCGCGCGACACGTCGTGGTTCGTTCACGGCTTCGATTATTTCTTGCCGAAGTTCAGCCGCGATGCCATCGAGGTGTTCAACAACTTCGTCGACGAGAGCGGCGAGATGATCGAATACGTCCGCGGCGTGAGCGGATTCAAAACCTCGTACGATCTGAACATCAACGACGACACGCCGCTGCACATCATTGCCATGCTGCACCACTATAACGCGACGCTCGACGACGCGTGGGTGCGCGAATGGTGGCCGCTCGTGTGCAAAGTTACCGATTACATGCTCACGCAGCGCGACGCGAACGGTCTGCTGTTCTGCAAAGCGGGCGGCGTCGATATGTTCGGCATCAGTTCGTGGCGCAACATCATTCCGTACTACACGCTCGACGGCGCCGTTACGGAAATCAACGCCGAGGGCGTCTTCGCGCTCGAAGCGGCCGCGATGCTGGCAGCCGTCGTCGGCGACAATCCGCGCTGGGAAAAGTATTCGAAAGAAGCGCAAGCCATGCGGCAAGCGATGATGCAGTATCTGTTCAACAACGACACGGGCGCGTTCGTGCTCAACTACGATCAAGAGCAGAACTATCAAGACAACTTCACGGCAGACGAAATCTTCCCGGTGCTCTTCAACGTCGCGAACTCGGATCAACGTAAAGCGATTCTGCGCCGTCTGCTGGAAGCAGATTTCGTAACGCCGGTCGGGTTGCGCACGATCTCGACCGCCGACGCGTGGTATTTCCCCTCGCACGGCTTCGGGCTGCTCGGCGGCGTGTGGCCCGATCTCACGCTCTGGTTCGCGGTCGCGCTCGCGCGCAACGGGATGACTCGAAC
>DASSRQ010000199.1:0-9431 GCA_035701665.1 Vulcanimicrobiaceae bacterium
GTAAGCGACCATCGCGCGCAGATCGTCTGCAAGCGGATGCCAATCTTCGGTTGCGGTGCCGGTGCTTTTTCCGATGCCGCGTTTGTCGTACCGTAGTACGACTACGCCCGAATTGGCCAAACTATTTCCGAGTAAAAGGAACGTCGGATCGGACGGCGTTCCGCCATCGCGCGTCCCTGCGCCGCTGCCGTGCACGAAAACGATCGCCGGCCGGCGCTGCGCTTCGCCGTCCGGCACGGACAGCGTTCCTGCGAGCACCGCACCGCCCGTAGACGGCACGCTGACATCGGTGTCGGTGTAATGCGCGAACGCCAGCGGCGCGTGCTCGACGGCCTGCACTTCCGCAAGCGGCGTGACTTTCGCGTTATACGCGGTCAAGTGCATCGTCGTGCCGTCGGCCGAGTCGATTTCGTCCGGTATCAGCGAATGCGGATCGTACCAGAACGTCAGCGTGTCGCTGCCGATCTGCGCGGCGGCCGATACGTCGTTCTCTCTTGCCCCTTGCGGGCGCGCCTGCGTGACTTTGACGGTCTTGCCTTGCAGTGTTTGGTTGCCGTTCAAAGCCGCAAATGTGAACGGCGCATCGTTTGCGCGCAGGATGAACGGCATCATCATGCGATACGCGCCCAGTCCTTCGCCGACGAGCATGAACTTCGTCGCGTCCAGCGCCTTATACGAAAGCGGCACGCCGGAAAATGCGATCGACGACGGCGTCACCGTGCCCATCAGATCGGTGTTTGCAAGCGGCGAGCGCTGATGCAACTCGTAGTGAGTCGGAAGAAGCGTCGCAGCGTCGTAGCTTTCGCGCACCAACACGGACGCGTTTCCCGGCAGCGCCGTTTGCTCGCCGACGTTTACGACGGTACCTGCGGATTGCACGACGATCGTCGTGTTAATCGCTTTGCCGTTTTTTCCGGAGATCGCATACGTATACGTTCCGTCCGGCGGCCGCGGCGGCGGCGGTTGCGGCGCGGCGGCAAACGTGGCCGTGATGAGAGCGAAAGCTATGGTGAGAGTTGGAGCGCGCATTAGATCTGGAACATTTGCGCGAACATATCCAAATACTCTATTCCGCCCTCGACGCTAACCATGCGCTGCCCGATCGCCTGCGCGGGCGTGACCTCTCGCGCCATCAGCAGGCGCAGCTGCGGCCCCGCCGAGATGATTGCATCGGGCTTTTCTGCCGGCCCGCGGCCGACGGTCACGGCACCATTGCGAACCTCGGCATGGACGACGATCTCCCCGACATGCACCTCGAACGTTACGTGACGCCGCCCGGCGTTCTTGGGGCGGAACGTCGTCATGAGCGCGGCTGCAATCGAGTCCTCGGTGACGACCTCGTCCGGGCGCGGATCGCCCAGCCGTTTTGCGCCCCACCGCCCGAGCGTGAGGACGGCGTCTTCGAGGGCGAGTCCGGCATCGGTCAATGCGTAGACGACTGCGGACGACCGGTCGAGCAGGCGCCGCTCTACAACGCCGGACTCTTCCAGCTCTTTAAGGCGGGTCGTTAGAATGTTACTGGGGATGCCGGGAAGGCCGCGCTGCAGCTCTCCGAAACGCTTCGGCCCGACCAGCAAATCGCGGATCACGAGCAGTGCCCACCGCTCGCCGACCGCTTCGAGGGCGCGTGCGAACCCGCAATATTGTCCGTAAGTGCGCGCCGGCATGGCCTCATTCTATCGTAAACTTTCCCTTTTGCATATAACTTGCTTTTTGCAAGTACTCGGAGTAGAATCCGCCAATGAGTAATCCCGTCGTACATTTCGAGATCGTCACGAAGGACGCGCAAGCGTCGCGCGAGTTTTATCGCAATGCCTTTGGATGGACTATCGAGAGTCCGTATCAAGGTGCGAATATCGCGGACTACACATCGATAAGCACCAACGATTCGCGCGGCATTGCCGGCGGAATCGGTACGCCGCCGGAAGGTTACGACGGTCACGTGACGTTTTACGTCGGAGTTACCGACGTAACGGCGAAGCTGCGCGAACTGGAGGGCCTGGGCGCTCAAACGATGATGCCTGCAACGGAACTCCCCGGCTTGGGATTCAGTATCGCACTTTTTAAAGATCCGCAAGGACACACCGTCGGACTCGTTTCGATTCCGGCAGAAGGCGAGGAAAAGTAAATGGCGGACATCGTCCCACTCTTCTGGTTCGACGATCAAGCCGAAGAAGCGGCGAACTATTACGTTTCGATCTTCAAGAACTCGAAGGTCGACAACGTCAGCCGCTACGGTGAGTCCGGGCCCGGTCCGAAAGGCGCCGCGATGATGGTCGAATTCACGCTCGGCGGCAAAGAATACAAAGCGCTCAACGGATTCTCGGGCGAAGACCGGGCGGCAAATGCCGCGTCCGGCATCGCGCTGTTCGCAACGTTCGATTCGCAAGACGAACTCGACAGCGTTTGGGACGCCTTGCTGAAAGACGGCGAGCCGCTGCAGTGCGGATGGCTTCGCGACAAATACGGCCACGCGTGGAACATCGTCCCGGAAGGCATCGGAAACTATGTCGCAGGCGACGACCCGGAAGGCGCGCAGCGTGCGATGCAGGCGATGCTCGGTATGATCAAACTCGACATAAACGAATTGAAACGGGCATACGAGAACGCATGACGACTGAGGCGATCGAGCGCACGCACGAGCTTATTGCGTCGTACGTGCGCAAGACGCCGGTTATCGACGTGATGGGTGCTGCGCTCAAGCTCGAGTTCATGCAGCACGCGGGTTCTTTTAAAACGCGCGGCGCTTTTGCCAACCTGCTCACGCGCTCGATTCCTCCGGCCGGCGTTGTTGCGGCATCCGGCGGCAATCACGGAGCGGCCGTTGCGTATGCCGCAAAGACCCTTGGCATTCCGTGCGCGATCTTCGTACCGGTCGTGTCGTCACCCGCCAAAATCGCGCGTATCGAACGCTACGGTGCGAAACTCGTCGTCGGCGGCGAGCGTTATGCGGATGCATACGAAGCAAGCCTCGAATACGAAAACGCTACCGGAGCCCTCGGCGTGCACGCATTCGACTCCGAAGAGACGCTGCTCGGTCAAGCAACGCTCGGCAAAGAGTTCGAAGAGCAGGTTCCCGATCTCGACACCGTGCTCGTCGCGGTCGGCGGCGGCGGTCTCATCGGCGGCGTTGCCATGTGGATGCACGGACGAAAGCGCGTCATCGCGGTCGAACCTGAAGGCGCGCCGACGCTCCATGCGGCCTTCGAGGCCGGCGAACCGGTCGACGCGCCGGCGGGGAGCATCGCGAACGATTCGCTCGCCCCGCGCCGCGTCGGAAAACTCATGTTTCCGATCGCTCGCGAATTTGTCGAACGTGTGGTCCTCGTGACCGACGACGATATCCGTGCGGCACGCGCCGCACTCTGGGAAGAAGCGCGCATCGTTGCCGAACCCGGCGGCTGCGCGGCATTTGCGGCGATCGTTTCCGGCAAATTTGTGCCCGCGCCCGGCGAGCGCGTCGGCGTCGTCGTCAGCGGCGCCAATACGGTCATCGATTGGCATGAATCTGCCGCTCCCTGACGGAAGCGCAACGGTGTGATCGATTTGCACCCGCCGCACCTGACTCCGGTTCCGATCAAAAACCGGCGCGTCTGGCGCGACGTGGCGAAGATTCTATCCACGATCTTCAACCCGTTCTTAACGGCGTTGGCACTGTTCGTTATCCTCTCGCACGTACGCGCGGCCTCGACGCAAGACTTCTGGCGCTTGCTGCTCCTGAGCACCGCCTTCACGTCGATACTGCCGATGATCTTCATCTTCTGGCTGTATGCGACCGACCGCATCTCCGATTTGGATATGTCGGTGCGCGCCGAACGCGAACGGGTTTTCGGCGCATTCGTCGTTTTTTATCTGCTCGGCACGATCGCGCTTTGGATGACCCATTCGCCGCGCCTGATGATCGCAACGATGGCTGGATACACGCTCTCGACGATCGTGGTGCAGTACATCACGCGGTACTGGAAGATCAGCACGCACGCGCTCGGTATCACGGCGCCGCTCGTCGTGCTGATCCTGCTGTTCGGTGCGCAGCCGCTGCCGTTCGTCGTCCTCATTCCGGCCGTTTGCTGGGCGCGCGTCTATCTCAAGGCGCACACCGTCATGCAGGTAATCGCCGGCGCCGCGCTCGCGGTAGCCAGCGTCGCGCTCTTCTTCTGGCTCTTTAAAGTCTCGACCGTTTAGGCGGGCGCAAACCCGCGCAGCACGCGTTCGACGGCTAGTTCGAACGCGGCTTGATCGCCGTTGGAAACGCACGTCAGCGATCCCGATCCGGCAGCGATTTCAAGCGACGCAGCCAGTTCCGCGGCGCGCCGCGCATGCACGAACGCCGGGTCTATGACGAGCGGCGCGGCACCGCTCGCTTCGAAATGATCGAGCAGCAGCGGATAGTGCGTGCATCCCAGGACGATCGCATCCACGTTGCCCGCGAGCGGCTCGCACGCGGCTGCGACCGCTTCCCGGGCTTCCTCAGTTTGCGTTCGGCCTGCTTCGACGAGCGGCACGAGCGCCGGCGCGGCAACTTCGATCACTCGCGCATCCGGAATGCGGCCGACGATGTGACGCGCATACGAACCGCTGCGCGCAGTCGCCGTCGTAGCAACGATTCCGATACGCTTTGCGCCGCTTTCCTGAACCGCAATCGCGGCAGATTCGATCAGGTCGAGCACCGGTACGTCGATACGCGGCCAGCCGAATCGGTCGGCAATCGCGCACGACGTATTGCAGGCCGCTACGATCGCCTGCACGCCGCGTTCGCACAAAAACTCCAGGTTGGCGATCAGCAGTTCGTGCAGATTCGTTTCGGTGCGTTCGCCATACGGAACGTGCGCTTGATCCGCAAAGAACAGCAGGTCGTGCTGCGGCAGCGCTTCGCGAACGCGGCGCAGGACACTAAGGCCTCCCAGGCCCGAGTCGAAGATGCCGATCACGTTATTGTCCCGGACCGCTTTGCGCAGGCGCGGGGCCGGCATAATCGCCCAGACCATCCGCGATAGCTTGCGCCATGCTTTGGCGCCACTGCGCCGATGCGAGCAGCGCGCGGTCGTCGGGATTCGAGATGAACGCCGTCTCAACGAGCGCGGCCGGACAATCGGCGTGATGCAAAACGTAGAGCTTGTCTTTGACGATACCGTCGCTCTTGACCGCAACGTGCGCGGCAATGCGGTGGTTTAGCGCCTGCGCCAACGAGTAGTCTTCCGGCTTATAGAAATACACCGTGGCGCCGTGCGGGCCCGAGTTGATGAAACTGTTCACGTGGATGCTGACGAACAGTCTGGCCCCATTGGTGTTGGCGACGTCGTCGCGCGCCTGCAGTTCGTCGCCGTCACTCTCCGCGTGCGCGGCAACGTCGCGGTCGTCGTCGTGGGTCATCATGACCTGCCAGCCGCGCTTCACCAGAATATCGCGAAGCCGCTTGGCCATGTCGAGCGTAAGATTTTTCTCGACGTACTGTCCGCGAATCGATCCCGGGTCGCTGCCGCCGTGCCCCGGATCGATCACGATCAGGCGCGGATTCGCTGCGATGTACGCCGGTGCCGATGGCGTGGGTTTCGGAGAAAACTTCCAGGTGTCGTCCGGAGCGGGCGTCGTTTGCGCAATCGCCGCGGCCGAGGGCGTTCCGGCCGTTCCGGATCCGCTGCGCGGCATACCTTCGTCGGCGAGCTGCGGACCGGCGGTGAGCGTAATACCGCTCTGATCGGGCTCGACGTCTACGGTTTGGAAATCCGGCAGCGTGAGGGCGACGCGCACGGTGTCGGGGCTTTGCTGATGCACGCGCACCGGTGCGTCTTGCGGCGCCATCCCAAGACGCGCGTTGTGGATGTCGACCCAGACGCGGTTGTCGGGCGCGCGCAAGCGATGCCATTCGTAAGACGCCGGACCGTCGATCGCGATGCGCACGGTCGTGCTGCCGCTTTCGCTGCCGGTCTGTACCGACGTGACGTGAATCTGCTGGGTTTGTCCGCCGGCTTGCTGCGCCGGCGCGTTGATCTGCTGCTGTTGCTGCTGCGCGTCGGTCTGCTGTCCGCCGAACGCGAGCGTGAAATCTCGCTGGTCGTCGGTGCCGGGCTGCGGCCGGCCCGCGGATGCGTTTGAATAGATCGTGATGACCGCACGCGGATGCTGCACGGTGCCTTCGGTGCGCGCGTCGATGCGGCGCACGGTACCGCCGTCCACCGTACGAGACGGCGGAAGCGCGCTGGCCGTATCGGCAAACGTAACGACGGTTTTGCCGGCTCCGGCCGACGTCACTTTTGCATCGAGCGGCATGCCGCCATGCGCGACGATCTTCACGCCCGTATCGCTGCCTTGCACGTCGAGCGCGGTCAGCTGCGGCTGCAGCACCTGCTGCGCACCGTCGCTTTTGACGGAAAAACCGATCGCGTGTACGAGCTCGTCGAACGGCACGTACGCGCGGCCGTCGAGCAAAAACGGCGCGAACGGCGCCGTTTCGGTTACCGGTCCTGCATCGTATTGACGATCGCCCAGCGCGAAGTTGACGATGAGCGGCTGCGCGGTTGTGACGAGAATGTAGCGCTGCCCCGGCTGCCAAGCAATCGTGGCTGCGGCTTGGCCAAGGAACGCGCGCAGTCCCGAATCGTCGACGGCCACCGCGCGGCCGCCCTGTTGATCGACAAACCGTTCGAAGTGAATGTGCCGTCCGGCAAAAACGAAGTCGGTACCCGCTGCGCGCGCAGCGAGCGGCAGCAGCGCAAATGCGCCGAGCGCGAGCGCGCTAAAAATCCGAGCGGCGTAGCGGTTCATCGAGTTCTAAATGTCCCCCGGGCAGTGTCTTCACGCGCTGGCCTTCAACGCGAACGGCGACGCTGTCGATTCCGGGAAGAGCCGTCAGCGACCACGTCAAGGCTTTAAATTCGGCGGATTCACCCCCGACGCCGCTTGCCGTATTCTTGACCTCGCCCGAAAGATCGACGGTTGCCGTCGAACCCGTAACGTTTGCAGACAGCACATGCGTTCCGGCCGGGAAGCGAATTGCGTGCACGTCGCTGGAAGGCCCGGCGACGGCTTGCGTTGCCGAATACAGCGCGACGTCGTTTGCGCGCTGCGCATCGGTATCTTTCGGCGAACGCGGGCGCACGGAGACGGTCCACGGCACTTCGCTCGTTCCGTCGTCTTTCGTGTAGTAAACGGTGATCGTCTCGCCCGAAGAAGGCGAATGCCGCGAGAAATGCCAGCCTAAAATGCCGGCAATAATCAAAATCGCGACGAGCAGCAGAACCCGCGAAGCTTTCACGGGCCTACGGCTTCTATAATTCCGGCGTGTTTTCCGCTTCTTCCAGGGCGCGCGCCGCAGCGTGGATATCCGTCTCCTCGTGCAGAGCGGCGGGTTCGTCGTGCGGGTGCAGCTGTTTGAGCAGCTCGGAGATTTTACGGTCTTGAATCAGCATCAGCTGCAGCAACAGCCGCGCACGCTCTTGTTCCAAGGTTGCCTGCGTGTGTTGACCGCTCAAGATTGCGATGACGAGTACGAGGCTCATCAGCGTTGCCACGAGATTCAGCATGTTGAACGCCGGGTCGTCGAATGCCGCATGCAGCGGACGCAGCACCGCATTCAGAACGACCCAGACCACGATGCCGCCCGCGAGGATCGCGACGAAGCGCGGCTGCGCGATGGTGTACATGAAGCGCTGGACGGTTCGCTCGCTCGGCCGTAACTGGCGGTGGCGCTGCGCGCGCAGTTCGTCGATCGCCTGCGCGGCTTCGGCCAAGTGCTCGGGGTAATCGCCCTCGCGGCGGTCGCCGTCCGTCATTCGGGAAGCGTCAGCACCGCCTGCGCGATCGGGGTAACGTGACCGCCGACTTCGATGCCGCCTTTCCCCTTGTCACCGTGGACGAGCACGTGCAGGATGCTCCGGCGTCCCATCTTCGTTCCTTGTTCGCTGTAGAAGCTGGAACCGTGCACGAGATTGTGGCGAAGCATGAACGCGGCCAGCGGTCCGGTTGCGCTGCCCGTCGCTGGATCTTCGACCACACCCAGTTCCGGCGCAAACATGCGCGAATAAGCCCCGAACGGCGTCGGCGCAAACACGAACGTGCATAGCGAAGAATCGCCGCGGAGCAGCGCACGCAGCGCCGCGGTGTCGACGTCGGCACGATCGACCGCCGCCGGATCGCGCAGTGGGATATAGATATTCGGATTGCCGGCGGTGAGCAGTTCGCACGGTACGTTCGGCAGCAGGTCGTCCACGCTGAGCGATAATGCCGCCGCGCATTTCGTACGATCGTAGGCGCCGCGCACCGAGATCGGCGGCGTCGTGAGCCAGATGCGCTCTTCTTCGTCCACGCGAACCGGCACGTCGCCGATGTTCTCGTGCAGAACGAACGACTGCGCATCTCGTGCAACCGCGCCCGACTCGCGGAGTACGTATGCGGTGCCGACGGTCGGATGTCCCGCGAACTCCATCTCCCGCGCCGGCGTAAAGATCCGCACGCGCGCCGCGGTTCCTTCGCGCTCCGGCGGAAACACGAAGGTCGTCTCGGAGAGATTGAGCTCGCGCGCGACGCGCTGCATCAGATCGTCCGTCATGCCGCGCGCGTCGGTAAAGACCGCCAGCGCGTTCCCTTCGAGCGGCGTCTGCGTAAAGACGTCGACGACGCGATACTCGTACTTCACGGACGCAGGTACTTTGCGAGCCACTCGCGTTCGATGCGCAGACGCTCGACACGGTGCAGCGGCGCGCCGTCGCGCGAGAGGTCGTGATTTTCGTTTGGAACGGCGACAAATTCGACGGGACGGCCGAGGATCTTCAGCGCCGAGTACTCCTGCACGGTCTGATCGATCGGCGTACGCGTATCGTCGTCGGAGTGAAGCAGCATGACCGGCGTGTGCACGTCTTCCACGTACGTCAGGGGCGATTCCGTGTAATTCAACGACTTCGGATCCCACGGGTTCCCGAAGCCGTACGTGGTGAAGTCGCCGAAGCCGTTCTTCGACGCGAAATCGGCGACGAGTTGTTCGCTCGTGAGGTTGCTGACCGCGCGTTCGGCGATGGCCGTCTTGTAGCGATTCGTGTGCGAGATGACCCAGAGCGTCGCGTATCCGCCGTAACTGCCGCCGCTCACGCCGAGACGGTTCGTGTCGACGCTCGGGCGAAGGGATGCGGCGTCCATCGCGCGCTGCACGTCGTCGAACATGGCATTACCCCAATTTCCGTTCAGCGCTGCTTCGAACGCGTAGCCGTGGCCGACGCTTCCGCGCGGATCGGTAAACACCACGTTGTAGCCCTGACCGGCCCAATATTGCAATTCGTGAAAAAACGAGTCGCCGAACTGCGTCTGCGGGCCGCCGTGAATATCGAGCAGCGTCGGCCGCTTGCCCTGCGCCTTCGGACCCACGGCCGGCATAAACCACGCCTGTACCGGAAGTCCCGCATCGTCTTTGACCGTAAACTCTTGCGGCTGCGATAACTGCA
>DASSRQ010000200.1:0-5354 GCA_035701665.1 Vulcanimicrobiaceae bacterium
CAGGTGCAGTCGAATCCGGCACGCCAGCAGTTTCCGCGCAAGTACAACGAATACAATCCGAACTTCAGCGATCAGTTTCCGTTCGTGTTGCACACGTACCGGTTGACCGAGCACCATACGGCGGGCGGAATGTCGCGCACCGTGCCGCAACTGAGCGAACTGCAGCCGGAGCTGTTCTGCGAGGTCTCGCGCGAACTCGCGCAGTTGCGCGGATTGAAACACGGCGACTGGGCGACGATCTGGACGGTGCGCGCGGCTATCGAGGCGCGCGTGATGGTGACGAATCGCGTACGGCCGATTCGCATGAACGGCAAGGTGCTGCACAGCGTCGGATTGCCGTACCATTTCGGCAACAAGGGATTGGTGACGGGCGACGTCACCAACGATCTGCTGCACATCGCGTTGGATCCGAACGTGCACATTCAGGAGACGAAAGGCTTGACGTGCGATATCCGCGCAGGCCGTCGTCCGCGCGGCGCGGCGATGCGAACGTTTATGAACGACGTGCAGGCGCAAGCGGGAGTTGAACAGTCATGATGGACGAGACTGCAGAGCGCATGGGGTTCTTTACCGACACGACCCTGTGCATCGGCTGCAAGGCGTGCGAGGTAGCGTGCAAAGAGTGGAACGAACTGCCTTCGGACGGTTACGAGTTCACCGGCATGTCGTACGACAACACCAAGGAACTCAGCGGTACCACGTGGCGGCACGTCGCGTTTGTCGAGCAAGATCAGCGCTGGTTGATGGAATCGGACGTGTGCAAGCATTGCACGCACGCGGGATGTTTGGACGTGTGCCCGACGGGCGCGTTGATGCGCACCGAGTTCGGCACCGTCGTGTTGCAAGAAGATATCTGTAACGGGTGCGGCTACTGCGTGGTAGCGTGCCCGTTCGGTGTGGTTGCGCAGCGGCAAGACACGAAGACCATGGGCAAGTGCACGCTGTGTTACGATCGGTTGAAAGTGGGTGAAGAGCCGGCGTGCGCGAAGGCGTGTCCGACGGAGTCGATTCAATTCGGCGTCGTGACGGAGCTGCGTGCGCGTGCTGCCGAACGCGTGGAGAAAGTGCTGGAGCAGCCGCGCTACGAAGGCGCGCGGTTGTATCTGGAAGATCCCGGCGACGGGATCGGCGGCGGCGGCTCGATGTTCTTGCTGCTGGATGCTCCCGAGAAATACGGGCTGCCGCCGGCGCCTGTCGTCGCGACGCGTGAGTTGCCGGCGATGTGGACCGCCGCGTTTGTTGCGGCGGGCGTGTTGTTCGGCGGGATCGTGCTGGCCATGGTGGGACGAAAATGAACGGGTCCACCAAACCAGGTTATTACGGCCATCCGATGATCAAGCCGCCCGAGTGGACGGATTTGATTCCCGTGTATTTTTGGGCGGGTGGTATGTCGGGCGCGTCGGCGACGATGGCATTGATGCAGCGCTTGCGCGGCAACGAGCCGCTTGCGACGACGTACGTGTACGCCGCTGCGGTCGGCACGGCACTGAGCGGATTTTGTTTGATCGCGGATTTGAAGCGGCCGGACCGGTTCATGAACATGCTGCGCGTGTTCAAACCGACGTCGCCCATGAGCATGGGCGTTTACATCTTTTCGGTGTTCGGCGGCGCGACTATGACGGCGGCGTTGTGCTCGCTGTTCGGCGTTGCGAAGCCTTTGGGGCGGATTGCGGAGGTCGTCGCTGGGTTTGTCGGGCCATTGATGTCGGTGTATACGGCGGTGCTGATTAGCGATACGGTCGTGCCGGCGTGGTATGGCGCGCGGCTTGCGATGCCTGCGTTGTTTGCTGCTACGTCGGCGTCTACGGCCGGCGGAGTAGGGCTGTTGTTCGGGCCTGCGGATGCGAACAGTTCGGCGCGGCGTTTGGCGTTGATGGGCGGTGCTGCGGTGCCGGTGACGCTGCAGAACGTGCATCGCGCGGTCGGACCGTTTCAGGATCGCGCGTATAAAGACGGGCAGGCGGGACCGTTGGCGCACGCGGCGCGCGCGATGAACATTGCCGGAACGGTGTGCGCGTTGTTTGCCGGGCGCGCGCCTGTTTTAGGGCGCGTCGCGGGTGCATTGCTGCTGGCAGGCGGGTTGGCGGAGCGGTTTGCGGTGTTGCGCGCGGGCTGTAATTCGGCTTCGGATCCTGCGTATACGATTCACGCGCAGCGAAGTGGGGTTTCTTCGGCAGATGGAAGTTAGACGCAGCGGCAGTCAGGCATCCGTGCGCGGGCCGTTGGAATGGTTCACGGGAACGGTGCGCATCGATCCATTGTTCGACCGTGAGGATCCTGCGCGTGCTTCGGGTGCGCACGTGACGTTCGAACCGTGCGCGCGAACCGCATGGCATACGCATCCGCTGGGGCAGACGCTGATCGTTACGATGGGTTGCGGACGCGTGCAGCGTTGGGGCGGACCGGTTGAAGAGATCCGGCCGGGCGACGTCGTGTTGATTGCGCCGGGCGAGAAACATTGGCATGGCGCGTCGCCCACGGCCGCTATGGCGCACATTGCCATTCAGGAGAAGCTGAACGGCAAGAACGTGGAGTGGTTGGAGAAGGTGAGCGACGCGCAGTATGAGGGTGCTTCGACGGGCTCAGCATGACACGCTTGGTGCTTGCCGGGCGCGCGGGTGTTGGCGATCGGCGCGGATGAATTGTTGAGGTCGGCGTCCGGAGGCACACGGTGTTGCCACTCGCCACAATAAGGATCTAGCGTGTTTAGGGTGTGTGTCTTCCGCGGAGACGCAGCTGCATGCATACCGCGTGTTCGTAATGCATCGGTGCGTATGGTTCGCAGTCTTCGAAGCCGAGCGATAAGTAAAGGCGGTAGGCGCTTTCGAGCAGCGTAGGATCGGTGTCGAGCGTGAGACGTTCGTAGCTGCGCTTTGTTGCTTCGGCGATGACGGCGGTGACGAGTGCGCGGCCGACGCCGTGTCCGCGGAACGCGTGCGCGACGTAGAGGCGGCGGATGATTGCGGTTTGCGCATCGTGGTGGAACATAGCGATGCAGCCTGCGGGGCGATCGTCGATCGCCGCGATGAAGGCGGCGTTCGGGGGGCCGAAGATTGCGGCGGGATCGCGCAGCTGTTCCGCGGCGTCGGTGTGACGGAGTTGCGGCGGGAGGTCTTGTTCGTAGTCGGTTGCGAGCGCTGCGAACGTGGCGTAGTCGGCGGGTGTTTGGGCGAGGCGGACGTCCATCGGTAGGTGTTCGGGGTTGGTGGGGTGGGTGGTCCTGCCACATGACACGACGTTAGTGCGTGCCTACTGAGACTGTGAGCCAGGCGGTTACGAAGGCGAGGCCGGCCATCATGTAGAGAACGTAGTCCGTGTAGATGCCGGTGTGCGTGCGGCGTAATAAGACGATCGGGGCGTTTGCGATTGTGCCGAGCCACGTCCAGATGTTGTCGCGGTAAAGTGCGACGAGTGCGAGCGCGAGTGCGAAGAGTACCGTGCCGATGTTGATGGCCAGTGACTGCGATGTGAAATCGAGCGCGGCCGGTTCGCCTTGGCGGTTAACGAATGCGTGGGCGGCGGCCGCAACGCCGTGAATAAACCGCGTGCTGAAACCGGCCCAGATGGCGGCGCCTAGCAAGAGCACGCAGGCCGCGATATCGGTCTTTGGCGTTTTCGGCAGCGAGTACTCGATGCACTCGGTTTCTTCGAGTTCGGGAGAGTATTCGTCGAGCTGGGGTTTGCCGATGCCGAAGCCGATGTGCAGGCCCGAGCGCAAGACGGCTGCTCCGTCGATGATGGTGGCGATCGCCATGACGACCGCGATCCAGGCCCAGCCGTGCACGTGCAGCGCGTCGTCGAACCAGATCTTTGCCGACGAGATGGCGAAGACAGGAAGTCCGGCGAGGGCAAGGCCGCCGATGAGATAGAGCGTCGTGTTTGTTTTCGAGCGCCGGCCGACGCCGCCGAGCACTTTTTCATCGAGCGAACGGAAGCGGTTCAGGTAATTTCCGGCGCAGACGAACAGCGCGCCTTTGACCAATCCATGAGCGGCGACGAAGAGCGCTGCCGCGGCGATGCCGGCAGCGTTGAATAATGCGAACGCGGCGACGAACATGCCGGAGTGACTGATCGTCGAGAAGGCGAGCAGCCGTTTCAAATGCGACTGCGCAAAGGCCATGAGTGCGCCGGCCAGCGCCGTGATGACGCCGAGCGTGACGAACAAGCCTTGCAACTGCGGCATGAGCGTGTGGAATGCGGGTGCGAAGACGGCCCAAAAGATTCTGGCCACGCCGTACAATGCGAGCTGCACCATGATGCCCGAAAACAGCACGCAGATGGGCGTGGGCGCGACGGCGTGGGCGTCGTCGAGCCAATAGTGAAACGGCGCGATCGCGCCTTTGACGAAATAGCCGCAGACGAGCAGTGCGAACGCCGCGAGCACGAGTGCGTCGACCGGGCGTGACGAGAGCACGAGGCCGATCTGATGCATGTTGAGCGCGCCGGTGCGGGCATACAGCAGCGCCGTTCCGAGCAGTACGAGAAATCCGGCGAGTGTATTGGTGACCGCGAGGTTGATGGCGCCTTCGATGGATTCGGCTTCTTCGATCTTCAGCGCGGTGAGGGCGATGGCGGCAGCGCTCATCAGTTCGAACCAGACGAAGAGATTGAAGAGATCGCCGGTGAGCGAGAAGCCGCACATCGCTGCGAGAAAGATCAGCAGAATCGAGTGAAAGAGTGTGCCGGCGGAGTCGAAGCCGTCGTACGTGTAGAGCGATGCTGCGGTGACGAGTAGCGAGGTGAATGCGGCCAAGCCCGCGCTCATCGCGTCAACGTGCAGCGCGATGCCGACGGCCATGCCGTTGTGCGGCGTCCAGCCGCCCATCCACAACTCGATCGGCGCGTGCGTGCTGCAGTAGAGCGCGAGGATGCCGGCGGCGGCGGTGACCGCTGCGGAGATAACGGTTGCCGTGACCGAGCCGAGCCATTTCGGCGCATGCTTCGTGAACGGCAGCAGCAGTGCGCCCGCGGCGAGCGGCACCGCGATGCAGAAGACGGGCAGCAGCGTGACGTTCATGTGTTGGGCGTTACCGGCTCATCGGTGCGATGCGGCGCGGATCGATCGTGCCTTTGCGGCGATGGATTTGAATTGTCAGCGCGAGCAGCAAAGCGGTTACGGTAGCGCCGACCACGATATCGGTGAGCGTGAGCGCTTGCACGATGGGGTCGACGACCGTCGAGCCGGGCGGAACGCTCTTGGAGAAGATCGGTGCGGCGCCTTTTGCGCGGAAGCCGATGGAGAGCAGCAGCACGTACGTGGACGACTGAACGACGGTCAAGCACAGAATCGTGTGGATGAGGTGGCGGCTCTGCGTGATGCCGTAGACGCCGATGAAGAACAGCCAGAATGCTAC
>DASSRQ010000201.1:0-7189 GCA_035701665.1 Vulcanimicrobiaceae bacterium
AAGCCGACGTACGTGCAGTTCGAACAATGGGTGCGCGAGCGCATCGGTAAGATCGATCCGGAAGCGATCCGCAAGCATAACGAAGCGGTAAAAAGTTACAATCATTCCGACGAACACTCGAGCAACGTGCGCAGTGCGTGCGGCATCGACGACGCGTCCGTGAAAGATGCCGTGACGCTGAACAAGCTCGAAGATCTGCACGCTTTTCATTCGAGCGTTACGGGATCGGCAGGAGCGATGGAACAAGGCTCGCGCTAGGGCAAAGTATTAATCGCGACGCCGACTGCTCTACGTTTTCGGTTTCTTGCCGCGTATGTTTCAGTTTGGCTGTGACGATTCGGGCAGAGCATCCGCAGATTCTCGAGCGAGTGATAGCCGCGTATGCCATTTCGGTGATCTCCTTGGATTGCCAATGCTTACCGCGCCAATCGGACACTATCCGGCTTTTTGACGCCGATAGAATTCGCGACGTGGCCACTCACGAGGACGTGGGACGAGCCGCCCACATTTGATCGCTTTTGATCCATGTATCTTTTGCGAAGCCGAACTTTGCACTGCGCTCCGAACATATGTTCGCATATGAATGTTGCCAAATTGTTTCCAAATAAAAAGAGCCGCACTGCTCGTGCGGCTCTTGTACGTTTAGCCCCAACGGGAGTCGAACCCGTGTTACCGCCGTGAGAGGGCGGCGTCCTAGGCCACTAGACGATAGGGCCATGCTCCCGGTCATGGACTCGAACCACGATAAGCAACTTCAGAGGCTGCTGTCCTACCATTAGACGAACCGGGAATGGCAGCGACGGTCTATACTACACGACGGGGCCGCCACCTTGCAACCGCCGTCGTCTTTTCATATTCTTGCCGCCGTAAGTCTCCGTTTGGCTATGACAGTTCGGACACAGCATTCGAAGATTCTCAAGCCGGTGGTCGCCCTTGCTTCCGTTGATATGGTCGAGGTGAAGCGACAGCGGGCGGCCGTTCCAATGGGTGAGCCCGCATCTTTGACACTCGTTTTTCAGCAGTCCGGCTCTAAGGAGCCGCATCTTAACGTTGTAACGGCTAATGCCGCTCTTCAAAAGTTCGTCCAACGACATTATCGCTCGTCGCGCGACGATCTCACCGCGTTTACGGGCGCCTTCCCAAGCTCCGCTGCTGAACCCAAACCGGCGCTGCGCATCGCGAACCGTGTGCCCGTCATCGTAATAGCGCTGCACTTCCGACCAGTCATAAATTCTTCGACCGTCGCCGCCTGAGCCGGACCTGGTCGCCACCATCAGGTCGCCTCGCGCGATCGCTTTTGCCCACGTAGCGTACGCGATTCCAAATCGGTTGCGGCATGCCTTGAAACCGTTACCTTCATCGACAAACCGCTGGATCTCCGCCCAATTATAACGCCCAACACCCATACCAAAAGTATATCGAACATGCGTTCGATTGTCCATCGATCGAGCGTTTTGACGCCCGGTTGACCCCTCTGCCGTACCATCGGCGGCATGACGGCAATCGAATCGTTCGTTCTGCGCTTTACGCAGTCGTCCACCGGCGCGCTTCAATGCCGCGCAACGGATATCTTCACGCGCAAAACCTGGATGGTCGCCGATCCCGCCGTCCTTTATAACCTGCTCTCCACCGAGCCGGGCGAGCACTCCGAAGGAAGCAAAGAATGAAGATCGTCTTGCGCGCCGCGGGCTTTGCCCTCACCTGCGGTATTGCGCTTGCGGGCTGTCTGGGCGGCAACGCCGTTCCGCCGGCCCCCATCAGCACACCAACACCGGCGCCGGCGGGCAATACCGCCACAGTTACGCTCACCGGAACCGCGCAAAACGCGCCGCTGCCCACCAACGGCGGATACACCGGAACGGTAAGCGTCCCGGCATCCGGCGTGTCAGGAGCGCAGCTCGCCGTTTCACTCTCGTCGACCGGCAGCGGTCTTCCCGCGCTCGCACCCACGCTGCGCAAACACGTCATGATTACCGGACCGACGAACGCGCTGCAATTCATAACGATTCAATCGAACGCGCAACTCTCGCTCGCGCAGACGCTCGGCTTTCAATTAACGATACCGGGCAGTGCGGGCAGCGGTCCGTTCTATCTCGCGTTTTACGATACGGCAAATCCGAACGCCGGGTGGACGATGTCCTATCAAGGCCCCGCAGCGGGAACGCCGCCGAACATCACTTTCGCACCGGTTACGCATTCACTGACGCTAACTGCCGGACATGCGGTCGTTTTTGCGGTGTACACGCCGAACGCGACGCCTTCGCCTTCGCCCACCCCGACGCCGACTGCAACTCCGACGCCGACACCGGTGCCGACCCCGACGCCAACGCCGGTTCCAACACCCACGCCGACACCGACGCCTACGCCTACGCCTACTCCAACCCCGAACCCGAGCGCACAGCCCAGCTACGCCCCGAGCGTCGTCGCGAGCAACGTGCAGTCGTCGGGCATGGCCATTGGACCGGATAGCGCCGTGTGGTTTCTGTATCCGGAACAAAACTATCTCGAACGCATCGATCCCATCACCAATGCAATGGCGTCCTACGCGCTGCCGCGCCATACCAGCAGCGCCAAACCGGATGACGCCATCAACGCGCATACGCTCGTCACCGCAAACGGCATGATGTACTTCATCGGCTGGCTCGATTACGTAAACGGCGTCGGCACGCCGTCTGCAGTGTACAGTGCATCGGCAAGCGGTGCCGTCGGTCAGGTAACGCCGTCGTACTCGGACGCTCAAGTCAGCGATGCGACGTATCCCAAAGTTTCGGCGATGTCGACCAATCAAACGGGTCAAGCGGTATGGTCGAGCTTTTATTGGAGCGACTCGAATTACAGCCACGAGTACATGCAGTTGAGCAGCGGAGCCGGGTTCTCGCCGCTCGACGCATCCAATTACATCACCACGGCTCCCAACGGCGTGAGCTGGTTCAGCGACGGCGCGGGCCAGTCGCTGACGAACCTCGAGAACAGCAACGGCCAGACCTTCTCGAGCCCCGATATCTCGGACTCGCATCCGGTGCGCGTCATTCAGGCGGGCAGCGACGGAACGATCTGGATGTATCTGTACAACTCGCTGACCGTGCTCGACTTCAACCCGACGACGCAAGTCTTCACGGAACACCCGGTGGATACGTCGGTCTTCAGCTTCGCGATCGGACCGAACCACTCGATGTTCGCGGGCGGAGCCGGACACGTTTGGCAGATGTATCCCGGCGGCGGGCGCCGGGACTACGAGTTCTATCCGTACCTTCCCGGACAGCCGTTCGGCGCGGGATCCTCGATGATTACCGATGCGTCCGGAACGCTCTGGATCGTCGACAATAACTACGGAAATCTCTGGAAGTTGATCCCGCAGTACTAGCTCACAAGGAGAATCGGCGGCCTCAGCGTGAGTAGACGCAGCAATGGCGACGCTGCACCTGCGCACGCTGGGGGCCTTTGAAGCCGGGGTCGACGGTATATCCGCCGGCCGTCCGTCCACGCAAAAAGCGCGGGCACTGCTCGCGTTTCTTGCAATGCGCGGAGGCCGCGTTTTTTCGCGAGAACACCTTATCGAAACGTTCTGGCCGCAAGCCGATCCGGAAAAAGCGCGTCAGAGTTTGAAAACCGCGCTCTGGTCGATCCGCCGCGTCATCCGGGAAGCCGGATCCGACCCGGATCTGTTTCTGCAAAGCGATACGACGACCGTCGGATTTACCGGCGCAGCGCACGTCGATGCCGCGCTGCTCTTTGCTCCCGACGCGCAAGCGTTAAATGCGATGGAACGGCAGCAGATCCCGCAAGGTGCGTTTCTCGAAGGCGACTACGACGAATGGACGGTCGTCGAACGCGAACGTATCGAACGCCGGCGGGAAGATCTGCTTGCGGTCCTCGTGCAGCGCAACGACGTGCGCGCGGCGGAAGATCTGCTTGCGCGCGATCCGTATAATGCGCCCGCATATCGTGTGCTCATCGATCACGCGGTTGCATCCGGGCGCACGTCGGCGGCAGCTGCGCTTGCGGAAAAGTTCACCGATGCGATGCGTCAGCTGGGCGAAGGCGTTCCCGATGACATCGCGCGTCTGCGAGACGCGCAGCCCGCGCCGCGCGCCGCATTCGAGTTGGGATTCGCCGGTCGCGATGTGCCGCTGAATCTGTTGCGGCAGCACGTCGCGCGCGGCGGCGGCGATATTCTGCTCGTCACCGGCACGGCCGGAATGGGCAAGACGCACCTGCTCGAGCAGCTGGAGCGCGGACCAAACGGCCTGAACGCGCTGCATTTTGACGTTAAGCAGAACGACCCGCCGTTCTCCGGTTGGGATGCCTTTTACGAAGCGCTGTCCGGTGCACCGTTTGCTGCGCTGCGCGACCGGTTCGAACAGCGGCTTCCGAACGCGCTCGCACTCGCGTTTGCGCAGGCACTGCCCGAAAACACCATCCTGATCGTCGATGACGCACACCGTCTCGCGGGCGATGCGCTCCAGATCGCTGCCGCGGTTGCGCAAACGTTTTCGCATGCGAACAAGACGGTGCTCTTTGCCTCGCGTCCGGAAGGCCTCGCTGCGCTGCGTTCCGCGCTCGCCGGCCTGCCGTTCTACGAAGTGAGTATCGGGCCGCTGACGCCGCACGACGTGCGCGCGTCCGTGACGGAAGCCGCGGGACGCGATCTGCCGGAGTGTTCCGAACAGCTGGCCGAACTCAGCAACGGCTATCCGCTCTTTATGCGCGCGATCGTCGACGAGTGGATCGCTTCGGGCGTTCTACGTTATGAAAACGGCTGGCGCTTCGACCGGTCGTCGGCCGCCGGCGTTCCGCAGTCCGTGCGCGCGATCGTCGAGACGCGGCTGCTCGAAAAGAGTGAAGCGACGGTGCAATTCGCGTGCGCTTTCGCGCTCGCACCGCAAGCGTCGACGCTGCAGTTGGCGCAGGCATCGGATTTAACCGAGCAGCAGGCATTCGACGCGCTCGACGATCTTTTCGATGCGGGCATCGCTGTCGAAGACGATCGCGGCAACGTCCGCTTCTCGCACGATATCGTTCAAGAAACGGCGGCACGCATTTTGCGAGCGCCGCGGCGCAAAGCGCTGCACCGCGCATTGGCCCGGACGTTCGAACGCGGACAGCACGCGCCTGCGCAGGTCGCGCATCATTACCGGGAGGCCGGCGACATCGCTGAAGGCGCCGAGTGGAGCATTCGCGCGACGCTCGAGGCGGCGCGCTCGTTTGCGTTTGCTTCTGCTGCGGCCCAGGCCGATGCCGGCCTCGCATTGGTGAAGGATGCGTCGCGTCCGGAACTCAGCGCGAAGTTGCAGATGTGGAAAGCCGTCGCGCTGATCAACGCCGGCGACGCCTCGGCGCGAGACCTTTTGCGCGAAGCAGCCGACGCCGCTCGCGACTGCGGCGATGAAAAAACGTGCCTGGAGGCGTTGATGCGTCTGAGCCGCTCGTCCTCACAGACGATGGGCGCGCAAGAGACCGCGCTCCTCGATGAGGCGGAGCGGCTCGCGCACAAGCTCGGCGATATGCGGTCGTATGCCGCCGTGCAGTTCGGGCGGTTTCTGATTCCGTTTTACGGCGGCGATTACGACGCTGCGATTGCCGCCGCGCGCCGCGAATACGAAACCGCTACAGCAGCGGGCGACGAGGACCTGGTTTGGGAAGCGCTCTCGCACGAATTAAAGACGCACTGCAACTACGGCCGCCTCGCTCAAGCGGCGGAGCTGGCCGGCCGGCTGCAAGCGATCGCGGCGACGCCGCTGCAGCGCGCGGATTTGCACTATAGCGCCGCGCACACGTGCCTGTTCTCATTCCGCTACGACGACGTGGAACGTCACGTTGAAGCCGGCATCGCCGCGCTCGAGACCGCGCGGCGCGACACGCTCGCTTTTCAGCCCAGGCGCGTGCTGCTCGATTTCGGTTTGCAGGACGTTCGTCTCGCGGCGCTCAGCTTTCGCGGCGAAATGGACGCCTGCGTGCAGCTCGCGGAAGAGTTAACGCGTCATCCGCTCGCAACGGGGACAGCCTACTACCGCGCCGAGTCGTCGATCAACCTCGCGACAGCGCTCTCCGATCGCGGTACTCCCGGAGATCTGCAGCAGGCGCACGCGATAGTCGAACGCCTCAAAGCCGATGCGGACGCGGCGCTGCACGTCGAGTTCATGCTATTAAGTACGGAAACGATCGTTCGCGCGAAGATGGGCGATGCGACGTTGCGCGACGCATTCGGCGGCATTCTGGATCGGTTCGAGGCCGGTCTAAAACGCCATCCGCAGGTCGTGCTTAATACCAAGGTACTGATAAACGCCGCAAGCCTCGCCGGAGCTCCGGAACACGAAGCGCGCGCGCAGCAGATGTACGACGAACATCTCGGCTATTTCCGGGACGGCGCCGGCGCGCTATGGAACGGTCCGGAGCCCGCAGGCCGGGTTTAACGCACCATTTGCCGAGGGAATATCTCCGAGAGGGCACAACTGTGTGGCCTCTTGTTTTTTACGTCAACGTCCGGAGGACCAGGTGCAGGCAATCGTACTCGTAGGCGGTGAGGGAACGCGGCTCCGTCCGCTCACGTTCGGAACGCCCAAGCCCATGGTCCCGATCATGAACGTCCCGTTTTTGGCGCGCACGCTCGAACGGCTGCACGAAGTCGGCATCCGCGACGTCATTCTCCCGGCAGGCTACATGCCGCAAGCGATTACCGAGTACTTCGGCGACGGTTCGCGCCTGGGCATGAAGATCACGTACGTCATCGAGGACGAGCCGCTTGGGACGGCCGGCGCCATCAAAAACGTCGAACAGCATATCGACGGGCCGTTCTTCGTGCTGAACGGCGACATTTTGACCAGCCTCGATCTGCAGAAGATGATCGATTACCACAAGGAAAAAGGCGGGCTCGGCGTTCTGCATTTGATCAAAGTGGACGACCCGTCCGCATTCGGCTGCGTCGTGCACGACGAGGAAGGCCGCATCTCGCAGTTCGTTGAGAAGCCGCCCAAGGGCAGCGAGCCGACCAACGAAGTCAACGCCGGTACGTACCTTTTAGAAAAAGACGTCTTAGCGATGATTCCGCCGGGCCGCAACGTGTCGATCGAGCGCGAAACGTTTCCGAAGATCTTGACCGGCGAGCGTCCGCTCTACGCGTTCACGACCGACGACTATTGGGTCGATCTCGGGCGTCCGGAGCATTATCTGAACGCGCACCGCGACATTT
>DASSRQ010000202.1:0-8481 GCA_035701665.1 Vulcanimicrobiaceae bacterium
TGCGTAGCGCAGAAACTGATTCGCATCGCTGCCGTTATTGTGTCCGGCATTGAATTCCGGCGGATCGAGGGCGCGCGCCGAGCGCTCTTGGCGCGAGCCGATCTCGATCGATCCTTTGCCCAGCGGCGCATGATACTCCAACTCGGAATCATACGACGCGAATGAGCCTGCGGACACGTAGCCGTTTATGCCTGCCGGCCCTTGCGCAGCTTTCGTCTCGATGTTCACGACCGCCGCAAACCGTCCGCCATACTGCGCTGGATATGCGCCTTCAAGAACGTCCATAAACGCAATGTCCGAGGGATCGATCTCGGTGCCGATCTCGCGATTGAGCGCCTCCGGCATCGGAACGCCGTCCACCACGTAGTTGATATCGCCATGATCGCCGTTGATGTGCACGACGCCGTTTGCGCCGCGCGCCGCACCGGGCAGTTGCAGCAGCAGATCCGGCAGAGATGCATAGGCCGGAGAATGCTCGATGGCGGTCTGATTCAAAACGACATCCGTGCCGCTGCCGCGTACGTTTGTAGAGGAGCCCGAGCGGGTTGAGACTACGGTCCTCAATAGACGAAGCGTCACAGTGGAACCGTTCATCGACAAGTCGACGGTCGCGAATGCGGTGCCCATGGGCGCCGTCGCTTCGACTCGATACGTGCCGACCGGCAGCGGCTGAAATACGAACCGGCCGCTCTCGCCGGTCCGGCGCTCGAGACGCAGCCCGCTTCCGTCGACCGTCACTACGGCGCCGGCAACCGGGGACAGTTGCGAATTCAGGACCACACCGGCCAGCGTCGATCCGCCCTGCGCACTCGCGCCGATGCAGAACAACGATGCTGAAAAGACCGCCAGCCCGGATAATTTGAGAATCATTCGCAAATTCATAATGTGAGAATCATTCTCAAATAACGACGCGCCTCCTCCACGAACTAAAGCCGGCCGTTGCGCATAGATAAGGCATGGTACATCTCTTGCTTGCGGCGGTCGTAACGATCGCCAACTTCGCCTTCGCGCCGGCGACGCTCACGGTTCGCGCGGGCACAACGGTGCGCTTCGTCAACAACGACAGCGAAGCGCACACGGTTACCGCCAAAAACGGCTTCAACTCCGGCGGCTTGGATACGGGCGACTCCTGGTCGCACCGTTTCGACCGGCCCGGCACCTACCGCTATTTTTGCGCGCTGCATCCGTACATGAAGGGCACGATCGTCGTGCGTGCGGCGAAATGAGACGCTCGGCATTTCTCGAGCACGTTGCGTGGACGGGCGCGGGTATCGCGTATGCGATGAGTGCGAACGGGCTGTTCGAAGGGCGAGCGGTCGCCGCGTCGCCCGCCGCGGTCGAGTTCGTGCAGATCAGCGACAGCCATATCGGATTTAAACAAGCGGCAAATCCCGACGTCGCCGCAACCCTCAAAGCGAGTATCGATGCGATCAATGCGCTGCCGGTGCAGCCGTCATTCGTCGTGCATACCGGCGACGTTACGCATCTCTCTAAACCCGAGCAATTTACCGTGGCGAAAGATCTGCTCTCGACGCTGAAGGCGCCATTGATCGTGCTGCCGGGAGAACACGACTTCATCGGCGCGGACCCGAAGAAATTTTTCGAGATCTTTCCGGGGCAGAAGCATGAGGAGCAATGGAGATCGTGGGACGCGAACGGCGTGCATTACATCGCGCTCGTCAACGTCTTCGACTTCGAGAAGATGGGCAAACTCGGAACCGACCAAATCGGCTGGCTGAAACGCGATCTCGCCGGCGTGCGGCGATCGACGCCTATCGTGGTGTTCGCGCACGTACCGCTTTACGCGCTCTATCCCGAGTGGGGATGGACGACCGAAGATGGTTCGCAGGCGCTTGCAATGCTCGCGCAGTTCGATCGCGTGACCGTTTTGAACGGCCATATCCATCAGGTCGTAACGCATCAGGAAGGCTCGATCCGGTTTGCGACCGCGAACGCTACGGCGTATCCGCAGCCCGCACCCGGCACCGCGCCGAAACCCGGCCCGCTCACCCTTCCGCGGAGTGCATTGCTGCATGCCATCGGCTACCGGTCCGTCGAACTTGCGAACGATGGACGCGCCGACATCGGCGAACACCCGCTCGGCTAGCGACGCGCAAACGCGCGCGCTGGAACAGGCTTTCGCCGCGCACGAAGCGTGGGCGTACGAAGCTGCGTACGTCTCTTACCGGCGCACGCTGTACGGGGCGGCGTACGGCGTGCTCGCCGATGCGCAGCTCTCGGAGGATTGCGTGCACGACGTGCTCGTGCGCTTGTGGCAGCGCAGCGGGGAGTACCGGCCCGCGCGCGGCCGCCTCGAGGCGTTTTTGGCGGTGTGCGTGCGTAACGAAGCGCTCTCGCGCAGGCGGCGGGACAACAACCGTTTGCGGATCGCGCGGTCGGCGCCGCCGCCGGCTGAAGCCGATCCCTTTGACGACCGGTATGCAGGCTCGCTCGACGTACGCGATGCCGTGCGCGGGCTCTCGCAGCCGCAGCAGCACACACTGCAAATGGCGTACTTCGAGGGCTTGACGCATGAAGAGATCGCAAAGCGGCTCGGCGAGCCGGTGGGCACGATCAAAAGCAGACTTTCGAATGCGTTAAAATCCTTGCGCCGTACGATGGGCGCGAAGAAAGGACCGGCATGACGCAGCACATCGGCGAGGATGCCGAGCTGTACGCTTTGGGTGCGTTGGATCCCGGCGAGGCTCGCGCGGTCGACGAGCATGTCCGCACGTGCGACGCGTGCGCTGCGCGCCTCGGTGAGGCGGAAGCGGCGGTGAGCGCAGCGATCGTTCCGGCGGAGCCGTCGTTATCGCTGGACCGGCGCATGCGAACGGCGCTTCGCGCGCCGTTGCCGTGGGCCCGCATTGCACCGCTGCTCGCGGCATCGTTCGTACTCGGATTGCTGCCGTTCTTCGCCGCGCTGCCTGCGCGCCACGACACCTCGCAGCACGACCTCGCAGTAGCGGCGCTCGTGAACAGCCACTTCGCGCACGTGCCGTTCGCCGCGTTGTCCCCGGACGCGCCGAAGGCGAAGCTTCTCTATGGCCGCGGCGTGCAGAGCTGGCGCTTCATCGTTGCGCAAACGGGGCGCGCGTATCGCGTGCGCGGGATCGTGGACGGCCGCGAGACCGACTTCGGAACGCTGCAAGTGAACGGCGCAAGCGCCGAACTGTTCGTGCCGCAGACGCGCGCGCGCGTGTTCGAACTTTACGACGGCAGCCGCGAGGTTTCGCGGTCGGAGATTCCCGGCCGCTGACCCAAACTGCGCGAGAGCGCATAGGATTCGTCGGCTTCGCGAAACGGATCGGCGAGCTGCGCGCGACGCACTCCGCGCGGATAGTTTCCGTCCGGATGCGCCGCGATCCAATCCTGCGCCAGCATCGCAGCGTACTCGAAGTTCTCCCAAACCGCCGGACCCATCTCGCGCCGCGTGATCTGCAGCACCGGCAGCAGCGTTTCCCACGCGATCGTGACGTCGCTCGAATAGATCATGTTCGTCGAGGTCTTATCGAGTAGCCCCGCGAGAATCAGCGCGCCCATATCCTCGAAGTAGTTTCCGACGAAGTTGATCTTGCGAATGGCTTCGGCGTACTGCGGCGTGCGTGCGGACCGGTGCAGGATCTGGTAGCGGAACTCGGGGTCTTGCATCAACTCGGGAACGTTGTGATGCGTAAAGTTGAATGCCTCGGCAAATTCGGCAGACTGAAAACTCGTGCGCAGTTCGGCGAGTGCTGCAATTTGATTGCTGCCGCGCGTGTGGCGCAGTTGGAAGACGGCGGCGACCGCGGTTGCGGCGATGACCACGAAGGTGCCGCAGGTCGCTACCGTATTCCAAAGTTCGAGCGGCACGTTAGGCTACGCCGGAGTCGTCCGAGAACAGTTTGGCTTGATTCGGACGCGGTTTGCGCGGCTCGGGCTCGAGCGAGGTGATCTCGCGCGGGACGATCTCCACGGCAGAGAGTTCGGTGAGATCGGCGTCGGGCAGCGATGCGAGTTCTTTGATCTTGCGGCCTTGCGGCAGGACGCGCGTCTCCATCGATCCGACGGCCTTATTGTACGCCTCGGTCGCTTTATGCAAGCTGGAGCCGATGTTCGAAAAGTGCGCGGTGAACGTGCGCATACGATCGTAGAGCACGCGCGCGGCCTCGGCGATCTTCTTTGCGTTCTCTTCCTGCGCGCGCTGCTGCCAGCCCACTGCGTACGATCGCAGCAGCGACATGAGCGTGAGCGGGCTTGCGATGTAAACGTTTTTGCCGGCGCCGTACTCGATGAGGTCGGGGTTCTCGGTACAGGCAGCGCTCAAAAACGCTTCGCCCGGAACGAACATCACGACGAAGCCCGCGGCGCCTTCGGCACGATGGTACGCCTTTTTGGCAAGCGTGTCGACGTGCTGTTTGAATGCTGCGGCATGCGCACGCATCCGTTCGCGGCGCGGCGCTTCTTCCTGGGCTTCGATGGCCTCGAGATACGCGCTCAGCGGAACTTTGGCGTCGACGAAGATCTTGCTGTTGCCGGGAAGTTCGACGGTGAGATCGGGACGGCCGCGTTCGTCCTGCGCGACGTCGAACGTCTGCTGTTCGTTGTAGTCGCAGTACGCTTCCATTCCGGCGAGCTCGACGACGCGGCGCAGTTGCACCTCGCCCCATTTGCCGCGCGTCGTCGGATTGCGCAGCGCCGAGGTCAAATTGGATGCCGCCGCTTCCATCTTGCCGTTACGCTCGATGAGACCGGCGATCTGTTCGCGCAGCCCTTCGTACGCTCCGATACGATCTTTCTCGATCGCTTTGACCATCGCGTCGAATTCGCTCAGCTTCTGCGCAACCGGCGAAACGACCGTGCTGAAGCGTTCGTTGGCGAGCGCCAAAAACGAATCGCGCTGCGATTCGGCAATGCGTGCGTTGGTTTCGTGCAGCTCTTGCTTGAGGCGGCTCCCGACGGCGTCGCGAAGCAGCAGCCACGTGGCGAGCGATCCGGCGAAGATGCCGAAGAAGAGTGCCGCCACGACCCATGCCGATATCATGGCGTCAGAACTTCTCTACGAGCTCTTCAAATACTTGGCAAAGAATGCCGTTACGCGGTTCCACGCGTCTTCCGACGCGCTTTGCACCCACGAGCTGCGCGTATGATCGAAGAACGCGTGCCCCGCTTGCGGATACACCACGACTTCGTGCGGTACGCTCAGCGCGTTGAAGAACGCGTGCACGCCGTCGGCCGGAATGCCGGTATCTTTTCCGCCGTAACTGCCGCAAAGCGGAATCTTGATCTGCGCGGGATCGAGCCCCTCCACTTTTCCGTACCACGGCGCATCGGCCGAAAAGACGTCCGCGTTGTCGATCGCTTGCCGGAGCGCGATCGCGCCGCCCATACAAAAACCGGTGACCCCGATCTTACTCTGCGGGTGCGCGGCTTTGAGCCACAGTGCGGCCGCGCGAAGATCGCCGTCGACCTCCGGCTGTTTGAGCGCTTTGGCGAGCGGCGCGAACACCGTGTAATCCGTTGCACCGTCTCCGCTGGGCGGGTGGCTGCGCGCGAACAAGTCGGGCGCGATGGCGGCGAAGCCCGCCTTGGCGAACCGGCGCACGGTATCGCGAATCTGCTCGTCCACGCCCCAGATATGCAGAACGACCACCACGCCGGGTGTCGCCGCGGTCGCGTTCTTCGGCTGCGCTGCGTATGCGGGCAGGGCGAAGCCGTCGCGGTCCAGCGTGGGGCGGCTAACGGTGATGTCCGGATTGTTCTCGGGAATCGGGTCCAGTTGTGCGGCGGCAGCCTGCGCTAAGGCGGGCACCGCGAGCGCCGCGCCGGCGGCCGTGCCGACAAATTCGCTGCGTTTGAGCATCCGGCACTTTTATGCGCGCGCGCAAGCGGGTACCTCCGGATTAAGGTATCATCCGGCGGCTTGGAGGCAGCATGAATCGCAGCTCGTTTTTGGCATCCTCTGCATCGTTCGTAGCGCTCGCGCAGGGCGCGGCACAAGCGCAGAACGTCCCCGGCGGCACGCACTTCGTCGAGCGCGCAGCCGACTTCGATAAAGCGGCCTTCGTGCGCACGGTGGACCGCGGCAGCGTGCGCATGGTTTGGGAGCAGGTCGCCTTCCATCCGCAAGTATTCGCGAACGTGAAGAACGCGCTCAACGGCCTGCAGTTCGGCTTCGGTTATGCGCCTTCGCAGATCGCGATGGCGATGGCAAATCACGGCGCATCGAGTGCCTACGGTTATTCGGATTACGTGTGGCAGAAATATAAACTCGCCGACGCACTCAAACTCAAAGATGCGTCGGGGAATCCCGTGACATCCAACGTTTATCTGAAGGCGTCGAAGACCGATCGCAGCGCCGATCCCGATTCGGATACCAGCTTCTACCAGGATACGTCGATCGAAACGCTGCAAAGCCGCGGTGTCGTGTTTCTCACGTGTCACACCGCTGTCGAAGAGCAATCGCGGGCAATCGTCAAAGGCGGTTTTGCGCCGGCGGGCATGTCGCCGGCCGACGTTGCGAACGACATTCTCACGCATTTGATCCCGGGTGCGGTGGTCGTACCGTCGATGGTTGCGGCGATCGGCGTGCTGCAGCAGGTGCACAAGTATTCGTTCATCATGCCGGCGTTCGCATGAAACTGACGATCGCAGCGGCGGTACTCGCGCTGCTGACGGCCTGTTCGTCGCAACCGGCGAGTACCGCCAAAGCGCCCGAAGCCGCGAACGCATCGCTTTACGATGCGCAAAGCGTCCCCGCGGGCGACGTCGGCGATGCGATCAAGTACGGGCGCGAGCTGCTGCTCAATACGCGCAACCATCTTCCGCAGTACGTCGGCGCGAACATGGATTGCGCGGCGTGCCACATCGACGCGGGAACGAAAGCGCGCGGCGGAAGCTTTGCCGGAACCGCGGCGTCATTTCCGCAGTGGAACAAACGCGCGAAGCGCGTGATCGAACTGCAGGACCGGTTGGCGGAGTGCTTTTTGTATAGCATGAACGGGCATCCGCCCGCGTACAACAGCCGCGAGATGGTCGCCCTGGCGGCATACATTACGTACCTTTCTCGCGGCGTAAAACTCGGAACAAAACCGGATCCGGCCGTAACGCTGGCGAGTATCACGCTTCCGCACCCCGATCCGAAAGCCGGCGGGGCCATGTATTCGCAAAAATGCGCTATGTGTCACGGTGCGGGCGGCGCGGGCAGCGCGCAGATTCCGCCGCTGTGGGGCTCGACGTCGTTCAACGACGGCGCCGGCATGCACCGGCTGCGCACGATGGCGGGATTCATCCGCTACAATATGCCTGCGACCGCGCCGGGTTCGCTTACGGACCGGCAGGCATTCGATATTGCGGCGTTCGTTCTCTCGCACGGGCGGCCGAAGTTCCAACGCTCGAAACTGGTGGAGTTTCCGGCGGCAAGGGCCGATTATTTCTGATCACGTCGCGCGCAACCGGGCGTATTGGAACGCGTGGAGCGACGACTATCAACAGCTGCACGGAGCGCAACTCGAAGAGCATCGGTTAGCCTGGGGCACGTTTTCGATTCCCGAAGACGAGCTGCGCGTGCTCGGCGACGTTCGCGGAAAGGACGTGCTCGAGTACGGCTGCGGCGCCGCGCAATGGTCGATTGGATTAACGCTGCGCGGAGCGCGCTGCACCGGGCTCGATCTTTCCGAGCGGCAGCTCGAACACGCGCGCGAAAACATGCGCGCCGCCGGCGTCGATTTTCCGCTTATCTGCGCGAGCGCGGAAGACGTGCCGCTACCGGACGGTTCGTTCGACATCGTGTTCTGCGATCACGGCGCGATGACGTTCGCCGATCCGCATAAGACGGTTCCTCAGGTTTCCCGTCTGCTGCGCAGCGGCGGAATCTTCGCATTTTCTGCCGGGACGCCGCTGCATTTCATCTGCTGGGACCAAAGCAGCGACCGGTTTACGGGACAGCTGGCGCAGCCGTACTTCGGCCATCACGCGTCGGACGATGGAGAAAGCGTCGTGTTTTCCCTCCCGTACGGCGAGTGGATCCGGCTGTTCCGCCGCAACGGTCTAGTCGTTGAAGACTTAATCGAATTACGCCCCCCGGACGGCGCCGAAACGACGTACACGAATTTCGTGGATCCGGCGTGGGCGCGGCAGTGGCCGGCCGAACAGATCTGGAAACTGCGCAAGGCGTGAAACGTTTGATTCCCGGCTTTTTGCTATGCGCGGCCATAGCCGCCGTCGCGTATGGCTTGGGGCATGTCGTGCCGATCGTGGGCGGACCGGTGTTCGCGATCGTCATCGGCGCGATCGCCGCGTCGATCCGCAAGCCGGACGCGCGCTTTACGCCCGGCATCAAGTCCGCCGCGCGGAACGTGCTGCAGATCGCTATCGTCGTTCTCGGATTGACGCTCCAGCTGCGCGAGGTCTTTGCCGTCGGCGTGCACTCGCTGCCCGTCATGCTGGGAAGCGCCGTCATCACGCTTGCGGCGGCGTACGTGTTCGGCAAGATGCTCGGAA
>DASSRQ010000203.1:0-3333 GCA_035701665.1 Vulcanimicrobiaceae bacterium
AGAACGCATCGAACGAACGCGCGTTAGCGTTAGCGGCCGTCGCGCAATCGGCGAAGGCGCGTCAGGCGGCACTCGACGCCAGTAAACAGGCCGTGCTCGCGGCCGGAAAAGCTCGCTCCGCCGCGCGCGAGGCCGGCAGACGTGCCGCGGCCGAAGCGCTGGTTGCCAAACGGGCGCAAGCCGACGCGCAATCCGCAATCGTGCAATCGCAAGCCATGCGCGGCGAAGCACTTGCAGCGACGGCGCAGGCGCAGACCTCGCGCAAGAACGCCGATCGTTATACCGCCGAATCGTATCTGGGCGCCGGCAGCGATGCGTTTTTCAACGGACAGATCGACGATGCCGCCGTCGCTCTCAGCGCCGCGTACCTGCACGATCCGCAAAACGAGTCCGTTCGCACCTTGCTTCCGCAAGCGCTCGATGCGCTCGCGCTTCGAGCAGGCAGCATTCCGGTCTCGCACGGTGCAGTAACCGCACTCGAGGTCTCGCCGGACGGCCGCTTCACCGTCACCGGCGACAGCGACGGAAACGCGCGCATCGTCGACGCGCAGCATCGTGCCGCTGCGCTGCCGCCGCATAGCGCGCCGGTAACGGCGTTTGCTTTTGCGTCGCACTCGCAGGTTCTGGTTACAGCGTATGCCGACGGCGTGCTGCGTTTTACCGATCTGCGAACCAGAACGGCAAAGACGATACGCGCGCACGACGGCCGAATCAACGCGCTGGCCGCCGGTAACGCGGGCGTTGTGAGCGCGGCAGGCGACGTCGTCAAACTCTGGTCACCGGCCGGTCGCGCGGTGCGCACGCTTTACGGCAGTACCGATACACCGGCGGATGCTGCGGATGCCGCATTCTTCACGTATCGCGGACGCGAAGCGGTGCTTGTTGCTGCCGGAACGTCGTTCGAAGCCGTCGATCCGTCGAACGGCAAGGTTCTAACGGATGCCGCGGGCGATCGTCAATCGCCGACAACCGTCGCGCATCTGGCCGCAGGACCGCAAGGCGCCGTCGCGATCTACGTCGACGGCCGGATGCTGCCGCTCGCCGCCGACGGCACGGGCGAGTTGAACGTCGTTTCGCCCACCACCGGCTTGCATTTCAGCGATGCGGCCTATTCGCCCGACGGCGGCCAACTCGCACTCGCCGCCGACGACGGCACCGTGCGCATTTTAAAGGCCGGCACACTGCAAAACGTGCAGACGCTGATCCCCGGCGGCAGCAACCGTGCGCGCGCGGCATTATCCGTACGCTTCAGTCCCGACGGGCGTTATCTCGCCGCCGGATTCGACAACGGACGCGTCGCGTTATGGAAGACCGCCGGCTTCGCACGCATTGCTTCGGTGCACCGGCACAACGGCCAAGTGGATCTCGTACGCTTCGATCCGGCAAGCGACGGATTCGTCTCGGGGGGATCCGACGGCGCGCTCGCATTCTGGACGATTCCCGCCGACTTGCGTCTTGCCGGACGCGTGCATCGCGGTGCCGTGACGCAGATCGCGCGCGCTTCAACCGGACTGCTCGCCGCCGCGTCGCACGACGGGATCGTCTCGCTCTGGAACACGCAAAACGGTTTGCAGTATGCGCGTTCGCTGCGGCACCGCACGCACGGCTGGTGGACGCTGGATGTGCAGTTCTCGCCCGACGGCCGCGAAGTGGCCGACGCCGACGGCGACTCGGCTTCGCTGTGGCGCACCGACGGAACGTACATCACGGGCGTCGACGCCAACAGCGGACGCCGCCTGAGCGCCGCGGCTGTGCTTCCGGGCGGCAACGGGTTTTTCGTAGCGCAGCGCAACCGCTACGGCATCACCGGTGCGTTCACCGGTACGAACAAATGGTACGAATTCGACGCGAAATCGAAAGTACTGCAACGCCAGCCGGGATATCAGCGCGACATCGCTTCACTGCAAGTCGATCCCTCGTCGCGGTTCGTTCTCGCCGTCAGTCCGGCGGATAAATCCGCTACGCTGTCGTGGCTCGATCGCAGCCGCCACGAACAGATTCTGCACGACGTGGCCGCCGCATCGCTCGTTCCCGGGCGCGACTTCTATCTCGTCGGTGCGCCCGACGGCTCGATGCATTCCATGTCGGCGCGCACGGGTGCGATGCTCGCGCAAGAAGCGGCGGCATCCTCGACGCAGCGCGTCAACGTCATCGCCGTGTCGCCCGACGGCACGATGGCGGCATGGGCGCTCAGCGGCTCCGATACCGTGCAACTGCGTTCGCTGCAGCAGAACGGCGCGATCGTCATCCGCATGGCGTGGGCTGCGGGCGAACTGCACGGCGGCGGCTCCGAAGTACGCCAGATCGCGTTCTCTCCGCACCTGCGCCTCATCCTCGCAACGTTTGCCGACGGCACGGTTCGCGTATGGGATCGCGCGGGCGGTAACGTCGTCGAAGACGTGCTCGCTCCGGGACCCATTACGGCTGCGCAATTCGTCGACGAAGAAGGCACGCTGGCGCTCGGGATGAGCGATGGACGCATGTACGAGTTTCACCCGCACAGCACGCTGGGCGCCCCGGGCGCGGTTGCATCGCGCGTAGTGCATTCCATCGACGCGGGCGATCTGAGCGTAACGACGACGATGTACAAAGCCTACCGCGAACTGCAGGGAGCGCAGCCGTGATCCGGCGCGCGCTTGCGGCGTTTGCAGCCGCCGCGATCGTAGCAGCTGCTCCGGCGGCGGCTTCGGTCAATATGAACTCAGGTTCGCTGCGTCTCTCGCACATCGACATGGAGCTTCGCGACGGCTCGTTCGAGTTCAAGATCGAGCCCATCTATCACTCGAAGTCTACCTATTCGGGCCTTTTCGGACGCGGCTGGGAGTCGCAGTACGAAGAGTATCTGCAGCTGCTGCACGACGGCATCGTCGTGTACGAATACGGCGGCGGAGCGCAAAATTTGTTCACGCAGCGCGGCGACGAGAGCGTCATGGATAAAGCGACCGTCGATCAGCTGCAGTACGACGAAACGCTGCTCGGCAACGTCGGCCGCGATTCGGACGTGCGCGAGCTGCACGACCGGATCCAAAGCGAGCACGCCGCGCTGCGTGAAGACGAACTGTACCGCATGGTGACCTACGGATTCGATCTGCAGCAGTCCGCGCCGGCGATCGGCACGCAGTACGTGAGCCGCCGTTTTCAGACGGTCGAAAAACTCACGCGGCGCATCGACGGATACGAGCGCATCTTCTCGGCCGACGAGGGCCTTCCGAACGAAACGTACTCGCTCGACGGACGCCTGCGCCGTTTGTGGTCGGGAAGCGACTATCTCGCGTTCAGCTACGATCGCGCGGGGCATATGCTCGCCGTCGACGACGCAAAACACGACAACGT
>DASSRQ010000204.1:0-9234 GCA_035701665.1 Vulcanimicrobiaceae bacterium
ATAAGAACGGTGCTCGTTGACGTGGTCTCTCGAACTCTGCGCGTCGTCGGGCGAAACGAAGATCGCCGTCGACGACCATTCCGGCTGATGGCTGAGATAATCGACGATCGTTCCGAGCGCGCGGTCGCCGTCGGCTACTTCCTCGGGCAGCGGCGGAATATCCACACCGGAGCCGCCATGATCGCTCGGCAGCCAGATGTACGTGAAGTCGGGAGCGCCGTTCTGCGCGCGGTAGGCGCCGTAATCGCGTATGAATTCCTTGGCGCGGCGCACGTCGCGAATGCGCAGATTCCATCCCGGATAGTTCAGATCGATGTGTCCGGCAAGCGCGCCCAGCGCGGGCACGTTCTCGGAGTATAACCCGCCAAGACCGCTCGTCGGCGCATCTTGATCGGCCATGTTGACGAAGGTGGGATCGTCGGCTTTCGGATTTTCGTCGCGTCCTTCGTCGTATCCGGATACGCGGATCAGATCGCCGTAATCGCGGTAGGTCAGACCGGATCGGGCCGTATTATTGAAGATATAGCCCGCTCGCGGATAATCTTCCGGATCCTCATTTTTGTTGACCAGCGGAGCGCGCCCGCCTTTGACCAGCAGCGTCTTCTCCGAATAAGCCGTCGCGATGCCGCCGGCCATGAATTGATGGCCCGCATCGGACTCTTCGGAGTCGGCGTAGTAATTCGTAGCCAGCGCAAACTCGCGAGCGAGTGCGTGAAGATTCGGCGTAATGGATACACCGAACGAAACCAGCGACGGATCGCCGTTGCCGTAGGCCTGACCGTTCGCGTCGGTAAGATCGCCCAGCATCGCGTCGTATGTTTTATTCTCTTCCAGAATCAGAACGACGTGCTTGATTCCGGTGCTGCGCGTGAGCGAACGCAGCGGCGGAACGAGTTCGTTTGCTTGGCCGCGTGCGGGTGTGCGCAGATAGCGCAGCGCGGAGTACGTCGTCTTTTCCAGCGGCAGCTTCCGCAGGTCGATGCGCTGCAGCGTTCCCCAAATTTCGTTGCTGTCTTGATCGGCTTGATAGATATGGCCGGACGGGCTCGTGCGGAACGGCGGGCCGCCTTCGAAACGCGGTTCGTGGCCGAGGCCCTTCGCGTTTGCGACGTAGAGATAACGTCCGTTCGACGATACCGAGATCGACGACGGATACCAGCCCGTCGGAATCAGTCCGAGACGATGGAGTTTAAGCGGGTTGCGCGCGTCGACGACGGCGATAGCGTTCATTCCCGCAAGCGCGACGTACAACCGTTTGCCGTCCGGGCTTAACGCGAGAGCGTCGGGCTGCGTTCCGTAAGGCGATTTATCGAACAACCGCAGCTGCAGACCGCCGACGACGCGCGGGAAACTCTGCACGTCGACAACGGCAACACGATCGACGTTCGCCATGCAAACGTAGGCATACCGGCCGTTCTTGGAGACCGCGATCGCGCCCGGATTCGCGCCGCCGACAACGTTCACACCGTCCGGTGCCGGATCCATCGGCGTCGCGGCAAACGGCTGCGCGACGTCGCCGTCGGCGCCGAGCGTTATCGTGCTGAGCGACGAGCTGCGTGCGTTATCGAACGGCACGTTCGTAAACGGCGGCGTACGCGAGGGCTGTTCGAGCGTGCCGTACCGCATCAAACCGCGGTTGGTAACGTAAAGCCGGTTCCCGGCGACAGCCGCGGCCCACGGAAAAAACCCGACGGGCACGGTGTGGAGCAGCTTGCGAGATGCGAGATCGATCGCGCTGACGGAGTTCGCAAGATTGTTGACGACGTACGCCACGCGTCCGTTACGCGAGATCGAGATCCATCCCGGGAATGCATGATTTTGGTTGCCGTAATGCGGATCCGTAGGGCCGGGCATTGCGAGATACGACGGATCTGCGTGCAGCTTGCCGCCGCCGTCGAGCGTGAAGAACCGCACCGTGTTCGAACCGCCGCCCGAAGCGATCACCAGCGTCTGTCGCGGGTTCGCCGGATCCTTGACCGCTTTCAAACCAAGAAACAGCGTCAGATCTTCATTGGCATACACGTCGCTGAGCGTCATCGTCTTCGTGTCGACGACCGCAAGCGAGAAACCGCCGTGCGCTTTGGGTTGAACGCGGCTCACCGCACCGGTTTCGCGTTCGTCGTCGTTGCCGACGATCGCATACCGCCCGCCCGGCGCGAGCGTAACGCTCAGCGAGTTCATACCGGTGACGACGCTCTTTCCGACGGGCGCGACGATGCGGCCGTTCGGAAGAACCGTGCTGTACGGATTCGCCGGGTTCGGCGCGCCTGCGGGGCGCGAACCGGCCGGGTCCGAGTACGTGGTGGGCAGCGGCGCGGCGCCGAGGAGCGACGCGGTTAATACCGCGGCGATGACCTTACGGAGTTTCACCCGCCAGGCATACGGATGCCGAAGGGGGCTCCCCTGCCGATACGCCGCAACCCCTCGCGCGCCGTCTCGGGCGTCAAATGGCCGAAGGAAAGCCGCAGGGCCGGCGGCCCTTGGCGCGTGGGATAGAATGGCTCGCACGGCATTACGAGCACCCCCTGGCGAGCGCAGGCATCGAAAGCCGCCTGCGTCGAGATCCGGGGCGGCAGCGGCAGCCACACATTGAGACCCGCAGCGGGCGGGCTCACGTCCGCCCAGGGCACTTCGTCGGCCAGCGCCTCGAGAAACGCGTCGCGGCGCGACCGGTACAGCGTCCGGGCCGAGCGCAGGTGCCGCGCATACGCGGGCGAGTTCATGAAGCGCCACAGCGCGCGCTGCGTCAGCGTCGAGGTAAAGACGTCGGTCCGTGCTTTAGCAAGCTCCAGCGCCTCGGCCAATGCGCCTTTGCAGTAGAGATAGCCGATGCGCAGCGCCGGAAAGATCGACTTCGACAAGCTTTCCATCAGAATCACGCGGCCGTCGGTGTCGTACGATGCCAGCGGCGGCGGCGCGGCCGCGTCATAGGTGAGTTGCCAACCGGTTTGGTCTTCCAAGATGACGACGTCGTAGCGGCGCGCAAGCGCGACGAGCTGTTTGCCGCGACGCGGCGTGAGGATTGCGCCCGTCGGGTTCTGCGCGATCGGATTGACGTACAGCAGCCGCGGCCGGTACTCGGCGAAGACACGCTCGGCATCGTCGGTTCGAATGCCGTCGCCGTCGCTTTCGACTTCTACATACGAGACGCCGCGCGCATCGAAGACGCCGAGCGTTCCCGAGTATGTCGGGCTCTCGCTCGCAACGACGCTTCGTTCTTCCAGCAAAACGGTTGCGGCAAGATCGGCGGCCTGCTGCGCGCCCGAACAGACGATGATATCTTCGTCGCGCGCATCGCATCCGCGCGAACGAAGGCCGTCCGCAAGCGTCGCGCACAGATCCGGATCGCCGCTGGACGAACGGTACTGCATGAGCTGCGGCGGATCTTCGATCAGCGTGCGGTGAAAGGCGCGCGCAAAGTCTTGCAGCGGAAACGTTTCCGGCGCGGGATGGCCGCTTGCCAGATTGATAGCATCGGGCGTGGAGACACGCGTGAGCTGCTCCATCACGCCTTCCATGCGCTCGGCGCGCGCGAGGCGTCCGAGATCCGGTTCCCAGCGGCGCGCAAAGGGCTGCGTCGATTCGGGCGGCGGCGCGACGAACGTGCCCTTTCCGACGCGCGACGTCGTGCGACCGCGCGCAGTCAGCAGTTCGTAGGCTTGCGATACGGTCACGAGCGCGCACTGCAGTTCGCGTGCGAGATCGCGCATTGCGGGAAGGCGATCGCCGGCGCGGAGTTCGCCGGCATCGATCGCTTCTGCGAGCCGATCCGCGATCTGCACGTACAGCGGACGCGGGTCGGCCTGATTCAGGGTGAGGTTGTTGAGGCTCACCATAGCGCAGGGCTACTTAGTATCTAGGCGATACCCGATGCCGCGGACGCTTGCGATCTCGACTGGAGCCGCGCACTCGGTCAGCTTCTTGCGCAGCGCAGCGATATGCACGTCGACAACTCGCGTCGGAACGCCGGACGTGTCGTTCCAGACTTGTTCCAGAATCTGCGCGCGCGTGAGCAGACGGCCCTCGGCTTCGGCCAAGAACCACAACAGACGGAACTCCAGCGCCGTGAGCGTGATCGTTTTGCCGTCGTTGTTGAGCGTATGAAAATCGCGCACGAGTTTCGCCGTACCGACTTGCAGAACGCCTGCATCTTCTTTCTTCTGGTTGTATTTTTCGCGGCGGCGCAAGAACGAGGCGACGCGCGCAACCAATTCGTTACCGGAGAACGGTTTGGTGATGTAGTCGTCCGCGCCCAAACCCAGGCCGAGCAGAACGTCCTGCTCGCGCGAATGACCGCTCACCATCAGCACGAACGCGTTGTTGGAGTTTGAAAGCGACGTGCACACGTCCAGGCCGGAGATGTCCGGCAATCCGATATCTAAGATGACGACGTCCGGCTTGTAAGTATCTGCCAGCTCGAGACCCTCGGCCCCGCTGCCGGTCACCTTCACTTCGTAGTCCGCCCTCTCCAGGACGGTCTGTTCGAGCTTGGCGATGTCTTCGTCGTCCTCGATGACCAGAATTTTAGCTAATGGCATACACCCTCATTATGAGCTGACAGTCATATCTTCCCCTTCGGGGATGACGAGCTGGCGCCGGGCGATGCCCTCGTCCACCGCCGCCGCTGCCACTGCTTTGGCGACCGCCTCTACCACGCGCGTGTCAAAAACGCTCGGAATAATATACTCGGGACTGCGTTCCTCGTCCGTGACGATCGAGGCGATGGCATGGGCCGCGGCCAGTTTCATCCGCTCGGTGATACGCGACGCGCGGGCGTCCAGCGCTCCCCGGAAGATGCCCGGGAAGGCCAACAGATTGTTCACCTGATTCGGAAAATCCGAACGCCCGGTCGCTATGACGCCGACGTACGGCGCGGCGACGTCCGGCATGATCTCGGGCGTCGGGTTGGCCATCGCAAACACGATCGGGTCTTTCGCCATCGACTGGATGTCCGAGGGTTGCAGAATGCCGGGTGCCGAGACGCCGATGAAGACGTCGCTGCCCTTCAAGACTTCGCTGAGGCTGCCGCGGCGGTTCTCGCGGTTCGTGTTCTCGGCCAGCCAGCGCCAGTGCGAGTTTTCGTAACGGTCGGTGCGGTTGATCGCGCCGGCCCGGTCCACCGGAATGACGTCGCGTACGCCGGCGCCGAGCAGCATCTTGATCGTTGCTGTTCCGGCCGCTCCGCTGCCGGCAACCACGATCTGCAGATCGCTCAACTGTTTACCCGTGACTTTGGCCGCGTTGATCAGCGCGGCGAGAATGACGACAGCCGTGCCGTGCTGGTCGTCGTGCATCACCGGAATATCGAGCGCCTCGATCAGCCGCGCTTCGACTTCGAAGCACCGCGGGGCGGCGATATCTTCCAAATTGATCCCGCCGAAGACCGGTGCGATACGTACGACGGTTTCGACGATCTCGTCGACGTCTTTGGTGTCGAGACAGATCGGAAACGCGTCGATGCCGGCGAACTGTTTGAACAGCATCGCCTTGCCTTCCATAACCGGCAGCGCGCCGAGCGGGCCGATATCGCCAAGACCCAATACGGCCGTGCCGTCCGAAACGACGGCGACGCTGTTTCGTTTGATCGTGAGATTGAACGCCTTTGCCGGATCGGCCGCGATGGCCATCGACACGCGCGCGACGCCCGGCGTATAGACCGTTGAAAGATCTTGACGCGTCTTGACCGGGATCTTGGGTTCCACTTGGATCTTGCCGCCCAAATGCGCGAGGAACGTCGAGTCCGACGTACTGATGACGCTGACGCCCGCGAGGTTATCGACCGCGTCGCGCACCGCTTTGCCGGTTGCTTCGGAGTTGACGTTGACCGTAACGTCGCGCACGACGTTGGTTTTGGTCACCGAGCGCATGTCGATCGCGGCGATGACGCCGCCCGCGTCGCCGATTGCGGCGGCAAGCTGGTTGAACGCGCCGGGGCTGTTCGGCATCTCCACGCGCATGATGAGGGTGAATGAAATCGCTACTGAAGGCATGAGGTCTCCGTGTTACGTTTTAATCGCCGCTGAGCGTCATCTCTGCAATGCGGAACGACGGCGAGCACACCGCACCGTCAAAGATCAAATCGCCTGCGACCGCATCGATGCCTTCGAGCATCTGTCCGAACGTCGACGCGATGGTAAACTCCTCGATGGGGTAGGCAATCTCGCCGTTTTCGATCCAAAAACCGCGCGCGCCGCGGCTGTACGTGCCGCTGGCATACTCGGTTGCAAAACCGATCGTGTCCATGACAAGCACGCCGCGCGGGGTTTTTGCTATCAGTTCCGCGAGCGAACCTTTTCCGGGCTCGAGGTAAAAGTTGTTCGGACCGATACCGCCGCCCGTCGAGTTGCCCGTCGTCTTCGCACCGAGTTTGCGAGCGTAATACGAGTCGTACAAGAACGAGCGCAGCGTGCCGCGTTCGAACACGGGCGTGCGGCGAGTCGGCACGCCTTCACCGTCGAACGGCGAGCTGCCCAACAGTCCGGGCATCGTGCCGTCGTCGACAATCGCGACCAGATCGCTGCCGATCTTGTCGCCCATTCGCTCGGCAAGCCACGAGTTTCCGACCGCGACGTTCGATGCGCTCAGTGCCGCAAGGAGATCCGACAGAATCGACGCCGCGACGTCTCGCTCGAAGATCACCGGCGTGCGCATCGTTTGCGGTTTGCGCGCTCCGAACAACCCGACAGTCCGTTCGACCGCTTTTTGCGCGACGACCTTCGGATCTTCCAAGTCGCCTAACCGCCGCGCCGCGCTGCCGTACGATCCCGTGCGTTTGTTGCCATTGTCTTCACCGACGGGTTGGGTCGAGCGGTGGACGCGCGTCGAGCGGTAGCCGCCGGCAAAGCCGCTGGAGTTCACGAGCACGTGCGTCGAGACACTGTCGCCGCAGTGCGAGCCGTTGCTGTTTGATATCCGCTTGTCTTGCTCGCGAATGGCGCGTTCGAGGTCGAGCGCTTCCGCGATCTTCTCATCGGCCTTGCGGCCGGCAACGTCGTCGCTGAACAGGTCGAGATCGTCGCGGTCGTCCGATTCGCCGTTCTGCGCTTCGGGCAGCAGCGCGAACTTGTCTTCTGCAACGAACCGCGCTTGCGCGACCGCGCGCCGGACCGCCTCGCGCATACGATCTTCCGAAAAATCGCTCGTGGCAAGCGTTGCTTTCCGGCCGTCGACGAAGACGCGCATGTGCATCGAACGTCCCGTGGACTGCTCGAGTTTTGTAACTACCGCGGCGCGCGCTTCGCACGAGAAGCGGTCGACGATCGAGATGCTGGCCTCGGCCTGCGTTGCGCCGGCATCGAGCGCCGCCTGCACCGCGCGTTTGCCGTAGTCGAGCGCTTCGCTGGTATCGTTAAACACTCGAGCCGCCCACCGTAATCGAGGAGATCTTCACCGTCGGCATCCCGACGCCGACCGGCACGTACTGCCCGCCTTTGCCGCACGTATAATGGCGGTTTGCGAGCCGGCTGTCGTTGCCGACCGCCGTCACTTTCGTCATGACGTCCGGTCCGTTGCCGACGATCGTTGCGTTCTTCACCGGTGCGGTAATCTTGCCGTTCTCGATGAGGTACCCTTCGGCGACCATAAAGACGAAGTCGCCGCGGCTGATCTCGACTTGACCGCCCGCAAACGCTTTCGCATAGATGCCGCGTTTTGTCGAGCCGATGATCTCTTCTACCGTGCTTTGACCGTTCGGCATGTAGGTGTTGCACATGCGCGGCTGCGGCAGCACGCGGAACGATTGGCGGCGTCCGCTGCCGGTCGAGCCCGTTCCCATGAGCGTTCCGTTCAAATGATCTTGCATGTAGCCGCGCAGCACGCCGTTCTCGACCAGCACTTTGTGTTCGCCGGGATGCCCTTCGTCGTCGATCGAGATACTGCCGCGTTCGCCGGGAAGATTGCCGTCGTCGTAGATCGTCACCAGCTCGTTGGCAACGCGCTCGCCGACGCGGCCGCTATAGAGCGAGACGCCTTGGCGGTTGAAGTCGCTCTCGAGACCGTGTCCCACAGCTTCATGCAGCAGCACGCCGCCGCCGCCGTTGCCGACGACCATCTCCATCTCGCCCGCCGGCGCATCGATCGCTTCGAGATTCGTCGTCGCGATGCGGGCCGCGTCCAGCGCAATCGATTCCGGCGACCGGTCTTTGTAAAACGCAATCGACGTGCGGCCGCCGTCGCCGACGAATCCTTGCGCGCGTTCGCCGTTCTTCGCGGCGACGGCCTGAACGCCGAGCGAGATCAGCGGACGGCGATCGTAAAGCCACCGGCCGTCGCTCGTGCCGATCCAAACGTCTTGGAGTTCGTCGGTGATCGTCGCATTCACCGAAGCGATGCGCGGATCGAATCCGCGCGCGGCGATCTGCGCGCGTTCCAGCAAGGCGACGTAATCCGCCGAATCCGCATGTTCGGAACGCTGGGTATCGTAAAACGGCGTGACGCTTTTAGACTGCGCGCGCACGACTTTCGTCCCATCGTTGCTCGAGTGCGCGATCAGCGCGGCGATTCGCGCCGCCCGCAGCAGCGCCGTTTCGGAGAGATCGTCGGAGTAGGCATAGCCGCTCGATTCGCCCGCAATGACGCGGATGCCGACGCCTTGCGTGATACCGAGCCCGCTCTCGTGGATGTTTCCCGACTGGAGCCGGAACGACATCGCCGCCCGGCGTTCGCAGAAGACATCGGCATAATCGCCGCCGCGCTCCAGAGCCGCGGAGATCAGGCGTTCAACGGTTGATAGATCGAGCATGTTCTGGTTCAGTCGTTCCCTAATGTTGCGCGATCTTGTCGATGGCGTTGATGATCGCGTCGTCCGGATCGCCGGGCGACCCGTCGATCAAGAATGCAAATGCCACGCGCCCATGGCGAACTGTATCCACATAACCGGCCAGCGCCGCCGTATCGGACAGGTGCCCGGTTTTCGCGCGAACGCGTCCGGCGGCGGCATCAAAGTGGTATCGCTTGAGGGTTCCGTCTTTCCCCCCGCGCGCCAGCAGCGGGTAGAGCACGTTCCCGCCGGGCTGGGTGTCGAAGCGTTCCAAGATCGCTGCCAACGTTCTGGCGCTCACCCGGTTTGCGTGCGCGAGGCCGCTCCCGTCCACGAGCGTCAAACCGGGGGTCGGAATTGCCTGCGCTTTCAGAATCGCGCGCTCGGCGGCGATGCCGTTGGCGTCGTTGCCGGTGTCCCCGTCCCGCGTGCCCAACTTGCGCATCAGCTGCTCGGCGTAATGATTATCCGATTCG
>DASSRQ010000205.1:0-4689 GCA_035701665.1 Vulcanimicrobiaceae bacterium
CTCCGATACCACGGCAGTCCAGGCACCGCTAGCGTCCCTGCGCGAATCTCGGCGATGGATTTTCTCTCGGCATCCTCGACGGCCGGCAGCGCCTCAGGCGAAACGTCTCGCGTCACCTGCTGCATCATGATCTGGTCGAAACGCACGGCAGGCGGTTCCAAAAGGATGATGCCCGCAATATCCGCGCGGCCGGCTGCGACCGATGGCGCCAACTCGGCGCCTTCACTATGACCTACGAGAAAAATTAGGTTCGGATTGATGTCCTTGCGCGATTGCAAGTAACGAATTGCGCTGGCGACGTCCGACAGCAACTGCGGGCGCGTTGTCGTCATCAAATTGCCCGCGCTCTTACCTACGCCTCGCTTGTCATACCGCAGAACGGCATATCCCGCATTTGAAAGCGCGTGCGCGAGTTGCATAAATACGTGATTTGGTCCGAGTGTTTCGTCGCGGTCTTCAGCGCCGGTACCGTGGATAAGAACGATAGCGGGCGCGCGCCGTTCGTTGTTCGGAACCGTGAGCGTTCCAGCGAGCTCGACTGAATCGTCGGCTGGAAACGAGACATCTTCGGATGTATACGTTACGGCGCCGGCGAGCGGCAGCGGCGCAGCGTCAAAGTCCTCCGTAAGATCGGTGACTCTTGGCTCGTACGACAATAAGCGCATAGATAGCCCACGTTCCGCCCAAGCATCCAGAACGAACGTCGACGGGCTATACCACATAGTGCAATCGCCGAGTGCGAAGTGCAATACTTCCGCACGGTCCGCAGAAGGCACACCGGCTGGGCGCGGTGCCCGTGCCGATTCGACGAACTCGAGGCGCGCGGGGAGATTGGCGCCGACCAGGACCTGGATCGGCGTCCCCTTTTCAGCAGCGGCAATCGACGGAAGCATTGCCGGCAGGCTCATATTGGTGTCCATGAGATAGAGCGGCAGCGTTCCATCCAATGCCGGATGGAGGGTATACGTCTTCTGATTCTTTGGGGTGATGTCCAGATGGTCCGGAGCAACGACAACGCTAGCTGTCGCGCGTTTTCCCGCTACCATCGCGTCCACCGAATAACTTTGCTGGCGCAGTGTCACCGGATCGTACACGGTGGTCGTGAACGCCTCACTCAAAAGCGACGAAACGTGCTCACGTACGACGACGCCGTTAGGAGCGGACGATATCGTCACTACGCTTCGCATCCCATGGTCGATGAGGTACGTATAGGTTCCGTCGGGCGGCCGCAAAGCAAGAGCGGCCGCGGTCAAAAGCGCAGCGAGCATTTGGAAATATTAAGGCCCCGCCGGAGCGGGGCCTTCTGTTTGTGCGGGGACCGCGATTAGCCGCGGACTTGGCTCAACCGTTCTTCGCAAGCCTGCCAGTTGAGGTTCGCGTAGAACGCTTCAATGTATTTGCCGCGTTCGGACGGTTTGTAGTCTTTGATGAATGCGTGCTCCCAGCAATCCATGACGACGATCGGCACGTAGCCGGCCAGATTGCCGTTCTGATGCTGCTCGATCCAAACGTTGAGGATTTGCTGCGCTTTGGGATCGTAATACGCGATCGCCCAGCCGACGCCGCGCATGCCGCCCACGGCGAAGAAATCTTTCTTCCACGACTCGAAGTCGCCGTAGCTTTCGCCGAGGACGTTGTAGAGATTTCCCGTTTTAAGCTCTTGGCTGCCCTTGGACAGATTATCGAAGTAGTATTCGTGCAGCCGCATGCCGTTGAATTCCCAACCCATGCGCCGCACGAGTTCCGCGAACTTCGGGTCCGCGCCGCTCGCAGTGCCGCCCTGACGCGCCTGCGTCGTAAGCTCGATCAGGGTGTTGGTGTTTTTGACGTAACCTTCGTAGAGCGCGAAATGCGTCTCTAAAGTGGCATCCGATATGCCTTGCAAACCGGAAAGGTCCCACTTCTTGGGTGTGTAGGATTTCATGGGGCCGATTATACCCGGCAATTCAAGGAGAGCCGCTAACCTTCGTAGCAGAACCAAGCAAGTGGTCACCGCTCGTGGAGGACTTTGAGTCGTGAAAAATCCGCTCGATTCGATATGGGGAACCGTCATTTGCGGACTCATATTGACAGTAGTTCTTTATTATATCGCGCATGCGCTCGTCGGCAGCGGCGCAAAGGTAGGGTAGGACGATGAATGATTGGGTCGATCCGATTCTACGCTGGGGACATTTCTTTGCCGGCATCATGTGGATCGGTTTGCTGTACTTCTTCAACTTCGTCAACGCTGCCGCAACGAAAGAAGCGACGGCCGCCGGAGAAGCCGGACCGATAAGCAAGTACATCATGCCGCGCGCACTTGCCTATTTCCGTTGGGCTGCCGTGGCAACGTGGCTGATCGGCTTTGCGCTGCTTAGCACGTTTCCGCCGTACAACGGCATGAACGCCACCGGGGCAGCCATGATGCTGCGCGGGCCGTACGCGCCGATCGGTATCGGTGCGTGGCTCGGAACCATCATGCTGCTCAACGTCTGGGGCCTGATCTGGCGCAACCAGAAAAAAGTGCTGGGCATCGTTCCGGCAACCGATGAAGAGAAAGCCAAAGCGCGCCGCGTTGCATTCTTGGCATCGCGCGTGAATACGATGCTTTCGATTCCGATGCTGTTCTTTATGGCAACGGGCTTTCACCACCAAAACGGCATCTACTAACGAAAACCGGCGCGTCGTCTCATACTTCGAGCACGATCTTTCCTATGTGAGACGACGCCTCCATCCGCTTATGCGCCTCCGCCGCTTTCTCAAGTGGAAAGGTCGAATCGACCAGCGGCTTGATCGTCGTTTTTGCCGGCAGTAACGGCCACACGTTCTTCAACAACGCCTGTGCAATCGGCGCCTTCAACTCCGGCGGACGTGCGCGCAGCGACGATCCCATAATAGCGGCCCTTCGCTGCAGCACCAAACGCAGATCGATCGTCGGTTCGTTTCCGCCGCCGGTCGCTAAACTCACGATGCGTCCGTCCGGCGCGATGCATTGCAGATCGCGTGCAATATATTGGCCGCCGACGATGTCGACGATCGCGTCGACGCCGCGACCGTTCGTAAGATCGTTCACACGGGCGACGAAGTCTTCTTCGTTGTAATTAATCGCAGCATCCGCGCCGAACGACTTTGCCGCGGCGCACTTCTCGGCCGATCCCGCGGTCGCAATAACCATCGATGCGCCGAATGCTTTCGCCATCATAATCGCGGTCGAGCCGATTCCGCTGGTGCCGCCGTGCACGAGCAAACTCTCGCCGCGTTGAAAGCGCGCGCGCGTAATCAGGTTATCGTAGACCGTAAACATGTTCTCCGGCAGGCACGCCGCTTCGACCATGGTCCACCCTTGCGGCACCGGCAGCACCTGGACCCAAGGGACCGCGACGTACTCCGCGTAGCCGCCGCCGGTCAGCAGCGCGCAGACCGGGTCGCCCGTATCGGCCAGCGTTCCCGCGCACTCTAACCCCGGGATATCGGATGCGCCTTTCGGCGGCGGGTACGAGCCCTGGCGCTGCATGACGTCCGCATGGGAAACTCCGGCCGCGGCAACGCGAATCAGCACCTCGCCTTCGCGCACGACGGGTTGCGGCCGATCCACGACGCGCAATACGTCCGGCGGCCCGTACTTGGAGATCTCGACTGCTCGCATGAGACGGCCTACCACTCGCGAAGTGATCAACCCTTGAACGCCGAGCTTATTTCGTCGGTAGCCTCGGTCGCGGTCGCGCTAACCGCAATGGTGTTTACGACCGTTCTTTTGTCGCGCCAAGTGCGCCAGATGGAGCACGAGCGCAATGCGCTCGCGGTGCTCGAAGCGATCGAGCGCCTTACGGATCCATCTATCGTGGAGCTCTTCGGGCGCCTTCGCGGCATTAACGAGCGCTACCCGACGGACGACGATATTCGCAACAACTATCACGGCTCGCGCGATGCTGTCGACGTCGGTTGCGTCGCACAGTTTGTCGAAACGATGGCGACGCTCTCGCGCCGGCGCGTCATCGACCCATCGCTGTTGGTGGATGCGATGGGCCTTTCGATCCGCCGCTGGTGGGACACGATTCGCGTCTTCATCTTGCGCCGGCGGCGAATCGAGAACAACGAGTTCATCCTCGAGAACTTCGAATGGCTCGCCATGTATAGCGCTTGGTGGAAAGATACGCCCAGGCCGGCCAAGGACAAGAACTACGACCCCGATCAGTTCAAGGGCGTGGAATTTAAAGTTTAAACGAGTTCCGCCGGCGGGTCATCGCCCGTCGTCAATTGCAGTTGCCACCACGACGTGTCGCACCAGCGGCCGTTTTTAAAGCCGATTCTGCGGAAAACGCCGACCGGTTCGAATCCGACAGACCGGTGCAGCGCGATACTCGCATCGTTGGGTAATGCAACGCCGGCGAACAGCGAGTGATACCCGCGGCCGCGCAAACGTTCGAAAAGTGCCCCATATAGCGACTTTGCGACACCGCGCCCGCGCGCATCCGGATGAACGTAGATCGCGACCTCGGCCGACCACCGGTACGCCGGACGAGTTCGATGCGGACACCCGTATGCATATCCCAGGACGCGCCCGTCTTCTTCCGCTACGAGCCACGCATGCGACTTCCCATAATGCTCGATGCGTTCGCGCATCGCCGGCTCATCGGGAACCACCTCTTCAAACGACACGTGCGAGTCCGTGACGAACGGTTCGTAAATGTCGCGAATCTGCGCAGCATC
>DASSRQ010000206.1:0-11261 GCA_035701665.1 Vulcanimicrobiaceae bacterium
CAGGCTGGACGCTTGGGTCAGAATCCCGCCGGCGATAAAGGCTTCGACCGCCAAGAGCACGGCGACGATGCCGGTTCGCGAATAACGCATGCCCTATCTACGGCGGGCCGCCCGGCTTGTTTCACGAAACATTGCCGCCCCGGCTGCGTACATGACACGTGGCCGCAGCACTATTGGAGGCACCCGCGATACACCCGGCAGACCTGATTCCGGACTCGGTTCTCGTCGCCGATGCGCTTGCGGGACGTGCGGAGGCGTTCGGCACGCTCGTCGAGCGGTACGATCGCGCCGTCTATCATTTGGCCTTCCGAACGCTGCGCGACCGCGATGAAGCGGCCGACGCCGCGCAAGAAGCGTTCTTCAAAGCCTATCGCAGCCTGCGCACGTTCAAGCCGGAAGCAAAGTTCTCGACCTGGATCTTTTCGATCGCCTATCACGCCTGCTGCGACCGCCTCTCGCGCCGCAAACGATTCTCCAACGAAGAGATGCCCGAGCGGGCGGATCCCTCGGCCGGTCCGGAAAGCGAAGCGATCGCAAGCGACGAGGCGCGCCGCCTGCGGACGGCAATCGATGCGCTGCCCGAGAAATACCGCACCGTTATTACGTTGTACCATTTACAGGGCAAGCAGTACGAAGAGATCGCTTCGGTGCTGCAGATGCCGCTCGGCACGGTGAAAACCCACCTGTTCCGGGCAAAAGAACAGCTGCGCAAGCTGCTGAGCGAACCGCACGCGGGAGTACGTGAATGAAATACTACGAATCGGACGACGAACTGGACCGCGCGCTCTTCGCGCTGGATCTCGAAGAGCCGCCTGCGGATTTGCGTTCGAACATTCTCGCCGCGACCGTCTACCGCCGGCCCGTAACCGTCAAGGCGTGGGAAGTCTGGTTCATCGGTGCGCTCGCAGCGCTGGTCGTTTGGCTCGTCGTCGCGTTACTCAGCGGCGGCTCCCTGCCGCTTCTGGACACCGTCTCCGACGGATTCGCGCGGACGATCTCGTCGTTCGCTTCGGTAGACGTGCTGTTCTGGCTCGCCATCGGCGCGGGCGCGGCGTTCTGGATTTCTCAGTTGAATTTAACCGTTGTGCCGGGGACCTCGCGAGCATTCCGCCGATAATGATAGGGAATGGACACCGCTGCACGACCGCACCATATATTAGTCGTTGAAGACGACGCGGCGATCAGCCGCGTCCTCAAACTCGAACTCGAACACGAAGGCTACTCCGTCGATGTAGCCGCCGACGGTCTCTCGGGACTCGAACGCGCACTCAAAGAGCCGGATCTCGTCATTCTCGATCTGATGCTCCCGCGGATGGACGGCATGGAAGTCTGCCGGCGCGTGCGCGCGAAAAGCCGCGTGCCGATCATCATGCTTACGGCGCGCGACATGGTACCGGACCGCGTGTCCGGACTCGACAGCGGCGCCGACGACTACGTCACCAAACCGTTCTCGACCGACGAGCTGCTTGCGCGCGTGCGGGCGCGTTTACGCGAACGCGAGCCGGCGAGCAACGTCATCGCTTACCGGGATCTCATCATGGATCGCGACCGCCACGAAGTCTCCCGCGGCGGCAAACAGATCGCGCTCACCGCAAAAGAATACGCGCTGCTGGAGTACCTGCTCGTACACCGCAATAAAGTGCACTCGCGCGACGAACTGTTCAACGGCGTTTGGGGCAGCGATTTTCTCGGCGATTCGAATCTCATCGACGTGTACATCCGCTATCTTCGCGGCAAAGTCGACGAAGGGTTCGACGACAAACTGATAACGACCGTACGCGGCGTCGGTTACACGATCAAAGATTAGACGGACGGTCTAATGCATTCGCTGCGGCTGCGCATCGCCGTATGGTACACGCTGCTGCTGGTCGTCGCCATAGGCGCGGTCGGTATCGCGATCACGATGCGGTTCGAATCGATCCTGCACGCGCAGGCGGAGCAGCACTTGTCGCTGACGCTGCAGGATATGGAACGCGCCGTCGCGCCCGAGCCCGGATCGTTTTTATTCAACGGTCCCGGAACGCTGCTCGCGCTGGAGAATCCCGATAATCTGGAGCGCTGGACGTCGGTCAACACGTTCATCGAGGTCGACGATCTTCGCGGCTATACGCTGGCGAAGAGTTTCAATATGGGCAGCCTAGCGTCGTTCGGCAACGCCGGACTGACGCCGCGCGTTCCGCGCACGTCGCGCGAAGTCGTCGTCGACGGGCGCCGTTTTCTCGTCGAAAGCGACCTTCTCGTAAGCGGGAACATCGGCTTGGTCGTGCAGGTTGGCGAGCCGCTCGACGCACTCGATCAAGCCTTCAGACAGACCGAGATTTCGATCGCCGCGATCTTGCTCATCACGGCAGTCGCGCTTGCGGTGCTCTCGTTCGTCCTCGCCAACGAGATCACGTCGCCGCTGAATCAGTTGGCCGAAGCGATGCGTCAGATCGGCTCCGAGGGCTTGCACCGCCGCATCCGCTGGAGAGGCCGTCAAGACGAAGCCGGTGCGCTTGCACAGGCGTTCGACGATCTGCTTGCGCGCTTGGAAGAGGCCTTCGCGCGCGAACGCCGCTTCATCAGCGACGCGTCGCACGAACTCAAGACACCGCTAACATCGATCAATGCCAACGCGCAGATGCTGGCACGCTGGGGCGATCGCGATGCAGCGATCCGCAGCGAGAGTCTCGAGACGATCATCGCCGAAAGTTCGTCGCTTGCCGGCATGGTAAACGGTATGCTGACGCTGGCGAAAGCCGACTCCGGTGACGACGTTCCGAAAGAGCCGGTATCGCTAGGCGCGGTCGCGCGTGAAGCGGTGCATACCAGGCAGCCTCGCGCCGCGGAAAAGAATCTGACGCTGACGCTCGACGTTCCCGCAGAGGCGCCCATCGTCTACGGCGATGCAGCGCTGTTGCGTCAGCTGGTGACGAACTTAGTGGACAACGCGATCAAGTTCACTTCCGAGGGCGGCGTCACGGTGAGCGTTTCGCAGGACGGCGACGACGCGATCGTCGAGATCGCCGACACCGGCCCCGGGATCGATCCTGACGAGTTGCCGCTGATCTTCGACCGCTTCTACCGCGCGGACAAATCGCGCACGCGCGCCGTTCCGGGAACCGGCTTAGGACTGGCCATCGTCCGATCGATAGCTCGCGTGCACGACGGCACCGTCACCGCACGCGCCGGCCAAGCGGGCGGAACCGTTTTCCGCGTCACGCTGCCGTGCATTCATTGAATTCTCATGCCGTGCAGCGCGGCCGCCGATACAATGACAGCGTGGACCGATCCATCCTGCGAACGTTAACCGCCGCTGCCGCCGCGCTCTGCGCGGCGATGCTGTCTTTCGCACCGGCGCGCGCGCAGAACGCGGCCGATCAGTCCGTCGCGACCGGACCTGCTCCCGTCATCCGCATACAAGCGCGTTCGGCCGATGTGACGATTCGCACGTGGAACCGTCCTACCGTCGAGATCGTCTCGTCGGCGCCGTTCCGCGCCATGCATTTCGGTCCGCAGGCCGTGCAGCGCGCGTTTCCCGGCGGCGACGTTACCGTCTTCGAAACGCAAATTCAAACGGTGAACGGTACGGTTCGCTTGCCGCAGGAAGACTTTCCGGTCGACGGTATCGCCGGCTCGCCGCACGACGGAGTTGCCATCTTCGGCGGCGATTCGAACGCGACGATGACGATTACCGCGCCCGCTTCGAGCGCGCTCGTGCTCGCGGTGATCGGCCGCGGCGGCATCCACGTCAGCGGCTATCACGGAGCGATGGTAACGCAGCTGCATAACGGCGCCATCGATGTCACCGGCTCGAGCGGACAAGCGTACGTCGAAACGGCGCGCGGAACGATCTCCGTGACGAACTCCGGGTTCGATCGCATTCGCGCGCGCACGGCAATCGGCAACGTTTTCTTCTCCGGATGCACCGTGCGGCAGATCGAAGTGAACGCCGTGCGCGGCCACATTACCTACGATAACGGCACGTTCTCGCCGGGCCTTGCCCGCTTCGAAACGCAGCAAGGAAACATTGCGCTCGGCATCGCGAGCGGCGGCGTACAGGTCGGCGCGCACTCGAACACGGGGCGCATCGTCTCGGAGTTCAACCGGAACGTAGGCTCGCAGCAAGATGCGCAGGCGGTGGTAAACGGCGGCGGTCCGGTCGTAACGGCCAACGCCGGCAACGGAACCGTGTATATCTACAGCGGCTCGTTCAAGAACAAACCGGCAAACCGGCAGCGCCTTGCGGCGCCGCGCGTGTACAAAACGCCTAAAGTAAAAACTTGCGCAGTACGGCGGTGTCTGCCTTGAACTCGTGCTGCGGCAGCACGGCCTCGAGTTTGTAGCCGCACCGTTCGAAAAACGTTTGCGCGCCGCTTTTGTGCGGCACCATGACGCTCATCTTGTGGCAGTTGTAGTAGTTCGCCGTGTCCGAGGCGGCAAGCAGCAGCGCGCGCCCCACGCCTCGCTTCCGGTGTTCCGGCGCGACGATCAGGCGCATGACATGCGCAAGCGACGCCGCAATCCGGATCCCGGCAACGCCCACAATGGACTCGCCGTCACGCGCGGCAAACGTGTGCACCTGTTCGTGCCAGATGACGCTGAAGCCGTAAAACGACTTCTGCGCCTCGCGTTCGTGCGCCAGGACGAACGATTCGACCGCATCCGGCTGAACGCTGAGAATATCAAACGCCAACCGACGCGACCTCCGTTTCGATATCGAGACGCATGCCGTCGTACGCGGCGATGACACGCCGCTGCATCGCGTCTTCCAGCTCTTGCGCGAGCCGGGCCGGATCTTGCTCGAGCATCTTCGTGCCGAAGTGCTGCATCACGGTTACGGGCGCGGCAATCTCTTCGACGATCTCGCGAGCGTGGTCGAACGTGAGATGGTCGACGTCCATGCCGTCGCGGTAGCGAAGCACGTTGATTACGAGCACGTCCGGGCGGTGCGACGCATAGTCCGCGGCGAGCCCTTCGAAGTACTTCCCGCACGGCAAGTACGAAACGGTGAAACCGGGTGTTTTAAAGTGCAGCCCGTACGTCTCCACCGCATGTACGTGACGCACGGACGTCCGGATCTCCACGCCGCCGATGCGGTACGGACCGCTGCGTTCTTTTGCAATCTCGACGCGATCGACGAAGCGCTGCGCGTACGGAAAGACGACGGCTTCGCCTTCGAGCGCATCGTTCGGCGCAAGCAGCGTTCCGCGGCGGCGGAATCCGCCCGAAGTCATCGCTTCGATCATGACGTTGACGTCGCCGGCGTGGTCGAGATGTTTGTGCGAAAGGACGATACCGTCCAACTCCCGCGGATTGCACGGCGGCACGTGCGAGAGTGCGCGGACGAGCGCACCGGGTCCGGGATCGACGTGAATCTGCGTGTCGTTAAGGCGCATCCACATGCCACCGGACGCGCGAAATTGGCGCGCTACGACGAAGCGCGCGCCTCCGGTTCCAAGAAAGAGAATTTCGGACACGAGCCTGCGGTTCGCAGGCCGGCTGTGCGGTTACTCCCCGGCCGCTCTAGCCCATTCGCCGCTGTACAGCGTAAAAAAAGCATCGAGATTCGAGCGGTATTGCTCTAATGCGATGCTCCAAAGTGCGAGTGCTTGATGACCGGTTTCGGTCAGCGTATAGATGCGGCGGGCCGGGCCTTGGTCTTTCGGGTCCCACCACGACGAAATATAGCCGTCGCGCTCGAGTTGACGCAGCGCGCGATAAACGGTGCCGGGGTCCGAGATCACGTCGAACTTCGCTTTGAGTTCTTTCATGATCTCGTAGCCATGGAGGTTATGCTCTTTAAGCATAACGAGCAGCCAGGCCATTAAATAGTTCTTGGGCGTCCCTTTAGGCGGCAAGCCGCCTTCGCGATAGGAGATAATTTCATCTCCACTCGTCACGAAACTTTTCATGCGGGGTTCGAATCTCCAAGTTGTGCAGCCCTACCCGTTTTGGCGGGTAGGCCGTTGTACCCTGCGAGAAAAGTCAGCGAGTTTGCGTGCGCCAGCGGCGGACGGCATCGTCCCGGAACGCATGGGAACTTACGTCAACTTGCCAGGCCTTCGAGAAGAGGGCTCCCTCACTGCGGGGACGCCTGTCCGCGGGCAGATCGTCGAAGCGGACCCGCATCGGAATCGGCACGCCTTCTCCGGAGATGATGGCCTGCTGGGTCGGCATACTTGGCAGGGCCGCAAGCATCCCGCGGGCGGCGTCGGGCACGGTCCGGGCCACGAAGTCCTGGTCGAGTTCGTTCGCCAGCCGGAGCGAGAAGACGGTACCGCACTGCGAGAGCGCCTCCGGCGAGAGTTCGGACGGCCGCTGCGAGATGAGCGCCAGCGCCAGCCGGTATTTGCGGCCTTCTTTTGCAATGCGCGTGATCGCGCGCGCCGTCGCGGCAAAGCCGCTCTTTTCGTCGGCCGGGATATACCGGTGCGCTTCTTCGCACGCCATCAGCACCGGCGGCATGCCTTCACGTTCGGCCCAAACGGCAAAGTCGAAGATGATGCGGCAGCAGAGCGAGACGACGACGTCGGTGATCTCCGAAGGCACGCCGGAAAGATCCAGCACCGCGATCGGTTTTCCGTTCACCGGAATGCGCATCAGCCGGCCCACCACTTCGGGCAGCTTGTCGTCGACGTTCAATCCTTCGTAGAACATGAACGCGTACCGTTTGTCGCCGCGCAGCGAGTCGATGCGCGATTTCAGGCGCAGAAACGGCAGCGAGGTGTCGGCCTTGTCGAGCTTCCCCATCGCTTCGTTCAAAAAGCGCTGCAGATCCGACAGCCGGTACGGCACGGGCGTGTCCACCGTGATCGACGCGGCGTCCGCGCCGTCGCCGGCAAAATGCCGGCGGGCGCGCGTTATTACGTCGCGCAGAATCATCGCCTGCGACTCGCGTTCGTGCGGCGTTCCGCCGCGCACCAGGACGCGAACCGCCTCTTCGGAGTCGAGCAGCCAGAAGGGCAGCTTGAGATTGTCGACGTTGAGCACTTCGGCGCGATCGCCGAATGCGGTCGCATACTCGTTGTGCGGATCGAGCATCAAAATATGCGCGTTCGGATGCGCTTCCAGGATGGACGATAAAATGAGCGCGACCGTGCACGATTTACCGGAACCGCTGGAACCGATCACCGCGAAGTGCTTGCCGAGGAGATCGTCGATCTGCACGAACGCCGGCCGCGACTCGTTGTCGTACAGCGTGCCGATGCGGATGTTGGACGGCGAGGTCTTGGCGAAGATGACGCCCTGGTCGTCGTCGGTTGCGGCGTTTACCGGAACGCCCGGAACCGGATGGTGCGAGACGCCGCGCGTAAACCGCAGCGAGCCGGCCGCACCGTACATCTCGCCGACGAGATCGACCACCAAAATGTGCGGCTTCATCGCGCCGTTGACGAGCTGCACGGCGCCGATGGTTCCGACGACGGTGCGGTCGCCCGCGCGCGCGGTGACCATCGCGCCCACCCGGAGAGCGTTTTCGTCTAAGTTTCCGTCATCGAGACGGACCGTCATCTGCGAACCGGTGACGGTCATTACCGAACCAAGCATGCGTCCCGACCCAATGCGGGACGCGCGGGGCAAATCCTATGCCAAAGCGCCGATTACCGGGAAGCTTCCGCGTAAAATTTTCTCCGAGGGCCGCCCCATCCAGCGTTCCAAGATGGTGGCATAGACGCTGCGGAAATCGGTTTGGAATCGTACGTTACCGTCGTTCGTGGCCGCAAGATCCGGATACGCGCCGTACACGCCGCCCTTCACGCCGCCGCCGACCAGAAAGAGCGGCGAGGCCTCGCCATGGTCGGTGCCGCGGCTGGCGTTTTCGGGAACCCGCCGTCCGAATTCGGAGAACGTCATCGTGAGCACGCGGCGGTCGTTTCCATGCGCGCTCAAATCGTCGTAAAACGCCTTGATCGCATCGCTGAACTGCTGCAGGAGGCGGTCTTGCACGGCTTTCTGATTCACGTGCGTGTCGAACGAACCGTGCTGCACGTAGATGACGCGCGTGCCCGTTTTGCTTCCGACGATCTGCGCCGCAAGCGCCAGACTGCGTCCGATAGGCGTCGCCGGATACGCACCCGCCGGTTTGTAGCCGGCGATTAACTTCGGCAGCTCTTCCGATCCGCGCTGCGCGTGATCTTCGATCTGCGCGACATGCGCGAGATACGGCGAGGTAAACGGCATGCCGTCACCTACGATCTGCGCATACGCATCGCGAGCCGCGGTATTGCGATCGCTGGTGAGTCCGTAACCGTTGATCTGCGCGACGGCGGGCACGTCGGTGTGCGCGGACACGAACGCCTCCGGCAGCACTTGCGAGACGGCAACGCCGTTGAACAGATTGGCTTTCGGTAAGCCCGAGTCGTCGAGATACCGTCCAAGCCAGCCGGTGTGTTCGTATTTGTCGGGAACGGCGGTTTGCCAAATCTCGGTCGAGCGGAAGTGCGAGTGATCGGGATTCGGATAGCCGACGTTTTGTACGATTGCGACGTTGCCCTTATCGTACAGATCCTTGAACGATTTCATGTTCGGGTTGAACCCGATGCGATCGTTGACGCCGAGCACGTCGTTGCGCGACACGGCGATACTCGGGCGCATCTGATAGTACAACGGGTCGCCGTGCGGAACGACGCAGTTGAGCCCGTCGTTGCCGCCCTGCAGATTGATAACGATCAGCACGCGGTCGTCCGAACCGGGCAATCCCGGGAGCGGCGCAGATTTGAGCGCCTGCGCGAACACGTTTTGCGTGCTGCCGAGTACGAGCAGTCCGCTTACGGACCCTAGTAAGAAGTTGGCGCGCGATGACATAGCGATGATGCTCCCCGGCCCCTAGTTGAGTTGGTAGGCGGGCATCGCCATCGTCAGATATGCCGCTCCGCGCACGCGCTCTTCATAGTTTTCACCCGAGAGCATGCCGAGCGCCGACGTGTCGGTGCCGTTGAGGTAGTTGGTTAGTTGCGCGATGCCCTTGGGCGAGGCATCGCCGAGCAAAATGCGGGAGACCAAATCGCTCGCCGCTTCCGGCGCTTTTATCGGAACGTCGTTCACCCAAGCAGCGTCTTGCATCGCCGGAGAGTTCACCAGCGAGGCCACAAAGTTTTGACGCGCGATCATCGTCTGGCTCGTCAGCCAATTCTCGCCGCCGGGCCAGCCGGCGACGTTCGGCGGATAGAACAGAATCTGTCCCATTTGATTGAGCGCGGCTTGCGCGCGCAGGTCGATCGGCCCGATGCCCATTGCTTTATACGTGCCGACGACGAACTCGACCGGGCTCTTCACCAGCGCGCGGTAGGCGCGCGGCGAGTAAAAGACGTTGCTGCGTAAGATGGTCGAAACGACGGGCTTGAGGTTGAAGTCGTTCTTCCGGATCAAGCGAGCCACGGCCGAGACCAGCGCCGGCTCCGGGTTGTTGTACACGAAGAAGTTCAGCAGGCTGTTCGCCCAAAACTCGGCGCATGCGGGCTGCTGATAGATGATGTCGACGATATCTTTACCGGAAAAATTGCCCGTCTGTCCCAAGAATGTTTTGCTGCCGTTGTCGTGGCGCGCGTTGTTGAAGCGGACCTCGCCCGTACGCCGCACGACCGTCCACCCGGTCCACGCGCGAGCGGATGCGCGCACGTCGTCTTCCGTGTAGTGGTCGACGCCGAGTGTAAACAGCTCCATCAACTCGCGCGCGTAGTTTTCGTTCGGATGCTTCGGATCGCTGTTTGCGTTATCGAGATACAGCAGCATCGCCGGACCGACCGAAACCTGCTGCGTCAGTTCGCGCAGATTTCCGAGCGCGAAATTGCGAAACAGCTGATTCTGTTCGAGCGTCATCACCGGGTCGACGCCCTTTTGAATCGATGCCGTCGTGAAGTGACCGTGAAAGTACAGCGTCATCTTCTCTTGCAGCGGCGCCGGTGACGACAGCATCCGGTTCAGCCACCAGTTCTGCAGCGAGATGATCGACTGACGCTCTTCCTTACGAATCTGCTTCGCCAGCTCGCGCCGCTGCGTATCGTCGCCCATGGCGCGCATGAAGCCGCCGAAGTTCGCGCGCAGCGCTTGCCGCGGATCGTACACGTCGGCGGGGGCCGGAAGCCGCGAGGTATCCGGAAACTCGACCAATCCGTCAACCGCCGCGTGCATCGAACCCGACGCCAGCCGGGCGGCCTGGTCTTGTGCGGCACCGAAGCCCGCCCGGCGCATCAAGTGAGCGGCAAGACGCGCGTTCCACGGTCCCGCGTAAGGAGCGAGTGCGGTTGCACCATCGAGCGTTCCGGCGGGGCGGTTCATGCCGGCGACGTCGGTTTGCGGTAGCGTGCTTGCCATACGACAATGGTAACGTACGCCCGGCTAAAACGGTCTTAAAGCAGCGTTAGACGAACAGCGCGGGCGATGGCAGTTCTGGAGACGCGCCTGGACCGGCGCAGCGATCAATTTTCGCAAAGTGTCACGCGCATGGAAGGCCTCGTGGCCGAGCTGCGGCAGGCCCTGACGGTCGTTCGCGCCGGCGGCGGCGCCGACGCCGTTGCCAAACACCGCAAGCGCGGGAAGATGACCGCGCGCGAGCGCGTCGACCGCCTGATCGATCCCGGTGCGCCGTTCCTCGAGTTCTCCGCGCTTGCCGCAAACGGTATGTACGATGACGGAGCGCCCTCGGCGGGCATCGTTACCGGCATCGGCATCGTCGAGGGCCAGTACTGCGTCATCGTCGCCAACGACGCTACGGTCAAAGGCGGCACGTACTATCCGATGACGGTCAAGAAACATCTGCGCGCGCAGGAGATCGCCGAGCAGAACCATCTGCCGTGCATCTACCTGGTCGATTCGGGAGGCGCGTTTTTGCCGCTGCAAGCGGACGTGTTTCCGGACCGCGACCATTTCGGCCGCATCTTTTACAACCAGGCGCGCATGTCGGGCAAGAAGATTCCGCAGATCGCCGCCGTGATGGGTTCGTGCACGGCGGGCGGCGCGTACGTTCCGGCAATGTCCGACGAAACGGTCATCGTCAAAGGCAACGGCACGATCTTCCTAGGCGGACCGCCGCTGGTAAAAGCAGCGACCGGCGAAGTGGTCACGGCTGAAGAACTCGGCGGTGCGGACGTGCACACGCGTATCTCCGGCGTTGCCGATCATTTCGCGAACGACGACGAACACGCGCTGGCGATCGTGCGATCGGTCGTCGCGAACCTGCATCGCGAACTTCCCCGGCAGTGGGACATCCAAGAACCGAAGCCGCCCAAATACGATCCGCGCGAGATCTACGGCATCATTCCCGCCGACAGCCGTATCGGGTA
>DASSRQ010000207.1:0-5435 GCA_035701665.1 Vulcanimicrobiaceae bacterium
AAGCGTCACGATAAGTCCGGCGACGATATTCGCGATGCGGTTCGCCCGAAAGGGCAGCAGCCGGCTGGCCACGATCATGGCGATCGGTATCTCCATCAAGACGGCCGAGCCCATCAGCGCCCATTGCGAAAGACCGCCGAATGCATGCCGCGTGCTGACGATCGCGAACAGAGCGACGACGTCCGCGTACAGGTAATTCAACAAAGCGAAGATCCAAAAGAGCGACAACCGCGCTTTTATATCATGCATAGAAGCCGCCTATCTCGCGCTTCCCCTGAAGCAATACGTGTCATCTGCGTCCTCCAAAAAAGTGGACCCGCCGAGCTAAAGTATGCGCCGGCCGGGCAAGCGCGACAATCGCCACAGGTTAACGCGATGCACTTTTTCCGGCATATCTCGGGCCGCCGGTTTAAGCAAAGTTGTAGTCGTCACAAACTGCGGCGGAATGCGATATGAAAATAATAATGCACCACTAATGAAATAGTTGACAGGGCGCTCGCTAACACGAACAGCTCCGTGCTATCACCGAAGCCCGCCCGAAGCGACAGCGAAAAAGTCTTTAAATAAAAGCATTTTTTCAATAAGAGCCGTTTAACGCTAAAACATGGACGCTAGTGCGAGGTATTATTAACAGAACCTCCGGATGGAGGCACGATTTCGTTGAATTTTTTGGCAATACGGTTTTTCACCGGGCAAATCGTCGCACGAGGACAGCCGGTCGTCGTTCCCGACAAAGAGGCGCAGCTGCTGTTCACGATTGCAGCCGCGCAGCCGGCAATCTGCGCGGACCGGATAGTAGAGCGGCTCTGGCCTGACGTCGACGGAGACGCCGCGCATAACTCGTTTCACGTCTGCTTATACCGGCTGCGCCGGCATCTCGATGCCGGGCCTTTGGTCAAGCACGTCGGCCGCAATTACATTCTTTGCGACGAGATCGACGTCGATCTGCAGCGCGTGCGCCAACATTTAGACACAGCATTGCGCGCGACCAACATTACCGAACATTATTTCCGCCAAATTTCCGCGGGCCGAGCGGCGCGCGACGCGTTAGGCGGTTGGTTCGACACCTTTAACGCAACCGTCGTCGAAGCGCTTGCGGCGTGCACTCACCGTCTGTGCGACGATGCACTTGCAGAACACGATTTCCGGCGCGCCGCCGGCTATGCCGCCGAACTGCTACACGAGCTTCCGGATGACGAATGGTGCGTGCGCGTTCTTGCGTTGTGTAATACGCCAGTAACGGTCGCCGGCGCATAATCAGCACGTAGGAGGCTTACATGAAACACTCGCTATTTGGAGTAGCCGGCATTATGTGCATGGCGCTTTGTGCGCCCGCAGCGGCCCAAACCGTCAGACTGATGCCTATCGATACCGTTCAACCGCCCACTATTGTGAACGCACGTACCTGCGCACGTCCCAATGCCGAAGCGGCCGTAGATTTCGCTCTATTCGATACTCCCACGATTGCAATGGAGCAAGGCGTCTCCGGTGTCACAACGCTGCGTATCTCACTGAACGATACGGGCGCGTTGACCGGAGCATCCCTCGTGCAGTCCAGCGGCAATATGTGGATCGACCGTTCTGCAATGAACACTGCCTATACGTCGGCTTTCACGCCGAAGATTCAAAACTGCTCGCGCGTAGCGAGTGCGTATCTCTATCAAGTCAGTTACTAAACGCGGCTCTGGCAACAAAGAGCGCAAGATGCAAGGCGCGAATAGCCTCAAATCCGGAGGGCGCGCGCATTGCATCTTGCCTTTTTGCTGTTTATGGCATGGATTGGGACGTGGGCTTCTGCGCCCGTGTATGCCGACGACAATCAATCGTTCGAGAATGACACGCTGCGTCAAGTCGTGCACGTAAGTGTCGGCGGCACGCAGGTTCGCGTCCGGTTTACGAACCGTTTCGGCGCAGCGCCGCTCGTCATCGGCGGCGCTTCGGTCGCGCAGCAAGACGAAGGCGCGAATGCAAAACGCGGGACGCAGCGCCGTCTGACGTTCATGGGGTCGCGCACGGTCACGATCCCGCCGCATGCTGACGTCCTATCCGATCCCGTCCGTCTCGACGTCGTTCCCGCAAGTAACTTGTTGGTGGACACGTATTTGCCGGATCCCACGGGCCCGGTAACGACCCACCCACTTGCCGAACAAACGAACTACTATGCTATCGGCGATCGCACCGGCGAGACCGCCGGTGCGCCATTTGCATACAGCTACGCGAAGTGGTACTTGATCGACGCGATCGACGTCGATGCAAATGCGCGCGGCAGCGTCGTCGCGTTCGGCGATTCGATCACGGACGGCGCCGGCGGCATCGTCGGCGCCAACGACCGCTGGCCGGATTTTCTCGCGCAGCGACTGCTCGCACTTGCCCCATCGCAGCAGCTGGGCGTGCTCAATGCGGGCATCTCCGGCAACCGCATTCTGCTCACGCAGCCCGCCTTTGGTGAGAATGCGCTTGCGCGCCTCGATGCGGACGTTCTATCGCAAAGCGGCGTGACCGGCGCCATCGTCTACCTGGGGGTGAACGACATCCAGCAATCGCCGCATCAATACGATCCCGAACGCATCGAGCTGGGTCTGCAGCAGATCGTCGAGCGGCTGCACGAACGCGGCATCAGAGCGATCGGAGCGACGATTACGCCGTACAAAGGCTGGATGACGTACGACGACCGAGGTGAGGCTACGCGTCAAGCCGTCAACGCGTTCATCCGGCACGGAACGCTGTTCGATGCCGTCGTAGACTTCGACGAGATCCTGCGCGACGTGCGCGATCCGCAGCGGCTTTCACCCGCGTACGACTCCGGAGATCACCTGCATCCGAACGCGACCGCGCACCGCGCGATGGCCGCAGCGATCGATTTACGGACGCTTTAGCCCGACCGCGCTAAGGAGCGCGCAAGATACGGAGCCGTCCGGCTTTGCTTCGAACGCGCGACCTCGTGCGGCGTACCTTCGGCGACAATCGATCCGCCTTTGACGCCGGCGCCCGGGCCGACGTCGATCACCCAATCGCTCGCGGCGATGACGTGCATCTCGTGCTCGACGGCTACGACCGTATTCCCGGCGTCTACCAAGCCGTTGAGTTGCGCAACGAGTTTCTCGACGTCGAACGGATGCAGCCCGGTGGTCGGCTCATCGAGAATGTACAACGTATCGCCGCGCTGCGGCCGCTGCAACTCCGTCGCCAGCTTCACGCGCTGGGCCTCGCCGCCCGACAACTCCGTTGCCGATTGCCCTAACCGCAAGTACCCCAGGCCGACTTGCGCAAGTACGTCGAGCGACCGCCGCACGGGCGCGTCGTCCGCAAAGAATGCACGTGCGGCATCGACGGTGAGATTTAACACGTCGGCGATGCTCTTGTCCCGGTATTTTACTTTCAGCGTTTCGGCATTATAACGCGACCCGTGGCACTCCGAGCACGGGGCATACACGCTCGGCAAAAACAACAGCTCGACCATCACGAAGCCTTCGCCTTTACAGACCGGACAGCGCCCTTTTGCGACGTTGAACGAGAACCGTCCCGCATCGTATCGTTTGTTGCGCGCAGCCTTCGTTTCGGCGAAGATCTTTCGCACGGCGTCGAACAAACCGGTGTACGTAGCCAGATTCGACCGCGGCGTGCGTCCGATTGGTTTCTGATCCACGACGACGACGCGCTTGATCCACTCCATACCGCGCGCGATGCTTCCACCGGTAGGCGTAACCGGTGCGCGTTGCAGCAGATCGCCGTCCTCTTCATGCTCGCGCTGCACGCCGAGTCTCGCCGAAACGATCTCCACGAGGGCTTGACTGACCAAACTCGACTTTCCGGATCCGGAAACGCCCGTGACGCTCGTGAACGTTCCGATGGGAAACGCGACGTCCAGATCCTGCAAGTTGTTGCGCGTCACGCCTTGCAGTTCGAGCCAGCCTTTCGGCGAGCGCGCAGCACGTTTCTGCGCAGTGCCGTTCTCGTGCAGATACCGGCGCGTTTGCGACGCCTCGACTTTTTTCAACCCGCCGGGCGGCCCACTGTAAAGCACCTCGCCGCCGCGTTCGCCCGCGGCCGGACCGATGTCGACGATCCAGTCGGCGTGCCGGATCACGTCGAGATCGTGTTCGACGACGAACAGGGTGTTGCCGGATGCGCGCAGCCGATCGAGGGCACGCAGCAGCGCCTCGGTATCGGATGGATGCAGCCCCGCCGACGGCTCGTCGAGAACGTACACGACGCCGAAGAGATTCGAACGCACTTGCGTCGCTAATCGCAGACGCTGCAGCTCACCCGGCGAGAGCGTCGGCGTGCTGCGCTCGAGCGCGATGTATCCCAGGCCGAGATCCAGCAAGATGTCCAAACGCGCAAGCAGGTCGCCCGCAATGCGTGCAATGACGAGCGCCTTCTCGGGATGATCGTGCGCCGCTTTCCGTACGAGCGTCCCTTTCGCATCGGCATAAGGCGCGAACGTTTCGCTCAGCTGTTCTAAAGGAAGCCGCGCCATCTCGGCAATGTCGAGCCCGGCAAATGTTACCGAAAGCGACTCGCGCCGCAGACGCTTCCCATGACAAAGCGGGCATTCGATGCTTTCCAAAAACTGTTCGACGCGCTTCTTCATCAGTGCGCTCTGCGTGTTGGCGAATGTCTCCAGCACGTAGCGCTTTGCGCTGCTGAACGTACCGTGATAGCTCGGCTCTTCTTTGCGCTTGAGCGCGCGCCGCGTCTCTGCCGGCGTATATCCTGCGTACACCGGCACCGTCGGCTGCTCGTCGGTGTACAGCAGCCAGTCGCGGTCCTTTTTCGGCAAGTCGCGCCACGGCTTGTCGACGTCGATGCCTAGCGTCACCGCGATATCGCGCAGATTTTGACCGTGCCACGCCGGCGGCCACGAAGCGATCGCGCGTTCGCGGATCGTCAGCGACGGATCGGGCACCATCAACCGTTCCGAGACGTCGTACATGCGCCCCAGGCCATGACAGCGCGGACATGCGCCGGCGGGCGTGTTCGGCGAAAACGACTCCGCTTCCAGATGCTCTTGTTTTGGCGGATAGCTTCCCGCACGCGAATACAGCATGCGCAGCAGGTTCGAAAGCGTCGTTACGCTCCCGACCGACGAGCGCGTTGTCGGCGAGCCGCGCTGCTGCTGCAGTGCAACGGCCGGCGGCAGCCCATCGATCTCGTCGACGTCCGGCACGGCCATTTGATGAAACAGCCGCCGCGCATACGGCGAAACGGATTCGAGGTAGCGGCGCTGCGCTTCTGCATACAGCGTGCTGAAAGCAAGCGACGATTTGCCGGATCCGGAGACGCCCGTAAAGACGACGAGCGCTTCGCGCGGGACGTCCACGTCAATATTTTTCAAGTTGTGCTCGCGCGCGCCGCGCACGCGGACTTGGCCGTCGCCGTTCATCCCAGGGTTGTTCCCCGCCTCCGTGAACTTGCAGCTGCGAATGATACAC
>DASSRQ010000208.1:0-2016 GCA_035701665.1 Vulcanimicrobiaceae bacterium
TCTTCGATTATCAGCGGCAGAAGGCGTATCTGAAGAGTTTCATTTAGGATGCAAAAACGCCCGGCAGTTTTGCCGGGCGCTTTCGCTGCTGCACCTTGGAGACTTCCTTTAGACCAATCCCGCGCGGATAGCGTAAACCGCGACCTGCGTGCGGGCCGTCAGATTCATCTTCGCCAGAATGTGCGAGATGTGGTTCTTGACGGTTTTATCGCTGAGCGAGAGCCGGGTGCTGATCTCTTTGTTCGAAAGACCTTCGGCGACCAGGCGAACCACTTCGAGTTCGCGGTCGGAAAGGGTCGAGAGAGCATCACGTTCGGTCGGCAGTGCGACGACGTGTAAATGCCTGGGACGTAAATCCTGTGACGGTTCCGGCGCCAGATTTTTAACGGCGGCCAGCAGTTCGGTCACGGTCATCTCACCGACGACGTCGAGCAGGCACAGCGTGGTGTCGGGAGCGACGTCGGCCATATACGAGCGGGCCGTTGCCGTCGAGACGGCTTGACCGGCTTCATCTAAGATGACGACGTCGGGCCGCATCTCGCTAATCGGTGCGGTTCCGATCGTCGGTGCGTCGCCGATGACCTCGATGCTTTGATCGAGTTCCAACAGTTTCGTTAACGTGCGCGTGACCAGCGCGTCTTTGCCGACGACCATAACGCGGGCCGCGGTCTCTGGTGAAAGGGCCATCCGTGAGTTCTCCCCCAATGAGCAGTTGGCAACGGCTCTTACGCTCCGTCAATAACCGGGGCAAACCGGGCTATCGCCAGAGCGTGTAAGAAATTGTATCCTATGCAATTTTCATGGGCCTTACGACCCATCGCCGACTGCTTACAAAGTGCTTACAGCGCTTGGTGTTGAAGAAGGCGTACGTGACAGCCTTAACCGGTTCCCAAGAGCTTCGGCGGGACGCGCTTTTGGATCGGGTCGAGCGCGCTCAACCGGAGATCCTAGCGTTGATCGCGCCGGCCGGCTTCGGCAAGTCCACCCTGGCGCGTCAATTAATCATCGGCAAACCGGCCGCAGTCTGTGATGTCGCGGGCATCCTGGACGATCTCGATCTGGCGCGCCGCCTGGTGCCCGCGCTAGCCCAAGAGAACCCGTCTAGGACCCAACTTTTGACCCAGCGCGAGCTCATGCTGGGGGACGGTGGAACCAGCGTCGCCGAGCGCGTAAATCTCGCGCTCGAAGCGTGGAAAGATCAAGCGGCGCAGTCGTTTTTCGTCTTCGAGAACGCGGAACACATCGCGCGGAATCCGAAGGCGCGCGAGTTTTTTGCGCGGCTGCTGACGCACCGTCCGGCGGGCCGTACCGTCGTCATCTGCTCGCGCGAAAACTTACGCGTTCACCTCACGCGTTTCGCCGCACCGCACGAAATTTTAACACTCCGGGCCGACGATTTGGCATTCGACAGCGCCGATCTGGCCAGTCTGTTTCCCGAAGCCGCATCCGGCCGGACGAACCTCGAGCGCATCTTGCAGCTTTCGCAGGGGTGGCCGATCGCCGTCTTTTTATTGAAGCGTTTCGAAAACGAAGGCCGGATGGACCATCTGCTGGAGTCGCTGGACGACATCGCGTTCGACGAACTGCACGACTATCTGGCCGATCAGGTCTTGGCCTCGCTCGAAGCCGGACTCGTTAAAGGCCTGTTCGCATGCGCATGCATCACCCGCGCGACGACTGCCGACCTCCAGGCGGCGCTGGGCGATGAGAAGGCCGTGCGGGCGCTTGCAGAGTTTGCCCGCGAGTCCCCGTTCCTCGCCCGCAACGCCCAGGGCGAGTTCGAGCTGCATCCGATGCTCGCATCGCTGCTGCTGGAGCACCGCGAAGAGCATCGTAACGAACTGCTCGCGCGAACGGCTGCCGAGTTCGAGAACAAACGCAAGTATCAGCGCGCGGCCGAACTGCATCTCGCGCGCGGCGACAGCGGCGCGGCAGCATCGGCACTGGGCCGGCATGAAGTGATCCGCGACCACGCGCCCTCAATGCAGTATGCGCGCGTGCTCTCTTCGCTCGATC
>DASSRQ010000209.1:0-14878 GCA_035701665.1 Vulcanimicrobiaceae bacterium
GAAAAGCTTCGCTCGGTGCCGGAAGATGAAACGGAAGAACCGTGGTTTCCACCGGAAATCGTCGTAGAAGTCCGCTCGCCCTCGGATCGGCAGTCGCTCCTCGATCGAAAGGTTCGGCGGTATTTAGAGCACGGTACGACACTGATTCTTGAAGCCGATCCGGCATCGCGCACCATTACGTCGCACACGTCTAGCGGACAGCAGGTCTATCGCTCGGGCGAGCGCTTTCGTTCCGGCGACTTTCCGTGGCTCGATTTCGACGTAGCCGAAGCGTTCGCGGGGATCGATATTCCGAAGGCTTAGCGCGGCGGCGGTGTAGGTTTGCGAAAGATCTCCGCGAGGGGCGTCGCAAAACCCGGAAGCGCGTCGTGTCTAAGCGTTTCCGGTTCCTCAAGAACCGTCCGCGAATGGCGCTCGAAAATCGTAACGGTGTGATGCAGCGGATCGACTTCAATCACTGCGCGCGTTCCGCTTGCAAGGTAGACGCGGATCTTTTCATCGACATTGCCGCGCACGTCTTTCGGCGAAAGAATCTCGAAGACAACATCCGGCGCGACGTGAGGGATACGCGCCGCTTCCTCATCGCCGTACGGAATCCGTTCATACGATACGAAGGCAACATCGGGAACCAGAGAGCGCGGAATATCGCCTGGCGGCGTAATCACGAAATCCCATTCGCTGCCAACCCAACCGGTGCCGCAGCGGTCTGCCCATTGTAGGAGCGCTGCGCATATTCGAGTCTGAGCCTGCGCGTGTGGTCCGCCCGGCGTCACTTTCTGCACCAGTTTTCCAGCGATCCACTCTGTCGCGGGCTTCGTTTGGTCTTCGACGATCGGTTGCATGGCGTTCTTTCCACACCACTCTATCACGCGGTTTAAAAAAGAAAAAAGACCGCAGGGAGGAGCGGTCTTTTTTCTATCTGTGGCCTCGACGAGCTCGGCCGTGCTTCGACACGCTCAGCATGACACTGAGTGGCCGTGGTGCCAAGAATTACATTGGTACGCGGAGGCGTTCACCCGGCGTGAGGCCGGCGGTACCGAGATGATTGACTTCCGTAATGCGATCGATCGTGTCTTGCACGTCGGCATTGCTGCCCGTGTGCGCCGATGCGATGCTCCAGAGCGTATCGCCCGAGCGCACGACGACCGTCGCGTAATGCTGTGGAGTGGCGGCATACAGATGCATCGCCGAAAGGGCCGGCACCGTCACCATCGCGCTCAACGCCGCCAGCGTTATCAGCGGCATCAGGGTGAATCGTCTGCGCTTAACCACCGAAGTTACTCCTTACTATATCTTGCGCCGAACAGCCGTTCGTTCTACTAGTGTTCCCATATCTTGGGCCAAACGGGTGTTCGTCCCCAAGATTTTACCACGGGCCAAGCGAGCGATGTCAAGACCTGCTCGAACATATGTTTGCCTTCCCGGCCGCTTTATGTTAAGGTTGTACCGAACCGCTGTGCCATATGGGTGGTCAGGAGCTTTATGCAGCAAACAACGGAGCGTCAGCAGCGCATTCTCGAGGTCATTCACGAGTTTACGGCCGAACGCGGCTATCCGCCGTCCGTCCGTGAGATCGGTGAGCGCGTAGGACTGTCGTCGTCCTCGACGATTCACGCCCACCTCAAGACGCTCGAGCGGCGCGGACTCATCAGCCGCGACCCCACAAAACCACGCGCGTTGCGCAGTGAAGTCGGGAACACCGCCGGTGCCCCCGTGCCGGAGACGGTGGTCATGCCGGTCATCGGCAAAGTGGCCGCCGGCGTACCCATCACGGCTCAGGAGAACGTCGAAGGCGAGTTCGTTCTGCCCGCCACGTTCGCGCGTGCCTCCGACGGCTTTATGCTGCGCGTGCAAGGCGACTCGATGGTCGACGCCGCCATTCTAGACGGCGATCTGATCGTCGTACGGCCGCAGCGCATCGCCAGCAACGGCGAGATCGTCGTTGCGATGGTTGACGGCGAAGCCACGGTCAAGCGTTTCTATAAAGAAGAAGGCCGCGTGCGCCTACAGCCGGAGAATCAAGCGATGGCGCCAATCTACGCCAGCGATGTCACCATCGTTGGCCGCGTCGAAGCCGTCGTCCGAAAACTCTAACCGCTTCGCGGACGCGCCGGCGATGGTTGCCGTGCGCGAATCTCTTCCATGGAGCCTCGCCGGATTTGCGGTGGGGCTTCTCGTTTTGCTGGCGATGCGCGTCCCGATCGGCAAAGCCGTTCTTCCGGGGCTCGGGTGCGCATCGCTCGTGTTGGCCGCGGTGCTCTCGTATCATTTGGCCGTTCGTTTGAAATTGTTTGCGGCGCTGACGGTCCCCGCGACCCTAGCCGTCTTCATCCTCGCGCTGCCGCGGCCGTACTTTGCTCCCGATCCGGTAGCCTATCTGCAGCGCCTCGGCGGCAGCGGGCTGTTTTTGGCGATGATCGCGGCGCTTGCGGTTGCTGCGGCCTGTTGGATCGCTCGCAAGAGCCGCGCCGGTGCCCTCGCCGATGCAGCCGGATGCGCGCTGATACTCGTCCTTGCCGGCGCGGCCTATGCGATGCACGTCTCGCTCGGGGATGGCATTGTTGCCGCGCTGCATCCGCTCACGCGCCTGGGCGACACGCTCGCGGCGCTGTTGATCATCTCGGCGGTAGAAACGCTGCTGTGGACGTTCGGGATCCACGGACCCGCAACGCTGGCGGCGGTTGTGACGCCGCTTTACTTGACGCTGCAAACGCAAAACAGCGACGCTTTCTCGAATCATCAGACGCTGCCGCACACGGTCGTCGTCTCGACGTTTCTTTTCGTGTTTCCCGGGGGCGCCGGCGCGACGTTACCCGTTGCGGCCTATTTTGCGTTGAGTAAAGTCTCGAAGCTGCGCACCGTTGGCCGCGTTGCAATCGTGCCGGCGCTGTTCAATATCAACGAACCGCTGATGTTCGGCGCGCCGCTGGTCGCAAATCCTTATTTTGCCGTGCCGTTTACGCTCGTTCCGCTGCTGCTTGCAACAGTGACGTGGCTTGCGATGACGCATGGCTTCGTTTCGCGGCCCGCGTTTTACATGCCGTCCAGCATTCCGTCGTTCATCTCGACGTTTTCGGCAACACTCGACTGGCGCGCCCCCGTGCTGATGGCGATCAATATCGCGATCGCGGCGGTTATTTATTGGCCTTTTTTTAAGGCTTATGAACGGCATATGGCTTCGACGGGCTCAGCCGTGCTTCGACAGGCTCAGCATGACACCGGTGCGTCGGCATGACACCAAATAAAATGATCGATACACTCTGCGAAAAATTCAACATTCATGCGAGCGTTCGCGAGGCGGCGCTGAAAGCGCAGTCGCGCGTTCGTGCGTTCGAGTATCCGGCGCAAGCGCAAGCGGCTGCAAACGTGCTTGCAGCGTTTTCCGCCGAAGGCGTGAGCGAAAGCGATTTCGCAACGTCGCTCGGCTATGGCTACGACGATCCTTCGCGCGAGCATTACGAGTCGCTGCTTTGCCGCATCTTCGGAGCGGAGCGCGCACTCGCACGGTTGACGTTCGCGAGCGGAACGCACGCCATCGTTGCATCGCTCGCCGCGTGCGTGCCGCCGGGGAAAACACTGCTTGCAATTACCGGCAAGCCGTACGATACGCTGCGCAACGCAATCGTTACGGCTGAGTATTCGTTGTGCTCGACGGGCGTGCAGTATGTTGAGGAAGATTGGTTGAGCGCTTCGATGCCTCCGGGGCCTTCGATTCCTCAGGATGACATGGGGGCAATCTTCATTCAACGATCGCGCGGATATGCGCCGCGCCGTTCGGCAACGATTGCCGATATCGATGCGATGCTGCAGCGTGCGCGCGAGCTGTACCCCGGCGTTCCCGTGCTCGTGGATAACTGTTACGGCGAATTGGTGGAAGAGCGCGAACCGACGCACGTAGGCGCCGATCTCGTCATGGGATCGCTGATAAAAAATCTCGGCGGAACGTTCGCGCCTGCCGGCGGTTACGTCGCGGGACGCGCCGACCTGATCGAGCGGATCGCCGTCCGGTTATACGCGCCGGGCTTGCGAACCGCGCTCGGGCCGACGCTCGGATACGGACGCGAACTGCTGCAAGGCTTGTTCACCGCGCCGCTCATCGTCGAACAGACGCTGCGCGGGCTGGATTTTGCAGCCGCACTGTTCGAAGAACTCGGCTACGGGGTGGACCCGTTGCCCGGAAGCAAGCGGACGGATATCGTGCAAGCGATCCGGCTGGGCGATCCCGATAAACTCGTGCGTTTCGCGCGCGGGCTGCAGCAAGCAATGCCCGTAAATGCGCGGTTTTCGCCCGAACCGGGTCCGGTGCCGGGCTACGTCGATCCCGTGATCATGTCCAGCGGCGCGTTCGTGAACGGCGCGACGATCGAGCTCTCGTGCGATGCGCCTTTACGCAATCCATACGAAGTCTATCTGCAAGGCGGAGTGCAGCTGGCGCACAGCGCTTTGGGCGCAATGCTGGCCGCGCAGGCGCTGTTGTAGCAAGCCTTTAGCAGCCCGAAGGTTCCTCAATAGCCGGGCCGAACGAACGGAGGGTGACGACTGATTCATCGGGTCCGCAACAGCGCCGGTTCTTTCGCACCGCGGTCGACTTTCCGGTCACGGTCATCGTGCCCGGTGCCGAACTCGTGATGTACGGCAGCGCCGTGGATCTGAGCGGCGGCGGCATGCGCGTCATTACCAAGAATGACTTGGCAGCGGGTCAGAACGTTACCCTGCGCTTCACGCTCCCCGAAGCCGGCAGCGAGATTATGGTCCGCGGCCGCGTCGTGCTCTCGTTCTTCGATGCGGGCAAACAGCAATTCGCGCACGGCATTGCATTTACGCAAATCGCCGCGGCCGATCAACAAACGCTGGTTGAATTTATTACGGCGCAGCAGCGCGCCCGCGCTTAGTCCGCGCTGTTACCCGACTCGCCTAAGAACCCGTAGAAGTAGTATTTGTTCCCTTCGCCCGTCGTAATGACGATGCGCGTGTCTTCGAGATCCGCGGATTTGATGGTTTGGCCGATCATCGTTTCGAGAATTGCTTGCGCCTGCATGAATTCGGCTTCACGCAGTGCATCGGGTTCCACCTCAATCAGGTGCAGTAGCTCGTCGATCCGGTCGTTCATTCCAGCCTCAAACCGCTCGGACTCGATTGTCCTAAGCGTCACCTACAGAGTATCGTCATGTGTTTCGGAATTGTTAACTCCCGCTAGCCGCGCATATACCCAGCAAGGAGGGGGACCCCGCGTGCCTCCGCTGAATTGCCCTCCTCGCCATGGCCTCACCCTACGTTCTGGAAGTGCTCAGCGGCCCGCTCGACGGCAAAACGTGGGCGTTTGAGGACGAAATCGTCATCGGACGCGACGAATCGCTGGCGGACGCCTGCATAGCGCTCGATCGCTACGTCTCCCGCCGCCATGCCCGGCTTCGCAGCCAGGCGGGTACTCTGATGCTCTCCGACCTGCAGAGCCGTAACGGGACCCGTATCGCCGACCGGCCGGTCAGCGAGGAAGAAGCCATCGACGTCGGCACGCCGTTTCAAGTCGGGCGGACCGTTTTACGCGTGACGCGGCAATAGCGATCGCGGCGCTGCCGCGGCCGCTCGGGTTCGTTCCCACTATGGGCGCCCTCCACGACGGACATTTGCAGCTGGTGCGCGCGGCGCGCGCACAATGCGCGAGCGTCGTTGCGAGTGTCTTCGTCAATCCTATGCAGTTCGGTCCGAACGAAGACTTCGAAAAATATCCGCGCGATCTGGAAGGCGACCGGCGCAAACTGCAAGAGACCGGCGTCGATTACGTTTTTACTCCCGACACGAAAGCGATGTATCCGCCCGGCTTTTCCACGATCGTCGAAGTCGGCGCGCTCGGCACCGTCTTCGAAGGCGCGATCCGTCCCGAACATTTTCGCGGTGTAACGACCGTCGTGAGCAAACTGCTGCACGTCGTAAATCCCGATGCGCTGTATCTGGGACAGAAAGATGCTCAGCAAACCGCCGTCCTTCGCAAGATGGTGCGGGACCTCGATTTTCAGACGCGCGTCGAGATCGTTCCGACGGTGCGCGAAACCGACGGCCTTGCGATGTCGAGCCGGAATGCGTATCTCTCACCGCAAGAGCGCGCCGCCGCACCGACGCTGCATGCAGCGCTGCAGCAGATGCTGAACGAGTTGCAAAACGGCAGCGACGTGGTGCAAGCACGCGAGCGCGCGCGCGAACGGCTGGCCGCACCCGGCACGTGGGATTATCTCGATGCCGTCGAGATGGACACATTCGCTCCGCTGGAGCAACTGCGCGCGCCTGCGTTTATTATCGGAGCGGCTCGCTTCGGGTCCACGCGCTTGATCGACAACTTGCTCGTGACGGATGATGGAAGCATTTAAAAACGCGCGCGTTCTGCTCTGCGTGACGGGCGGCATCGCGGCGTATAAAGCGGCGGCGCTGACCAGCACGCTCGTTCAGCGCGGCGCGACGGTCGATGTGATGATGAGCGAGGCGGCGGTGCAGTTCGTGGGGCCGCTGACGTTTTCGTCGCTTACCGCGCGTCCGGTGTACACCTCGCTCTGGGATGCGCCCGAACGCATTCCGCATATCCGTTTGGTTCGCGAAGCACACGTCGCGCTCGTCGCACCGGCGACCGCGAACGTCATCGCCAAACTTGCGAGCGGCATCGCCGACGATCTGATTACGACGGCGCTGCTCGCGGCGCGCATTCCTGTTATCGTTGCGCCCGCGATGAACGATGCGATGTACGAAGACGCCGCGACCCAGCGCAATCTGGAAACGCTGCGCGAACGCGGGTTTCATATCGTCGATCCGGAGAGCGGGTATCTTGCCGAACGCGAACGCGGCATCGGGCGCCTCGCCACAGAAGAGTCGCTGCTGGCCGCGCTGGAATCCGCGCTTACGCGCACACAGTCGCTCAAAGGCGTACGCTTAGCGATCACCGCCGGTCCGACGCGCGAGGCGTTCGACCCCGTTCGATTCGTGAGTAATCCGTCGACGGGCGCGATGGGCATAGCACTAGCGCGCGAAGCCGCCCTGCGCGGCGCCGATGTCACGCTGATTTTAGGACCTACGCATCTGCGCGCGCCCTCGTTCGTGCGTACGGTCAACGTGGAAACGGCAGCCGAGATGCTCGAGGCCGCGCGCGACGGCGCGCAGGGCGCGGATATTTTTATCGCAAGCGCCGCAGTTTCGGATTGGCGTCCCGAAACGCGCGCACCGCAAAAAGTCAAAAAAACAGCAGAAGACCAAACCGTGCGGATGGTGCGCACGCCGGACGTGCTCGCGACGATCGCCGCGGAGAAGGGCGGCATGTTCGTCGTGGGATTCGCCGCGGAAACGAACGATCACGAAGCCAACGCGCGCGAGAAACTGGCGCACAAGCACTTAGACGCCATCGCGGTCAACGACGTTTCGGGCGGTAAAGGCTTTGGCCCGGGCGCGAATACGCTGACGGTTCTCTGGAACGGCGGCCGTGAGGATCTCGGTGCGGGTTCGAAAGACGTGCTCGCCGGAAGATTGTTGGACTGTATCGCCCGCTTGAGGAGCCGCTGATGCTGCTTGCAATCGACGTCGGAAATACCGAGACCAAACTCGGCTGTTTTGAAGGCGAGCAGTTACTGCAATCCTGGCGGGTTACGACGGACGCCAAGCGGACCGGCGATGAAGTCGGCTTACTCTTCGTGCAGCTGTTTGCCGCGGCGGGCATGCAGCCGTCGTCGATCGATCGTATCGCGATTGCCAGCGTCGTCCCGAAGTTGGATTCCTCGCTCGAGGTCGCGTGCAAGCGGTATTTCAACTGCACGCCGTCGTTCTTGAAAGCGCATCGCCAGTCGCTGATGGAAGTGGTCACGGATCGTCCGGGTGAAGTCGGCGCGGATCTGGTTGCCGCCGCGATCGGTGCGCGCGCCTTGTTCGGCGCACCGCTGATCGTCATCAGTTACGGCACGGCCACCGTGTTCATGGCAATCTCCGAACAAGGTAAATACATGGGCGTCGCTATCGCGCCCGGCATCAATATCTCCATCGACGCGCTCGTGGGCCGCACGGCGAAGCTGCCGCAGATCGCGCTCGAAGCACCGAAGCATGCGATCGGGCGAGATACGATCGGCGCATTGCAGTCCGGAATCGTTTACGGTTTTGCCGGACAAACCGAAGCCATCGTAGCGCGGTTTCGCGCCGAGATGGGCGTGGATGCACCGGTGATCGCAACCGGCGGCTTAGCTAAAGTCATCGCGCAGCACACGAAAGTTATTGACGACGTTAATACGTCCTTAAGTTTGATCGGACTGCAGCGCTTTTCGGCGACATAGATGCAAAACGCATGTAGCTAAAGATTCGCACTTTCATCGCTCCGTATTCATCGCGACAATATGGCGGTAATCGCACGTACTGAATAACGGAGGTTCCTTTGCGACACGCTTTTGCGTTCATCGCGCTCGCCGCTCTCTTGCTGCCGGCATGTTCGTCCGGCTCGGGCTCGTCGGTCCCGCAAACCGCTAAGACCACACAAGCACGCCGCATCGCGCTGCCTTCGGCCGCATCGCAGCCGGCGCTGCGCAAACGCATGGACGTAAACGGCAATCTGGCCGACGGCGGATTCGAATCGGGCGGATTTTCGTATTGGGAACAATGCGGAAACGTCAACGCTGCAATCACGACCGCACGCGCGCATTCCGGCACGCATTCCGAACTGAGCGGAACGACGTCGGCGCCGGAGGTCAACGGCGATTCCGGCGTTTGCCAACAAGTCACCGTTCCGAGCGGCGGCCGCATCACGTTCTGGGTGTATCAGGGAACGAACGAAACCAGCACGCAGTACGCGTATCAAGAAGCGGACTTTTTAGATTCTTCCGGTTACGTACTCGACAACTTTTACATGAGCGTTGCGAGTACCGGCGGCTGGAAACAGCTCACGTACGACGCAAGTGCCTATGCGGGACAAACCGTATGGCTGTACTTCGGTGCGCACGGAAACGGCTGGACCGGCGGCTACATCTACCAATACGTCGACGACGTAGCATGGGCGGGCAGCGCGACGCCGACGCCGTCACCGACGGCAACGCCGACGCCGCGTCCGACTCCAACGCCGACGGGCGCGCCGACGCCGACGCCGGTTCCGACGGCAACGCCGACGATCGCTCCGACCGCAACGCCGGCCCCCACGCCGACGCCGGGACAATATCCGTGCAACAATCAGCAGTTCTTGACCGACCAGTCGAACTTCGCGGCCGGAAAGATTACGGCGGACCAATTCGTTCAGGTCTGCGGAACCGTCACGCAAGTGCTTCCGGCCAAGACCACGACGAGCGGGCGACACGGCTACTTCTACGTGCAGATGCCCGGCGGCTATAACATCGAGATCGTCTCGAACCTCGATGCGATGGCGCAGGCCTCAACGAACAGGCCGCCCACGACGTGGCCCTGGGTTGCCGTCGGCAACTACGTCTACGTTCAAGGCCGGTACTACTACGACAACGCGAGCAGCCAGGGCATCGACTGGACTGAAGACGACACCAGCAGTTCTTGGCAGCACACGGGCGACGTCGTGGTCTGCAACTCCGCGGGAGCGGCCTGCAACTTCTACTGGTAGTCCGCTAAAAGCGCATGCGCGGGGCGGCATATCAGCCGCCCCGCCGGGCATGCTATACTACCTTCCGCTATGACCGCCCCCGTCCAGCCGCTCGTTATCGGCGAGCACCGCATTTGGCCGCCGCTCGTCCTGGCGCCGATGTCCGGCGTGACGAACCGCACCATGCGGGCGCTCTACAAACCCTTCGGATTGGGCCTGACCGTGACCGAGTTCGTCTCGGCCAACGCGCTCCGGTATGCCTCGAGCGCCAAGCGGACCCGGGAGATGATCGACCAGCACGGCCTCGAGAAGCCGGTCAGCACGCAGCTCTGGGGCGACGATCCCGAAGTGATGGCGCAGGCGGCCAAAGTCGTGCGCGAGTGCGGCGCCGACATCGTCGACATCAACTTCGGCTGCCCGGCCCCGAAAATAACGAAGACCAACGGCGGCAGCGCGTGTCTACGCGACGTCGACCGCTGCGAGGCGATCATGCGCGCCGTCGTGGAAGCCGTCGACTGCCCCGTCACGATGAAGATGCGCTTGGGCTGGACCGAAGACGCGCTCGTGTACGTCGACGTTGCGAAGCGCGCACAAAAAGTCGGCGTGCAAGCGGTGACGCTGCATGCGCGTACGGCCCGGCAGTTCTACAAGGGCAGCGCGAACTGGGATCACATCAAACGGCTCAAAGAGTCCGTGGATATTCCGGTGATCGGCAACGGCGATCTGGACGATGCGGATCTCGCGATGCAGCGCATGCGCGAGAGCGGCGTCGATGCGATCATGCTCGGACGCGCGACGCTCGGCAATCCGTGGCTGATCTCGCAGATCCGCGATTTGATGGAAGGCCGCGAGGCCGCGCCCCTGCCGTCGGCCGCCGATCGCTTACGCTACGCCATTCGCGTTCACTATAAAACAATGGTCGACGAAATGGGAGAAGACCGTGCGGTGCCGCAGATGCGCAAGCACTTGGCGCTCTATTTGAAAGGCGTGCCCGGCGCGGCGATTTTGCGCGACCGCATCATGCATTTGGATCGTGCGGAAGATGTTGTCGCCGTCGTGGAAGAAACGATCGCCTCGCTGGAGCGCCCCGTTGCAGCTTAATCAGCCCGACGTATCGAACGGCGCGGACGTGTTCGCCGAAGTCTACGAAAACTACAAAGAGTTCGTCAATCCGCCGCTGGCGCGCGTGATGAAGCTCTCGGGCAGCCCGGTCGAAGTGCGCGCGAGCAGCTGCACGATCTGGGATCAAAACGGCAAAGCGTATCTCGATTTCGCCGGCGGATACGGCGTCTTTACGCTCGGGCACAGCCATCCGAAAGTGATCGCGGCGGTGCAGGCGCAGATGGAACAGATGTCGCTCTCGGGCAAGACGATGTTCAACGTTCCGCTGGGGCGCGCTTCGCGCCGTTTAGCAGAACTTGCGCCGGGCGATCTCAAGATCTCGTTCTTCGCCAACAGCGGAACCGAAGCGGTGGAAGGTGCGATAAAGCTCGCACGCGCCGCGACGAAGCGCCACAAGATTGTCGGCACGTTCGATGCGTATCACGGCAAAACGCTGGGCGCGCTTTCGGCAAGCGGGCGCGCGTACTTCAAAGACCGTTACGCACCGCTGCTGGAACCGGTCTCGCACGTTGCATACGGCACGACCGGCGGACTGGAAGAAGCGCTGCGCGAGGCCGCGGCGTTCATCGTCGAGCCGATTCAAGGCGAAGGCGGCGTCAACGTCCCGCCTGCCGGTTATCTGCGCGAAGTGCGCGAGATCTGCGACCGCACCGGCGCGTTGTTTATTGCAGACGAAGTCCAGACGGGGCTCGGCCGCTGCGGGATGCTGTTCGGCTGCGATCGCGACGGCGTCGTGCCGGACGTCATGACGCTGGCGAAAGGCTTGTCGGGCGGTATTATCCCGGTCGGCGCGTACATTGCGCGCCCATCCGTTTGGAATGCCGCGTACGCCAAAGACCCGGTGATGCACACCTCCACGTTCGGCGGGAACGAACTGGCCTGCGCGGCCGCACTTGCGGCGATGGACGTGCTGATCGAAGACGGTCTGGTGGAAAACGCACGCGAGCGCGGCAGGCAGCTGATGGACGGCGCGCAGGCGCTCGCAGCGCAGTATCCGGCGGTCGTTCGAGAAGTTCGCGGACTCGGCTTGCTTGTCGGTGTGGAACTCACGAGCGAAGGCTACGGCGGCTGGATCATCCCCGAGATGGTCAAGCGCGGCGTCACCGCGGCGTGGACGCTGAACATGCAGCGCGTCATCCGGCTCGAGCCGCCGCTCGTCGTCACGCACGACGAAGTCGAGCGCGCATTGGACGCCCTGGGAGCAGGGCTGGCGACCGCCCAAGAGAAGCTCGGCGTCTTGTAACCGATGCCGTATGTTGAAACTTCTATCGTGATCGCGGCCCCCGCTCGCGTCGTCTACGAACTCGCCAAGGAACAAGAACGCTTTCCGCAGTTCATGCCGGATGTCGAGACCGTGACGGTGCTCGAGCGTCATCCCGATCACATCCTCACCCGCTGGAAGACGCTCGTAGAAGACGCGCCGATCGAATGGATCGAAGAAGACCGCTTCGACGACGAAGCGCTGCGCATCGACTATAAGCTGTTGGAAGGCGACCTCGACAAATTTGAAGGCGCGTGGACGTTCGCCGAGTCCGGCGGACAGACGACGGTGACGCTCGGCGTCGAGTACGACTTCGGCGTGCCGACACTCGCCGAACTCATCGGTCCCACGCTCGAACGCAAAGTGCGGGAGAACTCCGACATGATGCTTGCAGCAATCAAACGCGAAGCGGAAGGTTCGTAATGCCCCATGCCCGTTAATACGCCAAAATTCTGCTTCGTCGTCCACCCGCTTTCGCTCGCCGATATCGAGCGCTACGAACCGAGCGCCAAGGGCAAAGGCCCGGCGATCGTCCGGAAGATCATGGAGTGGATGCCGTCGTGGGCGGCGGTGCACGTCACCGGCGTGCGCACCCCGGACGGACGTGAAACCGAAGGCTGGTTCGTTTCGGCGGCCTTGCTGCCGGAACAGATGCTCGACTTTCCGCGCGAAGAAGTCTACAAACGCATCATCCGTGCGATCGAGATCGGCGCGGAGCTCGGTGCCGAGATCGCGGGTCTGGGAGCTTTCACGGGCGTCGTCGGTGACGGCGGCGTGACGATCGCCGAACGCTCGCCGATACCCGTAACGACGGGCAACTCGTTGACGATTGCTGCCGGCGTGCAAAGTTTGTTCCGCGGCGCGCGCGAGATGGAGATCGACGCGAAAGAAGCGACCGCGGTGGTCGTCGGCGCGACCGGATCCATCGGCTCGGCCTGCGTGAAACTCGTTGCGCCGCACGTGAAGCACGTGATCCTCGTTGCGCGCAACAACACGCGTCTGGCGAAATTCCACGAATCGATCGCGAACGAGCTGCCGTGTACGTCGTCCTATACGACCGACATCTCCGAAGCCGTCCGGCAAGGACAGTTGATCCTGACCGCGACCAGTTCGACGCAAGAAGTGATCGAACCCGAAGATCTGCAAACCGGCGCGGTCGTCTGCGAACTTTCGCTGCCGCACGACGTGAGCCGGCGCGTCTCCGAACTGCGGCCTGACGTACTGGTCACCGAAGGCGGCAACATGCTCGTGCCGGGTAACGTGCGGTTCGACCGCGTTCGCGAACCGGGCCGCGATTGGGATACGGGCCTTCCGCCGCGTACCGCGCTTGCGTGCATGAGCGAAACGATGGTGCTTGCGCTCGAAAACCGCCTGGAAAGTTACACGCTCGGCCGCGGCATCGATCTGCAGAAAGTGATCGAGATTCAAGCGATGGCCGGCCGCTGCGGTTTCGAACTCGCCGACATGCGCGCGTTCGACATGGCAATTACACCTGAAAAAATTGCATCGACGCGCGAAGCGGCCCGCGCTCGCCGCGAGAGCGCTGTGGCATGAAGAAAGTCGTATCGGTTTCCCTCGGTTCGAGTTCGCGCGACCATCATGCGCAAGTAAATCTGCTCGGCGAGCAGTTCGACATCTCGCGCGTCGGCACGGACGGGAAACTCGACGCTGCCATCGAGAAAGTCAAGGAACTCGACGGCAAGGTTGATGCAATCGGCCTTGGCGGAATCGACGTCTATTTGTATGCGGGCAAGCACCGCTATGCGCTGCGCGACGGATTGCGTTTGCTCGAGGCGGCGAAAACGACGCCGGTTGTCGACGGCAGCGGTTTGAAGAATACGCTCGAGCGCGAAGCCGTTCGCTTCATGCAAGACGAGATGGGCATCGAACTCAAAGGCAAGCACGTGCTGATGGTCAGCGCGCTTGACCGGTTCGGCATGGCGCAGGCGCTCGTGGATGCCGGCGCCGACGTCCTGTTCGGCGATTTTATTTTTGCGCTCGACCTCGACAAGCCGGTCAAAGGGTTGCACGAGTTCGAAGAGATGGCGGAAAAGTATCTGCCGGACGCATGCAAACTGCCGTTCCAATTCTTCTATCCGACCGGCAAGAAACAAGACAAGCCGCCGCAGCCGAAGTATCCGCAGTACTACGAAGAGGCCGACATTATCGCCGGCGACTTCCACTTCATGCGGCAGTTTATGCCCGATTCGCTTGCCGGCAAAATCGTCCTAACGAATACGGTGACGGAGAAAGACGTCGAGGAACTGCAGAAGCGCGGTGTATCGACGCTCATTACGACGACGCCGGACTTCCAAGGACGCTCGTTCGGCACGAACGTTGTCGAAGCGGCGCTTCTGGCATTGCTCGGCAAAAAATGGGATGAAGTGACGTCGGACGATTACGAGAAGTTGCTGCAAGATCTGCAGCTGCGTCCACGAGTCGTTCAGTTATCGTCTTCGTCATAAAAGGCAAACGGGACGCTCTTGCGAGCGCCCCGTTCGATGGTGTGACTAGCCTGACCAGCGTCCCAACTTTAGCACACCTTTTGCCGCGAGATCAAACGCGGGCTGGAGCGAGCGAGAATCGAACTCGCTGCGGCGAGCGCCCCGATTGATGGTGTGATGAACCTGACCTGTTCGTCGCCATTGTACCATGGATGCACCCCTTCGATTCAGCGCCGCCTTGCGGCGCTTTCCTCAGGGTCCTTCGATGCCTCAGGATGACAGAAAAGCGCTTCCGCGCGTACTGAAATACTTCGATCTAAGTGTTCTTGCGTCGGCCGCAATGGGGCCGGCGTACAGCCTGGCTTCGACGATGGGACCGATGGTTGCGGCAGCCGGTGCGTTAGCGCCGCTTTCGCTTGCAAGCATCAGCGCGATTATGCTGTGCATCGCAATCTCGTTTTCGCAACTCAGCCGCGTTGCGCCGAATGCCGG
>DASSRQ010000210.1:0-2345 GCA_035701665.1 Vulcanimicrobiaceae bacterium
TCGGGCAAGGACGTGCGGCTCTCCCGCGCCGTCAAACTCTTTGCCAGCGAGCGCGAGTCGCTCGAGGCGGCATACGCCGGGGACGTCGTCGGTCTGGCCAACCCGGGAGCGTTCTCCATCGGCGATACGCTGTGCGAGGGCCCGCCGGTGCAGTTCGAGCGCGTTCCGTCGTTCGCGCCGGAACATTTCGCCTCGGTCCGCAGTATTGACACGGCAGCATACAAATCGTTCGGAAAGGGCATCGCTCAACTGCGCGAAGAGGGCGCGATTCAAGTCATGTACCCGTACGGCTCGATGCGGACGGAACCGATCTTGGCTGCGGTGGGTGCGCTGCAGTTCGAAGTCGTGAAGTACCGGCTGGAGTCCGAGTACAACGTGAAGACGATCTTCTCGGCTATGCCGTACGGTTTGGCGCGCCGCATCGCCGGCGATCCGGCCGTTGCAGCGCGCGCGCAGTTTCCCTCAAACGCGAAACTCGTCGAAGATTGGGACGGCAAACCGGTTGCGCTGTTCGAGTCGGAGTGGAGTCTGCGGCTGGCGCAAGAGTGGAATCCGAATCTGCGGTTTGTGGAGTTCACCTCGCTTGAAGAAGGAGCGGAGAATGAAACGAGTCTTGGCAGCGGTACTAGCGGTAGTTAGTTTGGCGGCCTGCGGCGGTCCCAGCCGCGACCAGCGCGAGGCCGACGCTATGACGCGTGCGGTCATCAACAACGATATGCGCCCGGTGATGAAAGACATCGATCCGACGCTCAAAGGCCAGATTACGCGCATTCGCGTCGCCGAACTGTCGGACGAATTGAATTCGCAAGGCGCGTACAAGGGCTTGACCGACGCCACGAAGGAAGCGTGGTGCGATAAGACCCGGTACACGGGATGTTACGTCGCAAACTTCGCGAACCGTCCGTACCAGGAAGTTATCAAACTCGGAAGCGACGGAAAGATTCAATCTTGGTGGACGCACGCAGCACCGCAGACGCAAACGCAAACGCAGTAACCATTGACGATATCCGCGAGGCTGCGCAGCGGCTTCGCGGGATCGTGCACCGCACGCCGGTCGTTACGTCCCGCACGCTGGACGAGATGACCGGCTGCAGCGTGTACTTCAAGTGCGAAAACTTGCAGCGCATGGGCGCGTTCAAGTTTCGCGGCGCGTACAATCGCATCTCGCGCTTCTCGCCCGAGCAGAAAAAAGGCGGCGTCGTCGCCTTCTCCAGCGGCAATCACGCGCAGGGTGTTGCGCTTGCGTGTAAGCTGCTCGGCATTCCCGCAGTGATCGTGATGCCCGAAGACGCGCCGAAAGCGAAAGTTGAAGCGACGAAGGGCTACGGTGCCCAGGTCGTGTTTTACGATCGCCACCGCTCGCATCGCGCGGAGATTGCGGAGAAACTTTGCGCCGAGCGCGGCGCTACGCTCGTCCCGCCGTTCGACGACGTGCACATCGTCGCAGGCGCCGGAACGGCAGCGCTCGAGTTATTGGAAGACGTTCCGGACCTCGACACGATCGTCACACCGGTCGGCGGCGGCGGTTTGCTTTCGGGCACGTCGATTGCGGCGCACGCCGTAAATCCCGCGATAAACATCTTCGGCGTCGAACCCGAAACCGGCAACGACATGCAGCAATCGGTAGCGCGCGGGGAGATCGTGCACATCGACGTCCCGCGAACGATTGCGGACGGCTTGCAGACGCAGGCGCCCGGCCGGATCACCTTTCCGATCGTTAAAAACGAGCGCGCCGAGATCGTCACCGTCAGCGACGACGAACTGCGCGATGCGATGCGGTTCGCGTTCGAGCGCATGAAGATCGTCATGGAGCCGAGCGGCGCGGCGGGCCTGGCTGCGCTTATGACTAGGAAGATTCGCGGCGGCCGTATCGGCGTTATCGTCAGCGGCGGTAACGTGGACCTTTCCCGCTTCGCCGAACTGTCATCCTAAGGTATCCAAGGACCCTGAGGCATCGAAGGGCATAGTGACGCAGCAAAAATCGCTCCCCTGGATACCCCCGTTTGCCCTCATCTTCTCGCAACTCGCGCACGGCTTTTCGTGGGTGCTGATCTTTTGGGCTGCCGGCAGCGGCAACTTCGATACGCAGTTCGCGCAGTTTGCCTGGATTCACACCGTGGCGCTCGCGTGGATCACTGTCGCCGCGCTTGCCATTCTGCTGCATGCGCTTCCGAACTTTATAGACGTCGAGTGGTTCGGTGGTCAGCTGTTTCCGCGCGTCTGCATCGCCGTATTTGCCGCGGGCGTCGCACTCTTCGTGTACTCGTTTTTGAACGCGCCGCCGCTGCTCGGACCGGCAGCATCGATCCTGTTTGCCGGATTGCTTGCGTACCTCGGCACCGCAT
>DASSRQ010000211.1:0-5328 GCA_035701665.1 Vulcanimicrobiaceae bacterium
AGCAGCGCCTGTGCGACCTCGTCGGGGTAGGCGGTTTCAAAAACGATCTTACGCACGCCGGCGCTGATCAGCAGTTTCGAGCAGTTGATGCACGGTTGGTGCGTCGCGTACGCGGTGGATTCGGAGATATTGATGCCGTGCAATGCCGCCTGCACGACGGCGTTTGCTTCGGCGTGCGTCGTACGGATGCAGTGACCGTCGCGCATCGTGCAGCCGACGTCGGTGCAATGCGCAACGCCGCGCGGCGACCCGTTATAGCCGGTCGTCAGAATGCGATGATCGCGCACGATCACGCAGCCCACCGACGCGCGCGGACACGTCGCCCGCGTCGCGACTGTGCGCGCAATCTGCATGAAGTACTCATCCCACCCCGGACGCCGGTTCATTGGCGGCGCACCGCAACCGGCACCGACGACGTGCTGCCGAACATGCGATCGCCGGCGTCGCCCAAGCCCGGCACGATGTAACCATGATCGTTCAGGCGCTCGTCGAGCGAACCGGTGACGACGCGCACGCCGGGATGCGCATTGTGAATGACGCGCACGCCTTCCGGCGCGGCGATCAGACAAATAAAGGTAATGTCTTTTGCGCCGCGCGTTACGAGCGCGTCGATCGCAGCGGTGCCGGAGTTTCCGGTCGCGAGCATCGGATCGAGAACGTAGACATGGCGGTTCGAGAGATCGTCCGGCAGGTTCGCATAGTACGGGACCGGCTGCAGCGACTGCGGATCGCGGTAGAATCCGAGATGCGCGACGACGGCATCGTCGATGACGCTGAGAAAGCCGGGAAGCAAGCCGAGGCCGGCGCGCAAGATCGGTGCGACAACGGGGCGCACCGCGATACGTTTGGCGGTCATAGACGTAATCGGCGTCATCACCGTTTCGTCGGCCAACGGCAAGTCGCGCGTTGCTTCGTATGCCAGAAAAGCGCCGAGTTCTTCGATCAACTTCCGGAAGACGGGCGTCGGCGTGTCGCGGTCGCGCAGACGCGCCAGCCTGTCGAGGATTGCCGGATGCTCCAGCACGTGAAGGCGAGCCGAGTTTGTCATAGATTTGGCATCCTCAGTTAGCGGAAACAGCGTGGGAGTCTTGCTCGCTCGCTGCGAACGAGCGGCAGATGCACAGACGTCTTCTTCTCGCTGCGCTTTCGGCCGCGGCAATCGTTCTCTTCGCGGGCGCGCCGCGGCCTGCAGCGGCAGCGCAGAGCTACACCGCGTTCACAGCGGACGCGCAGGTCAAGCGCGGGTTGTTCCCCATCTGGCAAAAGGGCGGCCATACGTACCTCGAGATCTCGCCCGCACAGCTGGACAAGAACTTCCTGGAAACGATCGTGCCCGGCAACGGCGTCGCACAGGGTCCCGTATGGTGGGGCGATACGGATTATCTGCCGACGGAACTCGTGCGTTTCGAGCGGCGCGGCGACAAGATCATCATTCTGTGGCCAAACTGGTACGCGCGCGCGCCCGGTAACTCGAACGCCGAACTGGCCAATCAATACAACTTCCCGGATTCGGTTGTCGGTACCGGCGATATCGCCGCCGAAGACGCGACCAGCGGCAACATCATCTTCGATGCATCCTCGCTGCTGAGCGACGAACTCGACCTGAAAAACATCATCGACGAATCGCCCGGCGTCGGATACCGCTTGGATCCTTCGCTATCGTACGTCGACCAGGTCAAAGCGTTTCCCGAGAACGACGTCATCACGGTCTCACAAACGTGGGCAACCGACGAAGCGCACGTGATCGACACGGCGCCCGACGCGCGGCGTCTGCGCATCAACGTGGTGTATAACCTCGTGCAGTTGCCGGACGACAACTACCGCCCGCGTTACGCCGACGACCGCATGGGCATCTACGACGACATCTATCTCGACTTCTCGAACGATCGCCGCGGCGAACGGCTGCTCCGCTATCTGGTGCGCTGGAACTTCGACCCGGCCGATCCTACGCGTCCGTCAAACGCGCGCCATCCGATGGTCATTTACATCAGCAAGACGGTACCGGTTGCCTATCGCAGTGCAATCACGGATGCGTGTCTTGTATGGAACAAGGCGCTTGCGCGCGCAGGCATTTTGAACGGCGTGCAGGTCCGCATGCAGCCGGACGATCCGGCTTGGGACGCCGACGACTTCCGCTACAGCGTGATTCGCTGGCTGAACGAAGCGACGCCGGGATTCGGTGCCGACTCGCAGACACTGTTCAATCCGCTTACGGGTGAAGAGATCCGCACGGGCGTGATCGTTTCGGCAACGGTGGGCTTCAACGCGAACAACACGTGGAAGAACGTGGTCGACCCGATCCGGTACGGGCGTAACACGGACCCGGTGCCGGCAAAGTTCGTTCACGATCAGGTCTTCGCGACGCTCGTGCACGAGATGGGCCACAACATGGGCCTGCAGCACAACTTCATCGGATCGATGGCCTACAGCGCCAAAGAACTGCAGAGTATGCCGTTTACCGATCGGAACGGCATCGCGTCCAGCGTGATGGAGTACGCGCCGCTGAACATTTGGCCGCGCGGCACGCCGAACGGCGAGTACTATCAGACGACGCTCGGACCGTACGACTACTTCGCAATCAAATACGGCTACCAGCCGCTGCCGAATGCGCGCACGCCCGAAGACGAGCGTCCGACGCTGGAACGCTGGGCATCCGGATGGAGTGATCCGCGTTACCGTTACATGTCGGACGAAGACGTCTCGTGGAACAACGGCCACGCATCCGATCCGCGTTCCGAACAAGGCGATTTGACGAACGATCCGATTGGCTGGTGTCAGGTGCAGATGCACATGTACCGCGATCAGATGAACGGCATCGGCCGCTTGTGGCCGCAGCCGGCGCACGACTACGAAGAAGAGTCGCGCGAGTTCTCGACATTCCTAAACAGCTATCTGCGCTGTCCCGGCATCGTTTCGCACTTCATCGGCGGACAGTATCTCTCACGCGCGCACCGCGGCGATCCGGGCGCGAACGCCCCCGTCGTTCCGGTGTCGCGTTCGGAAGAGAAACGCGCGTTCGACGTTCTCGACGCGTATCTGTTCAACGGTGACGCGCTGCACGTACCGGCATCGACGCTCCAGCATCTGAGTTACGACGAGTGGGCAGGTTACGGCTACACCGGCTGGCCGGGCTACGGCAATCTGCCGGAGTGGGCGTACAATCCGCCCGTGCGTCACGATTACGCACTCTCAGCTCGCATCGCCCGCGCACAGAACAGCGTGCTGGATTTCTTGTTCCAGCCGGTCGTGCTCTCGCGCATTGCAGAAAACCCGACGGAAAGCTCGGGGCAAACGATGAGCATGGCCGATCTGTTCGATTGGCTGCACGCATCGATCGTGTCGAAACCTCTTGCACGCGCGAGCCTTCCGCTCGTTACACGCAACCTGCAACTGGCGTACGCGGCGCATCTGGAAACGCTGGTGAACAAACCGGCAGCCGGAACGCCGGGCGACGCGCAGGCGCTTGCGCGTGCCGAACTGCAGCGCATCGCGCAAGATGCGCAGCACGCGCTGCACGGACGGTTAGGTTCCGATCGCGCGATGGCGGCGCATCTGCAGAACCTGATCCACGCCGCTAACGGATCGTTGAACGCGGTTCACACGCGGTAGCTAAGGCAGGCAAGAATCCCCCGCGGCTCGTTTCCATGCGAACGGCTGCGGGGGATTTCCTATCGGGACAGCGCCGTTGCCTTGGTGGTCGGTGGCTTGGCCCGAAAATGTCGAACCATCAGCACTAAGCGTTCCTGTAATACGTTCGCTCCACATACCGTTCGCGTACAAGAAACTCCAGGCACTACCGGTGTGCGTTGTGAGCGTGTCTGTTAGCGCCTCGCCGTACGACTCGTCGAACCACGTCGCTTCTGAAGTGAGCGGAGTAGCGGCGTTTTCTTGCACGTACTGGCCCCAGAGCACGAGTTGCCCGTCCTCACCGAGCGCTGCGTATAGGCACTGCATATCGCGCGTCTCGTTCCTAGCGAGGTCGAACCCGCGGCTTGCCGATTCCATCCACACTCCCGCCGGGGTGCCTGCAACGTCCATGCGCGGACGAACGAGTATGACGTTGCCATTGTAATAGGGCGAAGCATACCCACCGCGCCACTCGCGAGCCGACTCGTCATATCGCAAATCGAGCGATACCGCAAACGGCTTTGCTTGCCGAAAATGCAGTGCGCCATTGCGGATCCAAAATGCGCCGGGCATAGCGCTGTTCCACCATGTCACAGTCGATCCCGGACGATACGGACTATACACTTCGTTCGGATGAGGCGTCACGAAACGTCCGTCGGTATTGGTTGCTCCGTTCTTGCGAATGTACGTTTCGACGCTTATGAAGCGAACCGTTTGCGGCGTACCGCGCAGCGTCATCGTACCAAACGGGACTCGCGCAATGACACGCAGCGAAAGGCCGGCAATCTCGTCCGGCGCGACCTTCATCTCCCACACACCGGTATGGGACTCAAGATCCACCCCAGGCTTGCCAATCTCCAGCGTGAACGGTGCGGAAAGAACCGCCGCCAGAACGAGAGCCACTAATGCCATATCGTCAGTACGAGTCGCGATGCACTCGCGTGACGGCAGGTGCTAGCGCCGCTTCATTCCTCAATGCAGATAATGCAAAGCGTTGACGTACGTCAGGTTCGGATTAAGGCGCACGAACTCGCGAAGCAAATACTCGTGCCCCTGACCCATAATCACGACGACGCGGTCGCCGGGGCGAATAACGCTCAGGATGTTCGAAAAGATGTAGCAGTTGCGGCCATACCACTGCGACACGTACGCAGCGCCGGCGTTGCCGCTCTCGCGCCCCATACCGGCCATAATGCTGTACCACGCTGCGTTGGCCCGGATCGCCTCATCGGTATTGAGATACCGCAACTCGTCAAGATACGTGCCGTGCAGTTGCAGGTTTTGATCGTGCGCGATGAACGCATCCATCTGCGGATCCTTCACGCGCAGAAAGTTCTTCATAAGGTACGCGTTGATTTGCTTTCCGGCCGCCGTCTTGTCGTCGATAATCGCCGGCCCGTCTGCGTCGATCGGGTAGATGGCCTTGTCGCCGGAGCGCGCCGCAAGTTTGAAGCCGTATTGGTAGACTTCGTTCGCGCCGAGCGTAAAGCGTCCGGCTAGGTAGTCGCGGTACCGGTCCGTGTAGCGCTTATCGCCGAAGTCCTCTTCGATCAGAACCTTCGTTGGGCGAAACTGCGCAAGGCGTCTCACGACGTCATCGATCTGCGCCTGCCGCTTCGGTGAGAGCGGGCTGTCTGCGTACACGCTATTGTGAACGTCACGCTTGGCCTGCAAGTGGGACACACCGACGATCATGACTTG
>DASSRQ010000212.1:0-9170 GCA_035701665.1 Vulcanimicrobiaceae bacterium
CTATGGGCGTTGCATCGGGCTTACTGCGTACGGCGGGCTACATCGGGGCGATGCTCGCGTCGAGTTTGATCGCAATTGCCTTTAGCGCCGGCGCAAACGATGCCGCGCTGCACTCGTTATCTCTCGTGTTGATCGTCTTAGCCGCAGTGCTGCTTGCTATCGCGGCCGTGCGTTCGCTGCCGCGCGCGGCTAGTTCGACCAGGTAATATCGCTTGCGTACCGCAGCGGCTGCGCCGTTCGCGGGTCCGCGTTAAGCGCATCGCTTAGTTGCGCGTACGCTTCCTGCGGGTTGAGCGTACAGCACAGATTTGCCGCTTCGTATTGCGTCCATGCGCCGAGAAAGTGAATCGGGCGGCTATGATGCTGCGCGCCATAAAGGCTCAAATTGTACCACTCCTTGCTCTGCGCGCCGCTTTGCGTGTAGATCTCGGGAAACGCTTGGCTTACGCCGCTGCCTTCGGCGACGTACCAAACGTCTTCCGGCGTCCAGCCGTTGTTACACGTTCCATACGGCGGGCAGCCGTCGGCCGAGCCGAAGTCGACCAGCGGAATATGCGTGACGGACGCATAGCCGTCGACCCATGCCCGGGTTGCGGGCGCGGGAGCCCAACTCGGTTCCATGTCGTCGGCACCGGTGACGGTGAGGTTCGATGCGTAATTTTTGGCGTGCACGTACGCGTCCAGCGAGACGATCATCTTTGCCCACGCGACCCCGTGTTCGCGCGTCACGTCGCCGGCTTGCGACGGGCCGGGCATGCTGTAGTTCGTCGTACCAACACCGAGCTGCAGCGCCGGCGCATTCGCCTTCGGCATGCAATTCCAATAGCCGTCCAAATACGCTTGAACGGCACTTTGAATCTGCGTTAGCGACGTGAAGTTTCCGAAATACAGATGCGTGCCGTACGCCTTACTCGCCGCATCGTACATGGGGCGACCGAACGAGAGCACCGCAATTCCGCTGACGTTACGCGAGGCTTGAAAGCAACCGAGTTCGTACACCCGGCCGGGATCTACGGTCGACATGTACCGCGAGATGGTCGGAACCGGCGGCGGAGAGCCCGCTGCGATCGGTTGAACCTGTGCCAGTAAAAAGGCCACTGCTGCAAGCAACATGAGTCGCGCGTTTGCTTTTTCGCCGGGCTGCGCCTTTTGGACAAAACGAAGACGGCCCACCGGATGATGAGCCGTCCTCGTTGCTGCACCCCGCGCTACAAGGCGGGGATGTCGTGAACGATTGCGCGGCCCGTTTGGCTCTCGCGCAGTTGGAGTTGGCCGTTCGACGCGCTTTCGATGCGCACGGACGACGGCGCGACTACATCGGTGACTGCGCTTACGGTGTGCAGATCCGAGGAGCGCTGTACGATCAGCAGCACGCCTTGTCCGTCCGTTTTTCGCGAACCGGCGTAGACGGTGACGTATCGTCCGTTCGATGTCGTATTATATTGGTTTTCAATCGAGAACATGCCGCCGGGAACCGGTGCTTCACCGGATTGCGAGATACCGGACGGCCAGGTTATCGATTGCGGCGATTCGGCCACGTACCCGGGATGTTTTGCGGCAACAAACGAGCTTCTTATGTGCATCTGTTCGACCGATGCTTTGATGTTTTGCGTCTGCGAGGCGCTGGCTGCTCCGGGCAACGACGAATTACCGCCGTGTGCACATGCATCAAGAGCGAGCGCAGCACCCAGGGCCGCGGCAATTCCTAATAGTTTCATCTGCACGCTCCTCTTAGTTTGCCCACGTGATGTCGGTCGAATACGACATGGCGTACGATGTCCGCGAGTCGCCGTTGAGCAGGCCTTGCAAGGTATCGAATCCCTGTGCCGGTGTGTACGTGCCGGTATTGCCCGATGCCGCGTACTGCGTCATCGTGCCGAGAAAGCCGAGCTTTCCGTTGCTCTGCGTCGTCGCGGAGTAAACGCTTTCGGTATACCACTGATCGGCCATCGACCATTGATAAATCTCCGGCAGCGGATATCCGTCGGTATTGCCCCACGAAACCCACCAAAGGCCGTGCTGCCCCCAACCGTCGCAGTTGCCGCTGTAACCGCTGTACGGACACGCATCCGCCGAACCGAAATCGTAGAGCGGTGTCGACGTTGCTGCGTTGTACCCGGTGATCCAATTAGACGTACCGGTAAAGGCGGTATCCCAACCGGGTTCGGCATCGATTGCGCCGCGCGCGAACTCTTGCGATCCGTATCCTTTAGTCGAGATGTACGAGTTGAGCGAGTTGACCGCGTTGCCCCACGCCGTTCCGGCGGCGCTCGTGACATGGCCGCCATAGTTGCTCGAACCGATCGCCAAGCGCAGCTGCGGCGACGAAGGCGAGCAGTTCCAAAATCCGTCCAGATACGATTCGGCCGCAGAAACGATCGCCGAATCAGATACGAACGCGCTGCCGTAGTCGTACGTGCCTTGCGTCGTTCCCGAAACATCGGGCTCACCGTAGTCGAGAATGACGACGCCGCTCTGGCCGGCTTTGCCCATAGCGCAGCCTTCATTATAGAGTGTCGTGGTATTGACGGTCGCCATGTAGCGCGAAACCGTATTCGCGGGAGCGGCCGCTGCGTTAGTCTGCATCAAGGCGGTGCACGCAAGCGCCGCACCCGCGATGACGTAGCGTCTTATCATTTGAGACCCATCCTCCTAATGCATGAATGCAGCAAGAAAAAGGAAAGCCGGCCCCGCCATCCGGCGGTGGTCGGCTTCGCACATGGTAGTCCTTTGACGTGGGCGGCGTAAGTGCGATTCACAGGTAGGTGCGAACGAGTAGCGTCGCACACCTAAGCAGGCGTGCGCGCAGCGGGAAAACGCCCCGGCGAATAAAATAGGCCTTGATGCGATTGATCGACGCGATCGCGGAGACGCAACGCGGCATGGCAGATGCTTTGCCGGTACTCGTGATGATGTCGGACGCGGACGGCGTCGTGAACTTCTTCAACCGCGCCTGGTTCGAGTACACCGGACAGCCGCAGTTCGAGCGCGACATCGGCGAAGAATGGCGCAAGTACATCCACCCCGACGACGTTGCAACGGTCGGCGCGGCTTGGTATGCCGGTATGCAGAGCGGCAAAGACGTCGAGGTCGAGTATCGCGTCCGCCATGCCGCTTCGGGCGAGTGGCGCTGGTTTTCGGCGCACGCGCGTGCATTGCGCGACGGCAGCGGCAACATCGCCCAGTGGATCGGTACGGCAATGGAGATCCACGCGGCTCGTGAAGCGAAAGAGGCTTTTCAACGCGCCGCGCTGCCGCCAAAACTGCCTTCGCCGTTCTCAGGCATGCATTTCGACGCGGTTTACAAGCCGAGTTCCAAGGATTTGCTCGTCGGCGGCGATTGGTACGACGCGTTTCAACTCTCGAACGGTTCGCTCGCTTTTTCTGTCGGCGACGTTACCGGTCACGGGCTCGAAGCAGCCGTTCTGATGAGCAAAATCCGGCAATCGTTTAGAGCCGTGGCGACGCGCGCCGCCCAGTTCGAAAACAACGATTGCGGTTCGATTATTTCCTCGGTAGAAGACATCATGCTCGCGGAGCACTCGGACTTTCTCGCAAGCGTATTTTTCGGCATACTCAACGCCGATCAGCGGACGCTTGAGTTTTCAAACGCGGGTCATCCCCCGCCGCTGATATATCGTTCGAGCGGGTCGGTCGAAGAACTTTCGACCGGCGATACGCTGCTGGGTCTGGTTGACGGCGCGAAACGGACGTCGGCGAAGGTTTCGTTGGATGATGCAGCGTTGCTCGTCGCTTATACCGACGGACTCGTCGAGGCTACGCGCAATTTGCTCGAGGGCGAACGCGCGCTGCGTGATGCGTTGCGCAGCTGGCCGGCGGCCCACGTTGAGAGTCCGGCGTTGCATCTCTTGGAGAAGGTCGTACAGCCGCCCGCCGCAGACGATATCGCGATCTTCACGGTCGCATTCGGATTCGAAAGCGCCGGCTCGACGAAATAAAAAGAGCCGCCAAAGGCGGCTCTTTTCTTAATGGCTCCCGAGGCTGGGCTCGAACCAGCGACCCATTGATTAACAGTCAATTGCTCTACCAACTGAGCTACTCGGGAACGCGAAGCCCTTTCGGGCGACCCGGCCTATTTGGTCCCTTGAGGCACGGCTCCTCCCCCTCGGAACGTAAAATTTAGTGCGAGGGTTGACAGAGACACAATCCAACCGTAAAATCGCCTTTACTATGCGTTAGCGACTTTCGAATCTGTGTGTGCCTCCCGCCGCGCCCTGCGGCGGCTGATTCGACCGTACATCGCACGCGTTCAAGTTTAAGGAGTCTTCGCGTGAGCATCTTTGCGTCGCGCGCGTTCCGTTTGTTTTATCTCGGCCAGGCGCTCAGCGTGGTCGGGGACGGGCTGCGCATCCTAGCAGTTCCGCTGCTCGTTTACAAACTCACGGGTTCCGCATTGTCGACCGGCGTGTCGTACGTCTGCGAAATAGCGCCGTTTTCGGTTTTTGGTTTGATTGGCGGTTCGCTTGCGGATCGTTTGGATCGGCGCACCCTCATGATCGTCACCGACGGAATACGCTGTGCCGTAATGACGACGTTCGCCGTGCTCTTTGCGATGCACGCGCTAACGATCGGCGTGCTGTACGGCGGACTCGTTCTCATCTCGATGTGCGCCGCCGTCTTTATGGGCGGGCAGTCGTCGAGTCTACCGTTTCTGCTCGGAAAAGAACGCGGAACGCAAGCGGTCGCAGCACTCGGTGCCCTCGAAAACACCTCGAATCTCGTCACCCCCGCTATCGGCGGCGCGATGTTCAGCGTGTTCGGACCGCTGCCGGCGCTGGCGATCAACGCCTTTACGTACCTCTGGTCGCAACTCGCGCTAGCCCGCATTCCGACGCTTGGACCCGAAACCGTAAGCGGCATGCCCAGCGTGCTTCATATTCGGGAAGACATCCGCTCGGGCTTCCGGCTCGTGTTCTCCGACCGCGGCATGCGCGCGCAAGCGTTTGCAAGCGGGATGCTGAACCTCATCGGCTTCGGCGGTTTTGCCATCGTCATTCCGTTTTTGAAGAAAACGTTCGGGGCGACGGATCCGCAAGTGGGCCTCTTCTTCAGCATCTCTGCAATAGGCGCACTCGGAGGCTCGCTCGTCGCCGGGAAACTGGCGGGACGTTGGCCCTTCGGGCGCATGCTGTGCGTCGCGCTGCTGCTGGATGCGGTGCTCTTTCTGCCCGTCATCTACACGCACAACATCTGGATCGCCGGAACGTTCTGGGCGCTCGGCAACGGCTGCGCCAACTTCGAGATCGCGCAGATTATCGGTTTCCGCTTACGCGTAACGCCGGAAGACTACGTCGGCCGCGTGTTCGGTGTCGTGCGTCTCATCGTACTTGCCGGAATGGCGCCGGGTATTCTCGGGTTCGGCTACCTCGCCGACCGCTTTTCGCCGCACACCGCGATGACCGTGAGCGCGTACTGCTATCTGGCCGTAGCATTTGCTGCTATCGCCTCGCCCGCAGTCCGAAATGAAAGCCGCTAAATGAAAAGAGCGCTGCGGTTGCAGCGCTCTTTTTTGCTTAGCAGAGAGGCTCAGTACTAGCGGGTTATCGCTCTGCGTTACCGGCGGCGCCGTGCGCGCAAGCGAGAAACGTTAGTACGGGCGGCCGGCTTGGCGGCGGACCATCAACGGACGCGTCAGCGTCAGTTGGAAACCCGTGCCTTGTTTCATCGAGATGTTCGATTTCTTGTTGTAACCGACCAGGAATCCGCCAACCGCGCCGACGGCTCCGCCGATGCCGGTGTGGAAGATCGTCTTGCCGACGATGTTGCCGGCAATCATGCCGCCGAGCGTCGAGAGGGCGACGTGTCCGCCGTTACGCTGTTGCTGCTGCGGACCGCCGGTGGTCATGACGGCGTTGATCGGATAGCTCGTGCCGTTCTGCAGCGTGATACTGTCCCACGCAAAGTGCAGTTCCGCGTTGCGGCCTTGACCCGCGGGCACGACTTTCACGACCGTACCGTTGATGATTGCGTTCTCGAACGTCGAATCGTCATTCGGATACGGCGAAACGACGCGCGCCGTAAAGTGCTGGCCGGCATATGCGTTGCCGGAATCGACCGTGTCCTGCATTTGGACGTTGATGTTCTGACCTTGCGAGAGCGTCACGGTCTGCGCGAGCGCCGCCACAGGCAGCATGAACGCCAAGAGCATCGCGAGCGCCGGAATTCTGCTTCTGATCATGTAACGTTGGTTCTCCTTCGTACCGGTTTGAATCGGTGCCATGGTATCCATGGTGTCTTGTACCTAGAACGTTGAGAGACTACGTAAAGTTCGGCACCTTGAGGGCATCCGAACCGGCCGCCTTGCGCAAGGCGTCGACCTTATCCAAGCGTTCCCACGGCAGGTCGAGGTCCGGGCGGCCGAAGTGGCCGTACGAAGCCGTCTGACGGTAGATGGGGCGCCGCAGGTCCAGATGCTGAATGATGGCCGCCGGACGCAGGTCGAACGTCGATTTCACGAGTTCGGCGATACGCTCTTCCGGAAGTTTGGCCGTGCCGAACGTCTCGACGAGCACGCTGACCGGATGCGCGACGCCGATGGCGTACGCCACCTGCACTTCGCAGCGGTCCGCCAGGCCCGCCGCAACCACGTTCTTCGCAACGTGGCGCGCCGCGTACGCAGCCGAACGGTCCACCTTCGTCGGATCTTTGCCCGAGAACGCGCCGCCGCCGTGACGCGCCATACCGCCTTACGTGTCGGCGATAATCTTGCGTCCGGTCAGGCCCTCGTCGCCCTTCGGTCCGCCGATAACGAAGCGGCCCGTCGGGTTGACGTAGATACGCGTCTTGTCGTCGCGCAGCGATGCCGGAATCACTTTGTAGATCACCTGTTCGGTGATCTCTTGGCGAATGGTTTCGAGCGGAATGTCGGGGTCGTGCTGCGTCGAGATAACGACCGCATCCACGCGCACCGGCTTGTCGTTTTCGTACTCCACCGTGACTTGCGATTTGCCGTCCGGACGAAGATACGGAATCGTGCCGTTCTTACGAACTGCGGCAAGGTAGCGCGTCAGGTTGTGCGCGAGCACGATCGGCAGCGGCATCAGTTCGTCGGTTTCGCGGCACGCGTAGCCGAACATCATGCCCTGGTCGCCGGCGCCGATCTTCTCGAACGCGTCTTCCGGGTGTTCGCCTTGCTTGGCCTCGAGCGATTTGTCCACGCCCATCGCGATATCCGGCGACTGTTCGTCGACCGAAACGCTTACGCCGCACGTTTCCGCGTCGAATCCGACCGCGGATTTCGTGTAACCGATGTCGGCGATCACTTGCCGCACGATGCGCGGAATATCCACGTACGTCGACGTGCTGATCTCGCCGGCGATATGAATCTGTCCGGTGATTGCAAACGTTTCGCACGCAACGCGTCCGTTCGGGTCCGCCGCCAGAATGGCGTCGAGTACCGCATCGGAGACTTGGTCGGCGACTTTGTCGGGATGTCCCTCGGTCACCGATTCGCTGGTAAATAGACGGCGATACGCCACTTAGGTTCCCTCGCTCCAGGATGCCATGTATTTTTCTTGTGCCGGAGTCAGCGTGTCGATCTGCACGTTCATGGACGCGAGTTTCAGCTCGGCCACTTCTTCGTCGATGTGCTCCGGAACGTCGTAGACTTGCTTCTCGAGATCCTTATGATTCTGAGCAAGGTACGCCGCCGACATCGCCTGATTTGCGAACGACATATCCATAACCGCGGCCGGGTGGCCTTCAGCTGCAGCCAGGTTGATCAAACGTCCGTCTGCGAGGATACACACCTTACGGCCGTCGTGCAGTTCGTACTGCTCGACGAACGCGCGCGGCTCGGTTTTGCCTTTGCTGATGCCCGGCAGGCACTCCAGGTTGAGCTCGTCGTTGAAGTGGCCCGAGTTGCAGACGATCGCGCCGTCCTTCATCAGTTTGAAGTGCTGCTCGTCGATTACGTGATAGTTGCCCGTCACCGTAACGAACACGTCGCCGATCTTCGCCGCTTCTTCAATCGGCATCACGCGATGGCCGTCCATCACCGCTTCCAGCGCCTTGCGCGGATCGATCTCGGTAACGACGACGTGCGCGCCCATGCCGGTCGCACGCGACGCCACGCCGCGTCCGCACCAGCCGTAACCAACGACAACGACCGTGCGTCCCGCAAGCAGCACGTTCGTCGCGCGGACGATACCGTCCAGCGTCGACTGCCCCGTGCCGTAACGGTTGTCGAACATGTGTTTCGTAAGCGCGTTGTTGACCGCGATCACCGGATACGGCAGCACGCCGTCCTTCTGCATCGCTTTCAAACGAATCACGCCCGTCGTGGTTTCTTCGCATCCGCCGATCATGTCCGCAAGCAGTTCGTTGTGCTTGCCGTAGATCGTATTCACGAGATCGCAGCCGTCGTCCATCGACATGTGCGGCTTCGTTGCGATAACGGCTTCGATGTGGCTGTAATACGTGTCGTGATTCTCGCCTTTGATCGCGTACGTCGGGATGCCGTATTCGCACAGCGCCGCGGCAACGTCGTCTTGCGTGGAGAGCGGGTTGCTGGCGCACAGCGCGATCTCGGCTCCGCCGGCTTGCAGCGCGAGCATCAAGTTCGCGGTTTCGGTCGTCACGTGCAGACACGCGCCGATACGAACGCCCGCAAGCGGTTTCTCTTGCGCGAAGCGTTCTTTGATCTGCGCGAGGACGGGCATGTAAGCACCGGCCCAAGCAATGCGCGACCGCCCCTGTTCGGCAAGCGAACGATCCTTGACGTCGCCCTTTTGTTCCATAACCTGCATGAAGCCGGCTCTCCTAACGGTGAACGAGGTGTATCTCCCGGTTTGTTGACCGGGAAGATGATATTCTGCGCTAGTGTACCCTGCTCCGGTACGGCGGCACCACGAGGGAAGTCTGGCTGCCTTCATGTCGTAAGAGGGGAGTCCATGGACGATCTCGCTCCCTATCTGACAAAACTCGCATCCGCGGACCCTACGCCCGGCGGCGGCAGCGCCGCGATGGTGGCCGGAGCGCTCTCGTGCGCGCTCACCGCAATGGTCGCCCGCATCTCCAAGGACGAGGGCCTGGCCGAACGCGCCGACGGGCTAAGAGAGCGCATGTCGCAGCTGCGCGCAGCCGACGAAGCCGCGTTTGAAGCCGTCGTCGCCGCGCGCGGCGACCGCGAGGGGATGCAGCGCGCGCTG